>DAIQBH010000203.1:0-11059 GCA_036781285.1 Thermodesulfobacteriota bacterium | reverse complement strand
GCGACGTGAGCCCGTTCACCAGCTCCGCGATCTTGACCGCGTTGCCGTGCTCGAGGCAGCGATCGTGGACGAACACGTCGCGCTTGCCGTTGGTGTCGAGGCCGGGGCCGAGAAGATCGTCGGCGGTGCTGGTGTACGCGACGTAGCGGCCGTCGTCGGAGACGGCGACGTTGGTGAGCGGCGTCGTACCCGGGTCGTCGCCCTCGCTCTCGAGGCCGGCGGGAGTGAGGTTCACGCGCACGGTCGACTGGGCGCACGCGGGAAAGCTCGTGCCGGTCGCGGGGTCCAGGCAGGTGTCGCGCAGGAAGACGTCGTTGGCGCCGTTCGTGTCCTGCAAGGTCGGGAGGATGTCCGAGCCGTCGCTCCGGTACGCGATGAAACGCCCGTTCCGCGACACGGCGCCCCAGTCGCTGTCGCCGTTCGGCGTGCCGCCGCCGTCCGAGTCGCTGACGCGGCCGACGAACGGCTCGCAGCCGCCGAACACCGGGTCGCTCGAGCTGAAGCAGTTGTCGTACAGGAACACGCGCAGCGTACCGCCGCCGAAGCTCGTGTCGGTGGTGGTGAAGACGAAGAACCGGCCGTCGCTCGACAGCGCCGTCAGCTGGCCGCCGTTCGCGAACGTTTCGCCGTCGAACGTGGCGTCGGTATTCGTGACGATGCACGTGTCGACGGCCGCGCCGTTCGAGAGGCAGCGGTCCTTGAGGAAGCCCTGGATGGTGGGCGGATTCGGGTCGTTGTCGCGCACGACGGTGAAGCCGAGGAAGCGGCCGTCGTCCGAGATGGCGACGCGGCCGGCGGTGCCGTCGTGGAAAGGCTCGTTGCCGGGGCCGAGGCTCTCGCGGGTCGTCGCCGGCGTGCAATTCGCGACCGGGACGCCGTCCGAGACGCAGCGGTCGCGGACGAAGAGGTCGGAGAGGCCGTTCGTATCGGCGGGCGCGATGAGATTCGTCGCGGTCGTCGTGAACGCGACGTAGCGCCCCGTCGCCGAGATCGCGACGTTCGCGCCGTCGATGCCGGCGTCCTGTTGCGCGCCGGCCGTGCTCCGGCTCGCGAGCTCGGAGGGCGGCACGATCACGATGTCGTTCTCCTCGACGACCTGCGGCAGCGCCGTGTAGCCGCTCACGCCGTCGCCGGTCTTGGTCGCAAACTCCAGGTCGAAGGCGCAGGCGGGGATGCTGTCGGCGAACTCGATGTCGAGCTCGTCGTCGACGTCGGTGCCGTCCGGCGGCAGCGTGAGGGTCGGGATCTCGAAGTGGTCGTCGAGGACGATGTCGTCGCGTCCGACGGTGACGATCAGGTTCGACGTCTCCATCTCGCCGCGCCCGCCGCCGATGCGGTTCTGGTTGCCGTGGTAGGTCACCGTGTACTTGTGGACGGAGCCGAAGGTGACCTTCTTCGGTCCGTTCACCTTGCTGACGCCGGCCGTCGTGCTGCCCGACGGCGAGGGCTTGCCACCGCTCGTCTTGACGGCGACCGCGCTCGGCACGGTGCGCTTCACCGACTTCACGAGCTTGAGGATCGTGCCGAAGACGCCGCGCGGATTGCCGGCGGCGCGGAAGCTCTTCAGCGTCGCCACGGTCTGGAGACCGGTCGCGATCGGACACGTCGCGGCGAGGTCGGCCGTGAGGCCGCCCGCCTGCGCGGCGTCGAGGAACTCCTTGGTGCGCGGCAGCGCCGTCTGGACGAGGCTCGCGACCGCACACTTCGCCTCGGCGCCGAGGCAGGACACGAACGCATTGGAGCTGTCGAGCGCCGGGACGCCGAGCGCGGCGCACCGCGGTTCCAACGCGTCGAGGTTGAGGCCGCCCTGCTGGCCGAGGGCCGTGAAGTCGGCGCCGCAGCTCTTCGCCGCGCCGGCCCCGAGCTTGGCGACGGCCTTCGTGACCTTGGCGGCGGCCTTCGTGCACTTCGCGGTCGCGTCGGTGACGCATGCGGGGGCGTCGGCTTCGTTCTGCGCGCACGCGTAGAGCTCGAGCGTGCAGGCGCCGAAGGCGGCTTCGAGGGCGCCCGCGAGCGCCTGCGTGCCGTTGCCGAGCGTCTTGCCGCACTTCTCGACGGCCTTGCGTTGCGAGTCCTGCACGTTGCAGGTGCCGCAGCCGGGGACCGTCGGGAGCCCGGTTGTGTTCGCGAAGGGCGCGCCCGGGAGGTTCGCGAGCAGCTCGCCGGTGCGCGGCAGGCCGCGTGCGAGCAGCACGCCGGCATCGCGATCGTGGGCGGTGATCAGACAGTCGGCGATCGGTCCGAGGCCCTCGCACACGTTGAGGCCGAAGTCCGCCGAGCAGACGCCGGCGATGTCGCCGAAGCCGAGCCCGTCGGAGCCGAGCAGGTCGGCCGTCGAGAGCGCGAGGCAGCTCTTGGTGCCGGCGATCTTGTCCCGGGCTTTCACGGCGGCCGCCGCCGCGCTCGCGAGCTTCTTGGTGCAGGTCGCGGCGGCCTTCGTGCCGCAGTCGGGCTTGCCGGCCTTGGTCTGGACGCAGGCGAGCGCCGCCGCGGCGCAGCCGTTGTACGCCTTGAGCTTGGTCGCGAGGGCTTTCGCCGTCGTCTTCGCGATCAGCGCCTGGCATTTGGTCGCGGCCTTCCGCGCGTCGGGATCCGCGAGGGCGCCGACCGCCTCCGCGGGCTGGACCCGGCCCAGCACGAACGCCGCGAGTACGGCGAGCAACGGCAGTGCGCGTCGGCGCGGCTGGCGCGCCTCGATCTCGGTTTTTCGCAGCCTCATCCCATCCCCTCCCGCCGAAGGCACCCGGCAACGATTCCATAGACACCGGGTGCACGAGGCGCGTCAATGGCGATTCCGCCGGCCGGCAGGTCGCGTGCGGGGTCGCGCAGGAAGTGCGCGCTGCGATGCCGCCGTGGGGCCGCTCACGAAGACCTCCGCCGACGAACGATGGTATGGGTCCGGAGCTCTTCATGACGAAGCCTCCGCCTCGACCGCTCCACGTGCACCTCCTGAACGTGCTCGTGCGGCTCGCGCCCGTGACGAGGAAGCATCACCACAACTCGATCCTGATGCGAAAGACGCTCGATGGCCTCGACGTCGTGGAGGCTCCCGCGGGCCATGAGCTCAGACTGGCGACCGCGGCGGATCGCGACGCCATCGCGGCTCATGCGGAGGCGCTGCCGGGCGAGGTGTACGGGCGGCGCCTCCGGCGGGGCGATCGCTGCTACTGCTTGTGCGCGGGTAGGGAGGTCCTGAGCTACAACTGGGTGGCCGCGACGCAGTGCTGCGTCCACTGTGGCTTCGAGGAAGGCATGGACTTCCTTCCCCTGCGCGTCGGGCAAGCGTTCACCTATGACTTCTACACGTACCGATCGCGGCGGCGCGAAGGACTGGGGAGGATGATGAAGCACTTGCTGCTACGGGAGCTGGCGCGGGAGGGAGTGCGCGAGGTGCTGAGCCTGGTGCAGCCGTCCAACACGGCCTCACTGGCCATTCATCTCGGCGCCGGCTACGAGCCCGTCTGCCTCGTGTACGGCTATCGCCTGCGCGGGTGGACCCGGACGTATTTCGAGAGGCCGGAGCGCCGCCCCGGCCTCGACGCGTGGATGCGCGACCTCGACGGCGCCCCTCGGAGTTGACCGGCATCGATGGCTTCTCGCGAGCTCCTCGACTTCGACTCGGGCGGCGTTCACGACCTCGACCCGGCTGTCATCACGCCCGCACTGCGCGCCGCGATCCTGCGCTGCATCGAGGTCCAGAAGGAAAGCGCGCGGGCGGCCATAGCGGCGTTTCGTCCTCACGCCGAGTCCGCTCGTGAAGTATCCGCCGAACGCCTCGACGAGATCCTCGCGAGAGGCGACACCGTGCACGGCATCGCCAGCGACCGCAGCATCTCGAACGTGATCCCGTTCCTCGCTTCGCACATCGCGGGCGCCGTCGACGATCCCGTCGTCGCGGCGCTTCGCAGGGACGTGGATCGGGAAATGTCGCCGCTCGTCCGCTCGTGCTTCCGCGACCGCAGAAACCTGACCGTCGTGGGCAGCGGGCACTTCTGGTACCCGCCGGGCTCCTACATGGGCTGGCACACCAACAGCCGGGCGCCGGGTTGGCGCGTCTACGTCAGCCACGCCGAGACGGCGGGGCGGTCGTTCCTCCGTTACCGTGATCCCGACACCGGCGCGATCGTGACCCTGCACGACGACGCATGGAACGTCCGACTCTTCCGCATCACGCGCGACGCGCCGCTGTGGCACGCGGTTCATGCGGACACCCATCGCTTCAGCATGGGCTACCGCGTGATCCGCGAGACTCCTTCCACCCGAGTCCTGCGCAGGGTCCGACGCCTGTTGCGACGTTGATCCGGCGCCGTCGCGGGTCCGCCGGACCTGCGACGAATCGCCGCAGGTCCGGCCGGATGCGTGGGCTGCGACGACGTGTCACATTTCGCCGTCGCCGGTGCGTCGCTAAGACCCGGCGCACGACGGAATCGGGACACGGAGGTCGGGTGCGCGCATCAGCGAGGGTCGTGGTCGGAGCGTTGGCAGTCATCGTGGGGTCGAGCCTCGGGACCCGGGCGAGCGCCCACGACACCGAGATCGCGCCGCTCGTCGTCGGCAGCACGGCCGAGGGTGGCGGTGCGCTTCGTCTGGTGCGGACGGACAACGATCCCATCGCGGTCGAGGCGAGCGCGACTGCGGGTCCTTTCGTGCTGTACACGGCCGCCGATCCGAGCTTCGAGAGCCCGGAAGCGGGCGACGGCGTCTTCCCCCTCGCCGACGGTACGCAGGTGACCGTGCACGTCGTCGCGATCGGCGACACGAGCGGGGTGAAGCTCCGCGGCCAGACCCTCCTCGCCGCGGGCGACAGTGTCGTGCTCGGCACCATGCCGTCGATCCACGCCCACCCGGAATGGCAGCTCACGCTGCCCGAGGGCGAGAGCGCGTGTCAGACGATCGTGCTCCGCGTGAGCGCCGCCGGCTCGCCCTACGCCGACTCGGACGCGCTTCCGCTCCAGGTCGCGAACGACCCGGCGACGTGCGCCGGCGCGCGCGAGTGCGGCGATGCGGACGGCAACGGCACCGTCAACGTCACCGACGGCGTGAACGTGCTCCGCAGCGCGGCCGGCCTTGCGAGCGCCTGTGACGATCCGGCGCCGTGCGACGTCGACGGCAACGGGTCGGTCAGCGTGACCGACGGCGTCAATGTGCTGCGGGCGGTGGCGGGGCTCGGTTCGAACCTGACGTGCTCCGGTTTCTGACGACGCGCGCGGCTCGCCACGCGGTCGTCGCGGCCCTCGTCGCCACCGTCGTCGCCGCGCCGGCCGCGCGCGCCTGCGACGTCTGCGCCGTCTACACCGCGACCCAGATGCGGGAGGAGCGCACGGGCCTCCTCGTCGGCCTGGCGGAGCAGGCCACGCGCTACTCGACCCGACTGCCCGACCCGGCCGGCGGCACCCGCGACGCCGGCGAGCGCCTCAACAGCTTCATCACGCAGATCCTCGTCGGCTACGACTTCCATCCGAAGTTCCGGCTCCAGGTGAACGTCCCGATCATCGCTCGCGATTATCATCGCCTGCGGAACCGCCGTCTCGTCGACGACCAGATCCGCGACGGCGTCATGACCAAGGGCAACGTGAGCGGCTTCGGCGACGTCGCGCTGCTCGCGCTTTGGCGCCCGTGGTCGTACGTCGACGAGCATCGCCTCGTACGCTTCACGCTCCTCGGCGGCCTCAAGCTGCCGAGCGGCGACCCGGGGAAGCTCGTCGAGGAGCAGAAGCTTCGGCGCGCGAGCGAGGCGACCGCCGCGGCGCGATCGACGCGAGCTTCGTCGCCCACAGGTCGGATCGGGCGCGTCGTCTCGGCCGACCACATCCCCGAGGGGAGCCCGAGCGGCATCAACGGCCACGATCTGGCGCTCGGCACGGGCTCGATCGACGGCATCGTCGGCGGCGTCGGGTTCGCGAGCTGGGACCGTCTCTTCGTGACCATGTCGGTCCAGCACGCGATCCGGAGCGAGGGCGCGTATCGCTACCAATACGGCGACGAGACCCAGTGGTTCGTCGGTGTCGGCGGCTATCTGCTCCTCGACCACGTCCGGACGCTCTCGCTCCAGGTCGTGACCTCGGGAAAGTACCAGGGCACCGACACCCTCGAGGGCCGGAGCACCGCCCCCGACGGCGGCTCGACCGCGACCACCTGGGTCTTCGTCGGCCCGGCCGTTGGCTTCACCTGGGGGACGTCGCTCGGGTTCGAGCTGGCAGGCGACCTGCCGGTCGACACCCCGAGCGAGGGCCTCATCCCCGAGTTCCGCGTCCGCGGAGGGTTGAGCTGGCGGTTTTAGTCGATCTCGATCCTGGACTCGGCGTCGCTTCCTGTGGCAGTCACCCGCCCCATGGGACTCCTCGATGCGATCACGGGCGGCGGTGATCCCGCCATCACGGCCGGGCAGCAGGCTCCGGACTTCGCGCTGCCGGACGCGAGCGGCAAGACCGTCAAGCTGAGCGACTTCCGCGGCAAGAAGGCGGTGGTCCTCTATTTCTACCCCAAGGACGATACGCCCGGGTGTACGAAGGAGGCCTGCGCGTTTCGCGATCAATACGAGGACTTCAAGGACGCCGGCGCCGAGGTGATCGGGGTCAGCTCCGACGGCGGGGCGGCGCACGAGAAGTTCGCGAGCAAGTACAATCTGCCGTTTCTCCTGCTCTCGGATCGCGGCGGCGTGGTGCGGAAGCAGTACGGGGTACCCGCGACCCTCGGGCTCCTGCCCGGCCGCGTGACCTTCGTCATCGACAAGAACGGGGTCGTGCAGAACACGTTCAACTCGCAGTTCCAGGCGACGAAGCACGTGAGCGAGGCGATCGCGACGCTGCGGAAGCTGTAGGGCACGCGCCGCGCACGAGGCGCGGCGCGCGATGGCGCACGGCGCGCCGGCTTGTCGGCCGGCGGCTCGCCGTTTTATGGACGGCGAAACTCTCGCCGCCGAGGAGCTCTCCGTGCCCCCCTTCCTGCCCGCGCTCGCCCTCCTTTGTCTCCTCTCGCCCGCATCGGCATTCGCCGCGGTGCTCGCTCCCGACGTGGTTCCGCTCGCGGTCGCGGGACCGGCCGGCGCCCGGCCGACGGCGCTCGCGGCGGCCGATCTCGACGCCGACGGCGTCCCCGATCTGATCGTCGCGTACGCGGACGGCAACGAGACGGCGCTCGTCGCGTATCCGGGCGACGTCGAGGCCATCTATCCCTCGCCGGGGCTGCCGCGCGCGCTCATGGCGACGCCGTTCGGGGCCCCGCGGGTCCTCGCGACCGTCGATGGGCGGGTCGAGGAGCTGATCGCACTCGACGCCGATGCCGACGGCATCGAGGATGTGGTCGCGTCCCGCGCGATCGGCGGGGCGGCGATGCTCGTCGCGATCGGGGACGGCACCGTCGTCGAGGCCGATGCGCTCGAAGCGGGGACCGTCGCGACGCTCCGCGCGCGCGCCGCGGCGCGCGCGCGGAGCCAGCTCACCGCTGGCGCGCCGGCGGCGCTCGACGTCGTGCCCGACGCGTTCTTCATGGCGGCGCCCGATGGGGTGCGGCTCGGCTATCGCCCGTCGGAGGATGCCAAGCGCGCGCTCCAGCATCCGGCGAAGCCGATCGTCCTCACGCCGCCTGCCGACGCGACCGCGGTCGTCCGCATGCGCCTCAACGCCGACGCGGTCGCCGACCTCGTCGTGCTCCGGCCCGGCCTCCCGGCGCCCGAGGCGCTGATCTCGCGCGCGGCGGCGACGTTCACCGTCACGACGACGAAGGACGAGACCGGCAGCTGCGACGCCTCATGCTCCCTTCGCGAGGCGATCGTCGCCGCCAACGCGACCCCCGACCTCGACACGATCGCGTTCGCGATCCCGACGAGCGACCCGGGATTCCAGCCGGGCACGGGCACGTGGCTGATCGCGCCGACGAGCGACGAGCTGCCGGTCATCACCAACCCGGTGACCATCGACGGCCGCACGCAGCCGGGATTCGTCGACCGTCCGGTGATCGAGCTCAGCGGCGAGAACCTCTCGGAGGATCGCGTCGGCCTGATCGTGTCCGGCGGTACGAGCGTCGTGCGCGGCCTCATCGTGAGCGCCTGGCCGGCGTTCCGCGAGAACGGCGACAGCTTCTGCGGCTGCGGCATCGACCTGTCGAGCAGCAACTCGATCGTCGAGGGCAACTACGTCGGCACCGACGCGACGGGGACGCAATCGAAGCCGAACGGCCAGAACGGCATCTCCGTCACGTTCGGGTCGAACAACCTGATCGGCGGGACGACGGCGCAGGCGCGCAACCTCGTCTCCGGCAACCGCGAGGGCTTCTTCTTCAACGTCGCGATGGGCACGTTCATCAGCAGCAGCGCGACCAACAACTCGTTCTCCGGCAACTGGGTCGGCCTCGACGCGACCGGCTTCAACGCGCTCCCGAACAGCTTCGCCGTGCTGCTCAACAGCGCCAACAACACGATCGGCGGCACGGTCCCCGGCTCCGGCAACGTCATCGCCGGCAACGCCGCCGACAACGTCAGCGTCTTCGAGGCGCCCGGCGGCGTCTCGGCCGACGGCAACGAGGTGCTGCGGAACCTGATCGGCACGACCGTCGCCGGCACCGGATCCTTCAACGAGGGGTTCTTCTACGGCGTCAGCGTCACCGACGCCGACAACACGGTGATCGGCTCGCCCGGGAACGGCAACCTGATCGCGGGCAACGACTACGGCATCCTCGTCAAGATCGAGACCCACCGCTCGACGAGCGGCCATGTGATCCAGGGCAACACGATCGGGCTCGACGCGCTCGGCCGGCCGCTCGGCAACGGCGCCCCCGGCGTCAAGCTCGACAACGTGTTCAATGCGACCATCGGAGGCACCGCGAACGGCGAGCCCAACACGATCGCGAGCAACAGCAGCGCGGGCGTCGTCGTGAACTTCCTCCCGACGTGCGCCGCCTGCACGACCGGCACCCTGCGGTCGAACCAGAACCGCATCTCGGCGAACCGTATCCACGCCAACACGGGGCGCGGCATCGATCTCGGCAGCGCGGCCTTCGGCGACGGTGTCACGGCCAACGACGGCAACGACGCCGACAGCGGCGCGAACGACCTCCTCAACTGGCCCGTGCTGACGAGCGCGACGTCGACGATGAGCACGTCCACCGTGAACGGCCAGGCGCTGACGCAAGGGCCGCAGAGCGGCTCGCCCTATCGTCTCCAGTTCTTCGCGAGCCCGAGCTGCGACACGGTCGGCGGCAACGGCGAGGGCCAGGCCTTCCTCGGCGAGGCGGACCGCAACGCCGACGGCAACCCGTTCTCGGTGAACCTGGACGTGCCGATCCCGAGCGGCTTCGTCGTGACGGCGACCGCCACCGACGCGCTCGGCAACACCTCGGAGTTCTCGAATTGCGTGACCGGAGCCGGCGGGCCGGCGCCGGTCGCGTCGGCGACGGCGACGCCGGTCCCGACGACGACGGTGCCGAAGACGCCGGGGCCGGGTGCCACGCCGACCGTCGCGCCGACGAACGTCGTCGGCGCCGAGAACTGCGACAACTGCCGCGACGACGACGGCGACACGATCGTCGACCGCGCCGACCCCGACTGCGCCCGGCCGTACGCCGACGGCGGCGGCGCGCGCGTCGCGACGATCGCGCGCGCCAAGGCATTGGTGAAGTGCCAGACGGCGACGGTGAAGCAGGGAGCGTCGCTCGTCGACAAGATGCAGAAGCTGATGCGCGGCTGTCTCCAGAAGACGCTCGCCTGCGTGCAGGCGAAGAACGCCGATCCGGCTTGCCTCGCGAAGACCAAGTGCGACGCGCTCGTCGCCACGTTCAATGCATTGGAAGACAAGTTCGAGGCGAAGATCGAGAAGGCGTGCGGACCGCCAGTGCTCGAGACCGACCTCGTGAATCAGGCGGGCCTCGGCTACGGCCGAGAGGCGACGACGTGTCAGGCGAGCCCGATCTTCGTGTTCGGCGCCGACGACCCGAACGGCGTGGCGCGCTGCATCGAGGGCCGCCATCGCTGCCAGGCGGCGCAGCTCGTCTCGCAGGAGTTCCCGCGTGCCCGTGCGCTGCTGACGCTCGGCGGCGCGAACCCGAGCCTCGTGTCGAGCTGTCTCCTCAATCCCGGTGTGGCGGGGAGCGGCGCCGTCGACCCGGCGCAAGCGAAGGCGTTCCTGAAATGCGCCGGCGGGATCCAGAAGGCGGCGAGCAAGTATCTGAAGTCCCGTCTCGGCGGATTCCAGAAGTGTCTCGCCTCGGTGACCAAGTGCGTGCAGTCGAAGAATGGTGACGCGGCCTGCCTCGGCGGCGCGCGCGCCAAGTGCCTCGCGACCGCGGACAAGGTCGGCGACGCGCCGAAGGGCGCGGGCGGGAAGTTCCGCGGGGCGGTCGCGAAGGCGTGCGTCGGCGTCGACGCGGAGATCCTCGACGCCAACGGCCTCGGGCAATCGAGCCTGGCGGCGTACTGCGCGGCGGTCGGCGTCCCGGCGCTCGCGACGCCGGCCGACGTCGCCGAATGCCTCGCCCGCCACCACAGCTGCCGCATCGGCCAGCTCCTCGACGCCGAGGCTCCCCGCGCCCGCGAGCTCCTCTTGCTCGGCGGCATCGCGCCGTGACGGCCGACCACTTCATGCGCCGCGCGATCGCCCTCGCCGACGAGAACGTGCGCGCCGGCCGCGGCGGCCCGTTCGGCGCCGTGATCGTGCGCGCCGGCGCCGTCGTCGCCGAGGGCACGAATCTCGTCACGTCGACCGCCGACCCGACCGCGCACGCCGAGGTCGTCGCGATCCGGAACGCCTGCCGCGCGCTCGCCGACTACCGGCTGGCGGGCTGCGACATCTACGCGAGCTGCGAGCCGTGCCCCATGTGTCTCGGCGCCGTCTACTGGGCGCGCCTGGACCGGTTGTACTTCGCCGCCGGCCGCGATGACGCCGAGCGCGCCGGCTTCGACGACAGCCACATCTACCGCGAGCTCGGCGTCGGTCTCGCCGCGCGCGCCATCCCGACCGCACGCATGCTGACGGAGGAGGGGCGGGTCGTGCTCGAGCGCTGGCGCGTCATGCCGGGGCAGCCGTACTGACGGTCCGCCGCTCGCTCGACTCGGGGATCCCCTGAT
>DAIQBH010000202.1:0-11074 GCA_036781285.1 Thermodesulfobacteriota bacterium | reverse complement strand
CGCGCCGTACGACGCTGCCGACGCACGGACGTTCGCGCGGAAAATCGTCGCGACCTATCTCGCGTCGGACGCCGACGCGACTTCCGGGGCCGAACGGTGAGGGCTCACGCTGCCGCGCCGCCGCCGGCGACCTCGCGGAGCGCGTCGACGTTCACCGGCTTCACGAGGTGATGCTGGAATCCCGCGGCGCGTGAGCGCGCCTTGTCCTCGGCGGTGCCGTATCCCGTGAGCGCGATCAGCACGACGTCCCCGAGCGTCGGGTCGGCCCGGACGGTGCGCGCGACCTCGTAACCGTCCATCACGGGCAGCCCGATGTCGACGAACATCAGGTCCGGGTGCTCCGCGCGTGCCGTCGCGACGGCGACGGTGCCGTCATGGACCGTGCGGACCTGATGCCCCAGAAGCTCCAGGACCATGCCGAGGCTCTCCGCGACGTCCGGGTTGTCGTCGACGACGAGGACGCGCTTCGCGCTCGAGGGCGGGTGATGGCCGTTGCCGCTCGTCACCGCGGCGGGCTCGGTCGCGGTCACCGCGGGCAATGCCGGCAGCCGCACGATGAACTCCGATCCCTTGCCGAGGCCGTCGCTCCGCGCCTCGATGGTGCCGCCGTGGAGCTGGGCCAGGTTGCGGGAGATCGTGAGGCCGATGCCGAGGCCGCCTTCGGCGCGGTCGAGCGTGCGCTCGGCCTGCGCGAAGAGCTCGAACACCCGCGGCAACACCTCGGGCGCGATGCCCATGCCCGTGTCGCGCACGCGCACTTCGGCGAAGCCGCCGACGCGCCCGACGCGGACCTCGATGCGTCCGCCCGGATCGGTGTACTTCGCGGCGTTGGTCAGCAGGTTGCTCACGATTTGCTCGACGCGTCCGGGGTCGGCGTCGAGGTGGATCCGTTCGGGAGCCGGCGAGAAGACGAGCGTGTGCCGGCGCTCCTCGATCGTGGGCCGGATCGCGTCGAGCACGCGGTCGAGCACGTCCGGGAGCGCGATGCGCTCCTTCTTGAGCGTGATGTGCCCGAGCGTGACGCGCGCGACGTCGAGCAAGTCGTCGATCAGAAGGCCGAGTTGCTGGAGCTGTCGCTCGGCGATCGCGAGGGCGCGCGGCCGACGCGCCTCGTCGACGGTCGCAGTCGTCACCGCGTTCCGCACGGCGGCGAGCGGATTGCGGAGCTCGTGGCCGAGCATCGCGAGGAACTCGTCCTTGGCGCGGCTGTTGGCTCTGAGCTCGGTGAGGTAGCCGCGGATCTCGTATTGCCGCCGTCGCGAGCGGAGCGCCGAGCTGATCGCGGTCTGGAACTCGACCAGGCTGACGGGCCGATCGAGCATGGTGACGTTGCCGAACGTCGACGCCTCGCCGAGCGCCGCCTGGGCCTCGTACGGCGGCCGGTCGCTCACGAGGAGGATGAGCGGCAGGTCGGACCACGCCGGTTGCTCGACGTGCATCCGCCGGAGCGCGTTCATGCTCGCGACGTCGAGCGCCTCCTCGGTCAGCACCGCGGCGCCGACGCCGCGGGCCGCCTCCGTCACCATGGTGTCGACGTCGGGACAGACGGCGACCCCCGTCGCGTTGCGGGTCAGGGCGTCGCGGAGCAGCGGGGCGTCGCGTCCCGCAGGCGCGACGATCAGCACGCGATCTTCGAGGAGCGAGCTCATATGCCGGTGATCTGGGGAACGCCGGTCAGGATGCCGTGCAGTCCGGCCACCGGGTCGATCGTGATGGCTTGCCGGGCGATGTGGAGCTCGTGCACCCCCTTCTCGTGCGCGTGGCCGCGCCGCTTCACGACGGAGATGGCGCGGTGCAGGCTGGCTTGGCGTTCGTAGAAGCGCATCAGGACGACGGTGTCGGCGAGATAGCTGACGTCGATGGTCGTCTGCATCTGGCCGATGATGCCGTGCATCGCCATCGTGACGAGCGTCAGCACCCCGCGCTGGCGGAGGTAGCTGAACAGCTCGCGCAGGTGCGACCCGAGCATGCTCTCCTCGGGCATCGCCGCGAGGTACCCGTTCAGGCTGTCGATGACGACGACCTTGGCCTGATGATGCTCGACCTCGGCGCGGACGATGTGCGCGAACTCACCCGGCGAGAGCTCGGCGGGGTTGATGGCCCGGATCGCGGCGCGCTGGGTGTCGAGCGCCGCTTGCAGCCCGATGCCGAGGCTCTCCGTCGTATTCAGCAGCGTCTGCCGTTCTTCGTCGAAGACGAAGAACGTCGCGGAGTGGCCCGCGTCGGCGGCCGCGACGGCGTAGTGCGACGCGATGATCGACTTGCCGACGCCGGCCGGACCCGTGATGAGCGTCGTCGTGCCGGTCTCGAGGCCGCCGCCGAGGAGCCGGTCGAGACCCGCGATGCCGCTCCGAATGTCTTGCGTGGCGAAGGCCGCCTCGTGCTCGACCGCGACGAGGCGCGGGAAGAGCCCGATGCCGCCGCGGCGGATGACGAAGTCGTGGAGGCCCTCGCGGTAGTCGGAGCCGCGGATCTTCAACACCTGGAGCCGGCGCCGCGAGGGACCGTACTCGCGGGACAGCTGCTCGAGGCGGACGACGCCGTGCGCGATGCTGTGGAGCTGGCGGTCGGTGGGCTCGAAGGTGCGATCGTCCAGCATCAACACCGTACACCCTCGTCCCTGGAAGAACTGCTTCAGCGACAGGATCTGCCGCCGGTAGCGGAGCGGGTCGCGGGCGAGGAGCCGCATCTCCGCGAGCGAGTCGATGACGACGCGCGACGGCCGGATGCGCTCGATCGTCTCGAAGAGCCCGCTCATCGTGTTGCCGAGCTCGACCTCCGACGGTTGGAACACCGTGTACTGCGCGTCCTGTGCGAGACTGCCCTCGGCCATGAACTCGTGGATCTGCACGCCGTCGAGGCTCCAATCGTGCGCCGCGGCGGATGCGTGCAGTTCCTCCGCCGTTTCCGAGAGCGTCACGTAGAGCGCGACCTCTGCACGCGCCAGGCCGGCGCGCAAGAATTGGAGGCCGATCGTGGTCTTGCCGGTGCCCGGATCGCCTTCCAGAAGATACAGCCGATTACGCGGAAACCCGCCGTGGAGAACGTGGTCGAGCGCGCGAACGCCGGTGTCGGCGCGCGCGACGCCGTCCTGCCCCTCTTGTCTCTCCTCTCTCATGGCCGTTTTCGATACCAGCGCGTGCGTTTTCTCGACTAGGGGGTGGTCGCAGGTGGGAGGGTCCTGCGCGAGCGCGCACCTTGACTACGGCCGATCGCATCGTTCCTGGCGCGGCGCCCGCCGTCCGTCGCACGCGAAGGCGCACGCGATTTCCGTCTTGCCCCATAAGGGGTGCGCCGCTACCCAGTCGAAGCGATGCGGCTCGTCTTCTTCCTGACGCTTCTCCTCACGACGCTCGTCGTCGACGTCGGAGCGGCGACATACGACGTCGGTCCCGGCCAACCGCTCGCGAACGTCGGCGACGTGCCCTGGGAGTCGCTCGCGGCCGGCGATACCGTCCAGATCCACTGGCGCGCGACGCCGTACCGCGAGAAGTGGGTCATCAGTCGGGCAGGGACCGCGGCTCAGCCGATCACCGTCCGCGGCATCCCGAACGGCAGCGGCGACCTGCCGGTGATCAGCGGCGACGGCGCCACGACCCGGCTCCAGCTCGACTACACGAACGAGCAGCGCGGCATCATCAAGATCGGCACCGCGAGCCCGAACGTGCTCCCGCAGCACATCGTGATCGAGAACCTGGACGTCCGAAGCGCGAAGCCCGGGTACACCTTCACCGACGACGCCGGCAACGCCGGCATCGCCTACGTCGCGAACGCGGCCGCGATCTACGTCGAGCGCGGTCGGAACCTCACGATCCGCGGCTGCGTCCTGCACGACGCCGGCAACGGCCTCTTCATCGGCATCTACGACGGCGACACCCGGGACATCCTCGTCGAGAAGAACTACCTCCACGACAACGGCAACGTCGGGAGCGCGTTCGAGCACAACAACTACACGGCCGCGGTCGGCATCACTTTCCAATACAACCGCTTCGGGCCGCTGTGCGCCGGCTGCGGCGGCAACGCGCTCAAGGATCGCTCGATCGGCACCGTCGTTCGCTACAACTGGATCGAGAGCGGTAATCGCCAACTCGATCTGGTGGACGCGGAAGACGATCCTTCGCTGATCAGCGACCCGCGCTACCGCGACACGTGGGTCTACGGGAACGTGCTGGTCGAGCCCGACGGCGCCGGCAACAGCCAGATCGTCCACTACGGCGGCGATTCCGGCGACACGTCGATCTATCGGAAGGGCACGCTGCACTTCTACGAGAACACCGTCGTATCGACGCGGACGGGCAACACGACCCTGCTGCGGCTCTCGACCAACGACGAGAGCGCCGACGTGCGAAACAACGTCGTCTACGTGACTGCGGCCGGCAATCGTCTGGCCATGCTCGACTCCGCGGGCCAGCTCGCGCTCCGTGCCAACTGGTTCAAGACCGGCTGGGTGAACAGCCACAGCGGCCTCACCGGCACGATCACGACGCCGATCGCGAACGTGACCGGCGCGGCGCCGGGGTTCGTGAACGAGGCGGGTCAGGATTTTCACCTGACGAGCGGCTCGCCGGCGCGCGACGCCGGGACGCCGCTCGAGGCGGCGGCGCTCCCGACCCATGCGGTCGCCCGCGAGTACGTGAAGCACCAGGCCGAGACGGCCCGTCCCGTCGACGGCACGCTCGACATCGGCGCCCACGAGTTCGCCGCGGGCGCGACGCCGGGCCCGACGGCGACGCCGACGCTCACCCCGACACCGACCCGGACGGCTACCCCGACCGCGACTCGTACCGCGACGCCAACGGCAACGCGGACCGCGACGCCGACCGCCGTTGCGACGACGACCGCGACCACGACGCCGGGTCCGGGCGCGACGGCGACCCGCACCGCGACCGCGTCGCCGACGTCTACGCCGACGCCGGCTCCGGCTCCGGAAGACTGTGGCAACTGTCTCGACGACGACGGCGACGGGGCCGTCGACCGCGCCGACGCCGATTGCCCTGCGCCGGCCGACGGCGGCGGCCTCGGCATCGCCGGCCCCGTGGGGGCGGACCTCGCGCGCTGCGCCGCTGGTCTCCGGAAAGCGGGCGCGCGCTACGGCGTCCGGCGCGTGGCGCGGCTCCAGAAATGCGTCGCGGCCGTCACGAAGTGCGTGCAGCGAAAGCTCGGGGACGCCACGTGTCTTGCCCGCGCCGGGACGACGTGCGCGAAGGAGCGCGCTGCGTTCGCGATCGACGAGGCCATTCTCGCCGGCGGCATCGCGGGCTCGTGCGGCGTGGTCGCGCCGGCGGATCTTCGGAACGCCGCCGGGCTCGGTTTCGCGGCGGAGGATGCCCCGTGTCTCGCCGCGGGCGCACCCGCGCCGGCGACGCTCGACGATCTCGGCGCATGCGTGCGTCGCGCCCACGCGTGCCGTGCCGATCAGCTCGTCGCGTTCGAGTCGCCCCGCGCCGCCGAAATGTTGGGGCTCGCCGGCATCGGACCGAGCGATGTCCCGTGTCTCGCGACCGGCGCCGACGGGGGCGGGCTCGGTATCGGGGACGCCCCGCGCGCCGCCGAGCTCGAGCGGTGCGGCAAGGCGCTCCATGCGAGCGGTGCCAAGTTCGCGCGCGGCAAGGCAAAGGCCGTCGCCAAATGCCTCCGCGCGGTCGAGAGCTGTCTCTACGACGACGGGGTCGCCGCGCCGCCGTGTCTCGACGATGCCGAGTCGGCGTGCGCGAACGCGGTCGCCGCGCTCACGAAGCCGGGGAGCGGGCTCGAGGCGAAGCTCGTCGCGGGGATCGTGAAGGGGTGCATCGCGCCGCCGTTCGCCGACGTGCTCGGCTCGACGGGTCTCGGCTACGCCGCGCTCGCCTCGACGTGCGGCGGGCTCGGTGCCGGCACGCTCGACGGGCCCCATGCGCTCGCGGCTTGCGTCCTTCGCCAGCACGCGTGTCACGTCGAGCACTGGCTCGAACGCGCAACCCCGCGGCTCCGTGAGCTGATCGATCTCGGCGGTTCGCCGCTGCCTTGAGCGGCGCGGCCGCCCGAGGCCCATCGATCACGCGTCGCGCCGCCTGGGATCAGGGCCGGTCGCGCTTGCGCAGAACTACGTCGCCTGGCAGGAGGCGTGCGGCGACGCTCACGCTGTCGCGCACGGGCGCCCCCCACGCGCCGGAAGAGGAGGCTCGTGTGGTTCGCAGTTCGGCCGTCGCCGTCGTCGTCGCGCTTTTGCTGGCGTGTTCGCACGCCCATGCCGCGGATCAGGTGGTGCTGAAGAACGGGGACAAGCTCTCCGGGACCGTCGTGAAGTACACGGGGGAGACCCTCGTCTTCACCACGCCGTACTCGAAGGAGATCCCGATCGCGTGGGCCGAGGTCGAGTCGCTCACGACCGAGACGCCCTACTGGGTGAAGCTCGGGAGCGGCGAGTACGTCTCGGCGCGCTTCGCGCCGCGCGACGACGGTGTCTATCTCGAGTCGGAGCAGGTCGAGGGATCGCGCCCGGTCGCGCTGAGCGAGGTCGTGACGATCGGCATTCCTCCGGGGGCGCGCTGGAACGCCGACGTGAAGGTCGCGCTGAACGGCTCGCAGGGAAACACCGAGACGTTTCAGCTCGGGGCGGCCGCCGAGGCGATCCGCGAGACGGACGACGACCGCTTGCGCTTCGGCGGTCTCATCGCGCGCCAGTCGCAGGACTCGAAGGACACCGTCAAGAACACGCGCGGCTGGCTCTACTACGACTACCACCTCGGGACGCACTGGGAGCTCGGCGCGTTCGTCACCTTGGAGTACGACCGCTTCAAGGACCTCGATCTGCGCACCGTCGTCGGCGGAGGTCCCGGGTATCGCTTCATCGACACCAAGACCATGCTCTTCAAGGTGCGCGCCGGCGTCGCGTACGTGAACGAGAACTTCGGCGAGCAGTCGGATCGGGACTATGCGACCGCCGTCCTCGGCGACGAGTTCCGCTGGCAGATCTCCGACGATCGGTCGATCTATCAGCTCCTGGACGTCTACCCGAGCTTCGCCGACGCGTCGGACCTCTTGCTGCACGCCGAAGTCGGCTTCCGGCAGACGCTCATGAAGGATCTCTTCATCGAGCTCGCGCTGATCGACGACTTCGACAACCTACCCGCGGAAGGCCGCAAGAAGAACGACTTCAGGTATCTCGTACAGCTAGGCTATCACTTGTAAGCGGACGGCCGAGAAGGGTTCAGCTGCAAGGCGCGACGGAGCGAACGCGGAGGCGTAGCGGAGCTACGCCGCACAAGTGAGTCGACGGAGCAACGAAGCAGATGGGCCCCTATCGGGCGTCCGCGGTCGTGATCTTCGGGGGGCAGCTCACTCCGGGCTGTCCCGGGCACGTCGTGACGGCGAGGCCGGCGGTGATTTCGCCGGAACTGGCTTTCAGCTTGGTGAGGGTGGACTCGGCCTTGGCGATCTTGTCGGCGCGGCCGCTCGCGCGGGCGAGCTCGCGGGCCTGGGCGGCGAGGGCGACGGCGTCGGTACGGTCGCCGCGGTCGGCGTAGAGCTCGGCGAGCGTGATGCGCGCGGTGATGCAGCCGGGATCCTCGCGGACGACGCGCTCCAGCATCTTCTCGCCCGCCGCGACGTCGCCTCCGAGGAGCGAGGGGAGCCGCATCAGCAGGACGCCCTTGGACGACATCGCGTCGAGGTGATTGGGGTCCAGCTCGAGCGTCCGGTCGAGCTCCTGCATCATCTTGCGGAAGCCCATCAGCGACGTGATCTTCTCGCCGTCGACGCGCAGCATCTCGCCGAGGTTGCAGAAGACGGCGAAGTGCGCGGCGGCGTTCTTCTCGTCGAGCTTCACCGCCTCTTCGGCGATCTTCTGACCGCGCTCGAAGTGGGCGACGCGCTGATCCCGGGTCGGCGCGACCTGACCCTGCTCGCACTCGCGCATCGCGGTGGCGGCGAGCTCCGCGGCCGTCTCGGCGTGCGTAATCGCGGCGCCGCAGAGCAGGGCGGCGAAGGCGAGGAACGAGGCCGATCGTGCGAAGGCGACGGGCTTCATCGAACCCCTGCGAGTATCAGTGCGGACGGAAACGGACAAGTGAAAATCCTTCGCCGCGACGTCCGATCTTCGACTCGGCGGCCCGCCGTGCTATCGCGCAACGGTGATGCGCTTCGCCGATCGTGTCGCGCGTTTACCGCGCCTCGGTCTCGGCGTCTCGACCGAGTACGGCGCCGGCGACGCGGCCGGTGCGCTCGACGTCTTCGGACTCCGCGATGCGCACCCCGAGTACGCGCGTTTCCTCGAGGTCGGGATCGAGACCGTGAAGGGCCTCGATCGGCATGCTCGCGCCTGGGTCGAGCGCGGCTTGCCGACGACGTACCACTATCTCGACGTCAACCTGGACGAGCCGGAGGACTTCGACGACGCGTGGCTCGACGAGGTGCGCGCGCTCGCCGCGATCCTCCGGCCGGCGTGGCTCTGCGGCGACGCCGGGATGTGGCACCTCGGCCGGCGCGAGCGCGGCCACATGCTGCTCCTCCCGCCGATCCTCACGCGCGACGCGGCCGATGCGATGGCGGACGGCATCGTCCGCCTCCGCGAGGCGACCGGCTTCGAGGTGTTGCCCGAAAATCCGCCGGGGCAGGTGTACCTCGGGGACCTGCACCTGCTCGACTTCTTCGCGCGTGTGATCGAGCGCGCCGATACCGGCATGCTCCTCGATTGCGCGCACCTCGCGATGTACCAGCGCCTGCGCGGTCACGCGCCGCTCGCCGGACTCGACGGTTTTCCGCGCGAGCGCATCGTCGAGATGCACGTCGCGGGCGGGAGCGAGCGGCGACACGACGGGTTCACGTGGGTCGAGGACGATCATTCGCCCGAGGTCCTCGCCGACACCTGGACGATCGTGGAGTCGGTCGTGCCGCGCGCACCGGAGCTGCGCGCCGTCGTCTACGAATGCGAGCGCAACCCGCTCCCGGCATGTCGCGACGGCTTCGCGCGACTGCATACGCTCCTCGCGACCGCCGCGCCCACGCTCGCGCCGGACGCGCCGCCGTGAGCCACCTCGCGCTCCGCCGCGTCGTCGTCCGGCTGCTGCACGACCCGGGCTTCGCCGCCGCGCTCGCGGCCGATCCCGATCACGCCCTCGCGGAGATCGACCTCGACGCCGCCGAGCGGACGTGGCTCCTCGCGACGCCGGCCGCCGCGTGGCGCACCGATCCGGCGCGGCCGACTCGAGTGCTCGCCGCCCTTGCCGCCGAGTTCCCCGCGACGCTGGCGCTCGTCCCCGAGCGCGCACGGACGTTCTTCGCGAGTCCGGCCTTCCATGCCGCGGTCCAGGAGCGCGGTTCGCTGGCGGCGGCGTTCGCAGAGCATCTCGCATGCGAAGGCGGCGCCCGTGTGCGCGCGGTGGCGCGGCTCGAAGGGGCGATCGCCGAGCGCCGGCGGGCGGGACGCGCGCGTGCGCCGCGGCCCGGTGAGCTTCGGCTCGCGCCGCATCTCGCGGTCGTCCGGGTCGCGGCGGGCGCGCTCGATCTCCTCGCCGCGCTGCGAGCCGGAAACCGCGGCAGTTCGGTCGGACCGGGCGAAGAGCCCGTGCTCGTCGTCGTTCCGCCGGGCGGAGAAGCCACGATCGAGCCGCTCGCCCCCGCGCTCGCGGCGCTCCTCGAGCTGGCGCGCGACGGCGTCTCGCGGGCGGCGCTCGCGGCGGAGGTCCGGCGTCAGGGCGCCGACCCTGGTGAGGAAGACGAGATCATCGACGCTCTCATTTCCGATAGGTCGCTAGTTGGCGCCGACGGTTCGCGTAGGTAAAAGCGATCGCATGCGAAAAACACTCGCGGCGGCGATCGGGTTCGTGGTGATGGGCGTGGCGTGGGTGGGTGACGCGCGGGCGCAGGAATTCGGACGGTGCAGTGGCGGGACGGCGGAACGCCTGTCGTTCATCGAGCAGCGCCTCGAGGAGCGCCAACCGTACGCCCGGTACTGGTGGATGGGATGGACGACCTTCTACAGCCTCGGCATGGTCATCCAGAGCGTCCAGGCCCCCTTCGAAGGCGACGACAGCAGGCAGGCCGATCTCGTCGTCAGCGCCGTCAAAGCGACCTTCGGCGTCACGCGCTTGCTGCTCTGGCCTCCGAATTCTCGCCTGGGCGCGGACCCCATGTACGCCGTCGAGCCCGTCGACGAGTCGGCGTGTCGCGAGCGTCTCCGGCTCGGCGAGGAGCTCATGCGGAAGAACGCCCGCGAGAGCGAGTCGCGCTGGGATTGGAAGCGCCACGTCGCGAACGTCGCGATCAACGTCGGCGGCGCGATCATCGTCGCCGAAGAGTACGGCGACCCGTGGCGCGGTTGGCGCTCCGCCGGCATCGGCATCGCGGTCGGCGAGGTCTTCACCTTCTCGCATCCGTGGAAGGCCGACGACGATCTCGCCGAGTACGACGCGAAGTTCGGCGCGAGCGGCGACTTGGCGCCACGGAAGATCAGCTTTGACGTGGCTCCGACGCTCGGTGGTCTTCAGCTCGGAATGCGATTCTGACCGAAGACTACGCGGCCGTGGCGTCCCCTGGCGAGCGCAGGTAGCGCTCGCGGAGGAAGCGTGCGGCGGCCATGACGTCGAGTCCCGCGGCGCGGTACGCGACGTATCCGTCCGGTCGCACCACGAACACCGCGGCGGGCAGGCGACTCGAGAGCCCGTAGGCTTCGAACACTTCGGCCGACTCGGCTTGCCGGAACCGGGCGTCGCGACCGATCAGGGAGCGCGCCACGAGGTACGCTCCGACGTCCGTCCGGAGCGCCGGCGCGAGCGCCGCGAGCTCGGTCGTGCAGCGATCGATCTCGTCGCCGTCGAGCGGGCGGCGTGACAGCGCCAGCACGGTGAACCGGTAGCCGCGCAGCAGGTCGAAGATCGACCGCTTCGCGCTGATGCGCGCGTCGGGCGCGCGGTGCCCAGGCGCGACGGCGTCCCGGGCATTCGGGATGGCGTCGAGGAGGAACGCGTTCGGCCGGTAGCGGATGCCGAGCTGCGAGACGAAGGCGAACGCGCGGGCGCGGACGGGGGCGAGCCCCGCGAGCGCCGGCGCGACGAGAGGCAGCAGGAGATTCCGTGCCCGCGCGACCCAGCCTGCC
>DAIQBH010000201.1:0-11438 GCA_036781285.1 Thermodesulfobacteriota bacterium | reverse complement strand
GGCCGTTCCTCTACGACGCGGCGATCTCGTCGAGCAACGGCGAGGCGTCGTGCTAGAGCTGCCACGCCTTCGGCGACCTCGATCAGCTCGCGTGGGACCTCGGAAACCCGGACGACCCGGTGACGTCGAATCCCATGGCAATCAAGCTCGACCTCGCGGCGGGCTCGAACGTCAACGGCGGCGCCGACGTCGACGAGTTCCACCCGATGAAGGGCCCGATGACGACGCAGACGCTCCGCGGTCTCTCCAACAGCGGACCGATGCACTGGCGCGGCGACCGGGCCAACGGCTTCTTCGGCGTGGGGACCGACGAGGCCCTCTCGTTCGACAACTTCATCGTCGCGTTCGAGGGTCTGCTCGGGCGCGAACACCTGATCGAGCCGGTCGACATGCAGGCGTTCACCGACTTCGCGCTCACGATGACCCTGCCGCCGAACCCGATCCGCAATCTCGACAACTCGCTCACGGCCGACCAGCTCGCGGGACGGAACTTCTTCTTCGGCGCCCGCCGCTCCGACGGCATCAACTTCCAGAACTTCGGCTTCAACTGCAACGGCTGCCACGTGACCGACGCGAGCCAGGGCTTCTTCGGAACCAACGGCGACGCGAGCTTCGAGAACGAGGAGCAGATCGTCAAGATCGCGCACCTCCGGAACCTGTACCAGAAGGTCGGCATGTTCGGCCTCCCGGCGATCTCGTTCCTGAACCCGGGCAACAACGGCAATCAGGGCGACCAGGTCCGCGGCTTCGGCTTCCTCCACGACGGCAGCATCGACACCGTCTTCCGCTTCTTCCAGGCGACCGTCTTCAACAACCAGAACGGCGTCGGCTTCGACGGCGGCGACACCCAGCGCCGGCAGATGGAGCAGTTCATGCTCGCCTTCGACAGCGACCTCGCGCCGATCGTCGGCCAGCAGGTGACGCTCACCGCGACCAACAGCGCGGTCGCGAACCCGCGCATCACCCTCTTGCTCCAGCGCGCCGGCACCTCGTTCGTCTCGAAGGTGCTGGGCGGCATGGTCACCGAGTGCGACGTGGTCGTGAAGGGTACGCTCGCCGGCGAGGCGCGCGGCTGGGTGCGGACGAGCGGCGGCACGTTCCTGAGCGACCGGGCGTCCGAGCCGACGATGTCCGACGCGGCGCTGCGCGCGGTCGCGGCGACCGCGGGCCAGGAGCTGACGTACACGTGTGTCCCGCCGGGCTCCGGCACCCGCGTCGGCATCGACCGTGACGAGGACGGATACCGCGATCGCGACGAGCTCGATGCCGGCTCCGACCCGGCCGATCCCGGCGACATCCCGCCGAACGTGACACCGACGCCGACGCCGACCTCGACGCGCACGCCGACGCCGACGCGGACCCCCACGCCGACGGCGACGCAGACCGCGCTGCCCGGTCAGACCGCGACCGCGACGCCGACGCCGACCACGACGGCGACGGCGACCGTCACCGCAACGGGGACGGCGACGCCGACTGTGACCGCTACCCCCACGATCACCGCGACCGCGACCGCCACCCTGACGCCGACTGCGACGGCGACGCCGACCGCGACCCAGACGCCCACGGCGACGCCGACGTTCGCGGTGACGCTCGTCCGCGCGAGCAAGCTCCAGGTGCGCGACGACGTGTCACCGCCGGTCAATCCGGCGTCTCGGGCCATTCGATTCCGGTCGGGCCCGTACAAGGGCGCGGCGAGTGGCGCGGTGGCGCCGGTTGCCGGCTCGATCGGCGACCCGACGAGCGGCGGTGCCTCCGGCGGCGGCGCGCAACTCACCGTCTACAACCCGGCGACCGGTGCGGACACGATCGTTCCGCTCCCGGCGACGGACTGGGCCGTCAGCGGGTCGGTGCTCAAGGAGAAGTACCGCTACAAGTCGCCGAAGGACGCGGCGACGCGCGTGAAGATCGCGCTCGGCGCCGGCAAGCTCTCGGTGTCCGTCAACGGCCCCGGATCGTTCTCGCTCGCGGGCGCGCCGCAAGGCACGCTGGCGCTTCGCCTGAAGCTCGGCACCGGCGTCGAGTATTGCACGGCCGTGGCGGCGAACCCGCCGCCCGAGAAGAACGACACGACCGCCAAGTTCGCGGGCGTGCCGAATTCGCCGGCGCCAGCTGGGTGTCCGCCGCTGCCGTAACGGGTCAGTCCGCGATCACGGTGACGCTCACGCGCCGGTCGGAACGTGGGCCGTCGAGCTCGCAGAAGAAGATTCCCTGCCAGGTCGAGAGCCCGAGCGTGCCGTCGATCACGGGGATCGTCTCCGAGGGCCCGACGAGGCCGGCCTTCACGTGCGCGTCGCCGTTGTCGTCCTGACGGTCGTGCAGCCAGACGCCCGGCGGAACGAGCTCCCGAAGGAACCGGACGACGTCGGTCGGCACGCTCGCGTCCCAGTTCTCCTGGATCATGATCGCCGCCGTGGCGCCGTGCGCGTACACGCAGCAGAGGCCGTCGTTGACTCCGCTCTCGGCCACGACCGCACGCACGCGCGCGGTAATGTCGATCAGCACCTCGCGCTCGGACGACGCGAGCTCGAGAAAGGTCCGCATCCGTTCAGCTCCGTTGTGGCGACAGCCAGGCGGCGGTGGTACGCACCCGCCGCGGGCCGTGCATGGTCGATGCACGGCATGGGAGCGCGTCGGCAAGCCGCGCACTCGAAGGGAGGCTCATGAGCACGCTGGTCACGTACCGGAACGAGGATTCCATCGCCACCATCACCATGGACGACGGGAAGCGGAACGCGCTCTCGTCCGAGATGCTCGCGGAGCTGAACGCGGCGTTCGATCGCGCGAAGGAGGAGCAGGTCCCCGTGATCCTGACGGGTCGGCCCGAGACGCTTTCCGCCGGCTTCGATCTCAAAGTGATGATGGCGGGGGGACGCGCCGCCGCCGAGATGGTCCTCGCGGGCTTCCGGCTCGGCGAGCGCATGCTCGGATTCCCGACGCCGGTCGTCGTCGCGTGCAACGGCAACGCGATTGCGATGGGTGCCTTCCTCTTGCTTTCGGCCGACTACCGGATCGCCACCACGGGTCCGTATCGCATCGTCGCGAACGAGGTGGCGATCGGCATCACCATGCCGCATTTCGGCGTCGAGATCTGTCGCCAGCGGCTCGCCCCGTCGCACTTCCACCGCGCGGTCATCCAGTCCGAGAGCTACACGCCCGAGGAGGGGGTCGTCGCCGGCTGGGTGGACCGGATCGTGCCGGCGGCGGAGCTCGAGGCGGCGGCCAAAGCGAAGATTGCCGAGCTCGTGAAGCTGAACGCCGCCGCGCACGCCGCGACGAAGCTCCGCGCGCGGAAGCCGGCGCTCCAAGCCGTGCGCCACGCGATCGAAACCGACGAGGCGGAGTTCCACACGATCTTCGGCTACTGAGCGGCGGTCCCGTCGCCGGCGAGCTCGCGCACGCGCGCGAGCGTGTCGATCTCCTCGACCGGCTTGTCGTCGCGGACGCGGACGATGCGCGGGAAGCGAAGGGCGTAGCCGGCGGGGTGGCGCGTCGATGGCTGTACGACGTCGAACGTCACCTCGAGCACGACCTCGGGCCGGACACGATGCCAGCCGCCGTGGCGCTCGATGGTGAGCGCCTCGAAGCGCGTCGTGAGCGCGGCGATCTCGGCGTCGGTGAGCCCGTTGTAGGCCTTGCCGACGTCGAGGAGGCGCGGATCGTCGTCGCTCTGGCGGACGGCGAACGTGTAGTCGGAGAGCACCTCGTGACGCCGGCCGTGGCCGCGCTCGACGGCGGTGACCACGACGTCGAGGGTCGCGAGCGGCCGTTTGAGCTTGATCCAGGTCTTGCCGCGCCGGCCCGGCGTGTACGGCGAACCGGGGTCCTTCGCGACGATGCCTTCGTTGCCGTCCGAACGCGCGGCTGCGAAGGCTACTTCGACGGCGTCGGCGTCGGACGCGAGGTTCGACGGCGCGAGCCGGACGGTCGGCGCGGGGAGCGCGAGCGTCTCCAGTCGCCGCCGCCGCTCGCGATACGGCTCGTCGATCACGAGTGCGCCGTCCACCGCGACGACATCGAACACGACGTAGGCGACCGGCACGCGCGCGATGAGCTCGGCGCCCGGACGCTTCCGCCCGAGCCGTTGCTGCAACGTCCGAAACGGCGCGATGCGCTCGACCGGCTCGGTTTCCAGCGCCACGACCTCGCCGTCGAGCACGAGCCCGGCCGGCAACGCGCGAAGCGCCGCCGCGACCTCGGGATATGACGGCGTCACCTTGTCGAGCGTCCGCGAGATGAGCGCGACGCGATCCGCGCCGACGTGCGCCTGGACGCGCACGCCGTCGTACTTGTCCTCGATCGCGAACGGTGCCGGGAGCGTCGCGGCGAGCTCGTCCGGGGTCGCGAGCGGTTGTGCCAGCATGAACCCGATGGGGTGAAACAGGGACAGGGTCGCGGAGCCGAGGGTATCGTGCTTGGCGAGGACGGCGACCTCGCCGACGTCGCCGCGCAGGAGCCCGGCGCGCCGCACGGCATCGAGCCGACGGTCGAAGGCTGCGGCGATCGCCTCTTCCACCTGCGCCTCCTTGAGCCCGATGCGAAGCTCGCCGCCGAGGAGCTTCACGAGGTAGCGGGCCTCGAGCGTTCCCGCGCGGCGGAGGGCTTCCAGCACGAGGGTGCGCCGCTGCTTCGGACCGCCGGCAGCCGCGAGCCTGGCATAGAACGCGTCCGCTTCCCGCAACGTGAGCCCGCTCATCGGGCGGGCGGAGAAGAGTGCGCCCGTCAGATCGCCGAGGTCGCCGTGGGTGACGTACGCCTCGCCGAGGGCCGCCGCATCGAGCCCCGAGATCTCGATGAGCGCGTCGCGGACGATCGCCCATCCAACCCCCGTGGTCCGAGCGTCGTGGCGCGCGAAGACGTTGCCGGCGAAGAAACGCGCCGCGATCGCGAGATCCGTGTCGTCGAGGGTCGGGAGATACGCGGTGAGGGCGGCGTTCTTCTTCAGACGGGCGCGGGTCCCGCGGATGGCCTCCGCGACCTCGACCCACGCCTCCAGGGTGCCGTGCGGCTCGCTCGCCATCGCGGGGATGGTAGGCGGGGGTCCGGTCGGACGCCATCCGAGCCGGGTTCGCACGGGATCGATAGACTGTTCGCGGCGACGCCGGGCCTCGGCTACAATCGCGCCCCATGGCGCGAGCACGCACGATCAAGAGGGTAGGGGTTCTCGAGGGCCGGCCGGGCGATCTGCCGCGGGCGACCGGCGGCAGCGGGCGTAATCCGGTTGCGCGGACACGCGGCTCGGGGCGCTCCGCGAGCGTCACCCGCAAGACCAAGGAGACGCAGATCGAGCTGGCCCTCAACGTCGACGGCAGCGGCCGCTACGACATCTCGACCGGCGTTCCTTTCCTGAATCACATGCTCGAGCTCTTCACGCGCCACGGCTTCTTCGATCTGACCATTCGCGCCACCGGTGACATCGAGGTCGACGACCACCACACGGTGGAGGACGTCGGCCTGACGCTCGGCCAGGCGTTCAAGCAGGCGCTCGGGGGCAAGGAAGGCATCCGCCGCTTCGGCGAGGCCACCGTGCCGCTCGACGAGGCGCTGATCAACGTCGTCGTGGACCTCAGCGGCCGGCCGTATCTCGCCTACGATCTCAAGACGAAGCAGCACCGAATCGGCACGTTCGACGTCGAGCTGATCCACGACTTCCTGCTCGCGTTCGCGAACGAGAACGGCATGAATCTGCACGTGCGCATGCTCGCGGGCCGCAATCCGCACCACATCGTGGAGGCGACCTTCAAGGGGATGGCGCGCGCGCTCGACGTCGCGACCCAGCGCGATCCGCGGGTCGAGGGCGTGCTCTCGACCAAGGGCACGCTCTCCGGATGAACGGCTGGCCGATCGTCGGGTGGGCGACGCTCGTCGTCGGAGCGATCGTCGCCGCCATCTTCACGGTGGTCGGGACGGACGAGGCGGGCCTCCGCATGGCGATCCGAGCGACGGCGCGCACGTCGGTCGCGCTGTTCTCGCTCGCGTTCGCGGCGTCGGCGCTGCGCCGCCGCTGGCCGATGCCGGCGACGGCCTGGCTGCTGCGCAACCGCCGGCAGCTCGGCGTGTCGTTCGCGGTGTCGCACGGGATCCACTTGCTCCTGATCGTCGCGCTCGCCGGCTTCACGTGGGCGGGCTTCCTCGCCAACACGCCGACGATCACGCTGATCTTCGGCGGCACCGCCTACGTGCTCATCGCGCTCATGACGCTCACGTCGTTCGACGCGACCGCCGCCTGGCTCGGACCGCGGCGCTGGAAGGCGCTGCACACCGTCGGGGCGTATTTCGTATGGTTCATCTTCGCGCAAAACTTCTTCCGGATGGCGTTCCTGTCTCCGTTCTACTGGCCCTACGCCGCGCTGCTCGCCGGCGCGATGGTCGTGCGCTGGCTGCCGGCGTCGCGGCCCGTGGGCGCGCGCCTCGATCACGGGAAGGCGGCCTGACGTGACCATCGCCGTCATCGACTACGAGATGGGCAATCTGCGGAGCGTCCAGAAGGCGTTCGAGCGGGTCGGGGCCGACGCGGTCGTCACGCGCGATCCCGAGGTCATCATGGGCGCCGCGGCGGCCGTGCTGCCCGGCGTCGGGGCGTTCGGCGCCTGCATGGACAACCTGAAGCGGCACGGCCTCGTCGAGCCGGTCAAGATCTTCGCGGCGAGCGGCCGCCCCTTTCTCGGCATCTGCGTCGGCATGCAGATCCTCTTCGAGGAGAGCGAGGAGTACGGGCCGGTCCGCGGCCTCGGGATCCTGCCGGGCAAGATCGTCCGCTTCGCACCCGACCCCGAAGGCAAGCGCAAGGTGCCGCAGATGGGGTGGAACGCGCTGGCCATCCGAAAACACGCGCCGCACCTCGCGGGCGTGAAGGACGGCGCGCAGGTGTACTTCGTGCACTCCTACTACCCGGTGCCGGCCGACGACGACGTCGTCGCCACGACCACCGACTACGGCGTCACGTTCGCGTCCTCGGTCTGGGCCGACAACGTGTTCGCCACGCAGTTCCACCCCGAAAAGAGCCAAGCCGTCGGGCTCACCATCCTCGCCAACTTCGCGGGCCTGGCCGGCGAGTCCGGCGCCAGCGCGGCCGCCCGCTGAAAGAGTCTCCGATGCTCGTGATTCCCGCGATCGATCTGAAGGGTGGACGGTGTGTGCGCCTCGTCCAGGGCGACATGCAGCGCGAAACCGTCTACGCCGAGGATCCCGTCGCAGTCGCGCGCGGCTTCGAGGACGCGGGCGCCGAGTGGATTCACGTCGTGGACCTCGACGGCGCAATCGCCGGGAAGCCGGTCAATGAGGACGCGATCGCGCGCGTGTGCGCGGGCGTGCGGGCCAAGGTCGAGGTCGGCGGCGGCATCCGCGACCTTGCGACGCTCGAGCGCGTGCTCGGCGCCGGCGCGGGCCGCGTCGTGCTCGGTACGGCCGCGCTCGAAGACCCGGACTTCTTCGCGACCGCGTGTCGCCGGCATCCCGGGCGCATCCTCGCCGGCATCGACGCGCGGAAGGGCAAGGTCTCCGTCGCCGGCTGGACGAAGGACAGCACGACGGACGCCGCCGGCCTCGCGGTCGAGGTGCAGCGCGCGGGCGCCGCGGCGATCGTCTTCACGGACATCGCGCGCGACGGCACGGGTGACGGCGTCAACGCGGCCGCCGTCGATGCGCTTGCCGACGCCGTCGACGTGCCGGTCATCGCGTCGGGCGGGGTGGCGTCGCTCGACGACGTGCGGAAGCTCCGGGCGCTCGAGCGGCGGAACCTCGACGCCGTGATCGTCGGCCGCGCGATCTACGTCGGCGCCCTCGACCTCGCGACGGCGCTCCGTGTCGGCCGCGGCGAGGAGCCCTGACGTGGCCCTCACGAAGCGCATCATCCCCTGCCTCGACGTGAAGGACGGGCGGGTGGTGAAAGGCGTGAACTTCGTCGGCCTCCGCGACGCGGGCGATCCGGTCGAGGTCGCGACCCGCTACGATCGCGACGAGGCCGACGAGCTCACCTTCCTCGACATCACCGCGTCGCACGAGGCGCGGCCGATCATCCTCGACGTCGTGTCGCGGACGGCGGAGCGCGTGTTCATGCCGCTCACGGTCGGTGGAGGCGTGCGGGAAATCGCCGACATCCGCGCGCTCTTGAACGCCGGCGCCGACAAGGTGTCGATCAACACGGCTGCGGTGGCGCGTCCCGAATTCGTCGCCGAGGCGGCCGAGCGTTTCGGGAGCCAGTGCATCGTCGTCGCGATCGACGCGAAGCGGGTCGTGGCGGACGGCGCCGAACGTGTGCCCGGGGCGCCGATCGCGGCGCCGCGCTTCGAGGTCTTCACGCACGGCGGCCGCCGCGCGACCGGGCTCGACGCCGTCGAATGGGCGGTCCGCATGGAGCGCGCGGGCGCCGGCGAGATACTCCTCACCAGCATGGATCGTGACGGCACCCAAGCCGGGTACGACGTGCCGCTGACGCGCGCGGTCAGCCGGGCGGTGAGCATCCCGGTGATCGCGTCCGGCGGGGTCGGGACGCTCGAGCACCTCTACGACGGGCTCACGGCCGGGGAGGCGGACGCCGTCCTGGCGGCGTCGATCTTCCACTACGGGACGTACACGATCCGCCAGAGCAAGGAATACTTGCACGCGCGCAACGTTCCCGTTCGTCTGTAGATCGCGGCGCTTCGCTTTTTTTCTCGTGCCGGCGCGGGTCCGTGTGCTACCGCACTGGGGTTCCAACACGCCGAAGGAGCCCACCCCCATGCCGTCGATCGTTCGTGCCGTAGTCCTCGTTGTCGTCGTGCTCTCCGCGCTCCCGGTCCTCGCCGCGAGCCCATTCGCGCTCTTCGAGAGTGGGCAGGTGCGACCGCTCGCGATGTCGCCCGACGGGGCGCGTCTCTTCGCGGTGAACACGCCGGACAATCGACTCGAGATCTTCGACATCGGGATGGGGACGTTGACGAAGGTCGGGTCGGTGCCCGTCGGGCTCGAGCCGGTGGCGGTCGCCGCGCGGACGAACGGCGAGGTGTGGGTCGTGAACCACCTCTCCGACAGCGTGAGTGTCGTCGACGTCGCGACGCCCGCGACGGCGCGCGTCGTCAGGACGCTGCTCGTCGGCGACGAGCCGCGCGACGTCGTCTTCGCCGGCCCGGGCGGAACCCGCGCGTTCGTCACGACCGCGCACCGCGGTCAGAACACGCCGTTCCACGCCACCATCGAAACGATCCTGACCACCGAAGGCCTGGGCCGCGCCGACGTCTGGGTGTTCGACGCGACCGATCTCGGTACGACGCTCGCCGGCACGCCGGAGACGATCGTCACCCTCTTCGGCGACACGCCGCGCGCGCTGGCCGTGTCACCCGACGGGAGCACCGTCTACGCCGCCGTCTTCCACTCGGGCAACCGCACCACGACGGTGGGTGAGACCCTCGTGCCGAACGGCGGCGAGGGCGCGGGTGGCTTGCCGGAGCCGAACGCGAATCACGCGCTCGTCCCGGGTCCGGAAGTCGGCCTCATCGTCAAGTTCGACGGCGCCAACTGGATCGACGAGCTCGGCCGCAGTTGGAACACCGCCATCCGGTTCGCGCTGCCGGATCACGACGTCTTCAAGATCGACGCGAACGCGAATCCGCCGATCCAGGTCGCGGGTCCGAACGGCTTCTTCACCGGCGTCGGCACCATCCTCTTCAACATGGTCACCAATCCGGTGAGCGGGAAGGTGTACGTGGCGAACCTCGAGGCGTTCAACGAGGTGCGGTTCGAGGGGCCCGGCACGTTCGCGGCGGGGTTCAAGCCGCCGGGCGAGCCGGCGACGGTGCGCGGGCATCTCGCGGAGTCGCGCGTGACGATCCTCGACGGTGCGTCCGTCCTGCCGCGCCACCTGAACAAGCACATCGACTACACGACCTGTTGCGCCCCCATTCCGAACACCGAGAACGACGACAGTCTGGGCTTCCCGCTCGGCATGGCCGTCTCGAGCGACGGCGCGACGCTCTATGTCGCCGGCTTCGGGTCGAGTGAGGTCGGGGTCTACGATACCGCGCAGCTCGAAGCCGATACGTTCACGCCGAGCGCTGCCAATCAGATCGGCGTCAGCGGCGGCGGTCCGACCGGCCTCGTCCTCGACGAGGTGCGCTCGCAGCTCTACGTGCTGACGCGCTTCGACGACGCGATCTCGGTGGTCAGCACGGGCACCGGGAGCGAGCTCGCCCACGTCGCACTCCACAATCCCGAGCCCGACAGCGTGAAGGCCGGCCGCCCGTTCCTCTACGACACGAGCCTGACGTCGAGCCACGGCGACTCTGCCTGCGCGAGCTGCCACATCTTCGGAGACTTCGACAGCCTCGCCTGGGACCTCGGCGATCCCGACGGCGACGTGCTGAACAATCCTGGTCCGTTCACGATCGTCCTCGGTGACCCGAGCCTCCACCCGATGAAAGGCCCGATGACGACCCAGAGCCTGCGCGGCATGGCGAACCACGGGCCGATGCATTGGCGCGGCGACCGCACCGGCGGCAACGACGCCGTGAGCGCGCAGCCGAACGGCGGCACCTTCGACGAGGTGGATGCGTTCGGCAGATTCAACCCGGCCTTCGAGGGCCTGATCGGGCGGAACGCCGAGCTCACCCACAGCGAGATGCAGGCCTTCACCGACTTCATACTCCAGGTGATGTATCCGCCGAATCCGATCCGGAACCTCGATAATTCGTTGACGCCGAATCAATCGGCCGCGCAGACGAAATTCTTCGGACCGATCTCCGACACCATCGCGAACTGCGACGGGTGTCACGTCACCAATCGGAACGGCAACAAGCTCGCCGGTGAGCCCCTCCCGGGCTTCTTCGGCGGCGACGGCCGCTCGAGCTTCGAGGCCGAGACGCAGCACTTCAAGGTCCCGCACCTCCGCAACATGTACCAGAAGGTCGGCATGTTCGGTCTGCCATCCGTCGCCGGCATCAATCCCGGGAACAACGGGTTCCTCGGTGATCAGATCCGCGGGTTCGGTTTCCTGCACGACGGCAGCATCGACACGCTCTTCCGCTTCCACGACGCCGTCGTCTTCAACCAGAGCGGCGGGAATCCGGGAGGCTTCCCGGCGAGCCCGGCCGGCGACACGGAACGCTTCCAGATGGAAGTGTTCATGATGGCGTTCGACACGAATTTCTTCCCGATCGTCGGCCAACAAGCGACGCTCCGGAGCACGAGCGGTCCCGACGTCACCGCGCGCATCGACCTCCTGTTGTCGCAAGCGAACCTGAACACGTGCGACGTCGTCGTGAAAGGCATCGTAGGCGGGAGGCAGGCGGGCTTCCACTACCTCGGCGGGAACAACTTCGAGACGGACGTGGACGGCGCAGCGACGATCTCCAAGACGTCACTGCTCGCGCTGGCGAGCGTCGCCGGTCAGGAGCTGACCTTCACCGCGGTGCCGGGAGGCTCGGGCGAGCGCATCGGGGTCGATCAGGACGGCGACGGCTTCCGCG
>DAIQBH010000200.1:0-11500 GCA_036781285.1 Thermodesulfobacteriota bacterium | reverse complement strand
CGGACTGGTAGCAGGATCTCCATGTCGGCCACGTTCCGGTGAATGCGGGAGAGCTCGGCGAGTCGATGGTGAAAGTTCCGGAGATCCGTCCGGCCCCATAGGGAGCCGAGCAGGATGTCGATTTCCTTGGCCAGAGTCAGCGCCCGCTCTTGTAGGTTGCGCTCGGCGAGGCGGGTCGAGAGGCGGATCTCCAGCGCCGTGGCTGCCGCGAGGACGCAGACGACCGACAAGACGAGCAGCACGATGAGGCGCAACCGAAGAGAGCGCCACGGGAGAATGCGCACGCGCGGGATCATAACAGTCGACTGGTCGATCCGATAAGCCAGGTCGCATAATCCTCGAGCCGAAGGATCACCGGCTCATCGAGCGAATGACGCGATCGCGGGGGGCTCGCCCCGGTAGACGTGGCGCCGAAAGAACCCCGAAAAGCTCTTGCCGGCGACCCGCTCCAAGGTGCCAAGGAAACGCGCGGTCGAGACCGTACCGCCATCGCGCGCCAGGGTCGCCACCACCGCATCGAGTCCGCGCTGTCCGTCGGTTGCCGCGCGGATTCGCTGGTCGAGCACGTACATCACGAGCGGGGCGCTGTTGTTGCGGAGCGCCGACGCGGCGGTTCGAGTGAAGTCCCGATGCCAAAGCCCATGCTTCTCGAAGAGCTCCAGGGCGCGCCGGAACCTCGTGTCGGAGAGGCGACCCATCCGGCGTTGCAGCTCGATCGAGTAGTACTCGGCGAGGCCTTCGGTCACCCAGTGCGCGTCGGCATGCGGCCGAAACGGCGCCGCGACGTGAAAAAGCTCGTGCAAGTACGGGCTCGTTTGATCGCGGGTACGCAGTGGGCGGCGATCGTGGATGTAGAACGACTCTTCCCCGCTGAGCCCTCCGCGCCACATCGGGTCCTTGCCGATGACGATGAGCAGTCTCGGCAGCGGGCGATCGAACAGCGCAGTCACGAGAGGAAGCGCTTGCGTCATGAAGTGGGTGATGGGCGCGACCTGTCGGGTCACGCCCGGAACTCGGGCGATCGTGAGCGCGGTGTCTGCGATGCGGATGTCGGTGCGCTGCATGTGGCCGATGAGCAACCAGCCGCGCGGATGATCCAGGCGCTGGTGTGGCGTCTCGACGACGTACCGATGCAAGTCTTCGCGAGGAAAGATGGTCACGGAATCCCACCCGGCAGGCAGCAGGAATGCGAGGCGCGCGCGCGATTCCGGGCTCGCCTCGACATCGCGTCGGAAGAGCGCGGCACTACGGGGAAAGAAAGCCGACGTTCGCGACAGGATCCATCCGTCGCCAGCGTAACTGTCGTATCCCTTGTTCGAGGCACGTCGGCGATCCAGGCGCGCCGTGTAGTGGAGCTCGGCATACGGTCCGTTCGGCGTCCAGAGAATCTCGTCGCGGCGGCGTTCGACGATCCCGCTACCGCCGAAGTTTTCGAAGCGCGAGGGATCGAAGCGGAATCGGATGCGCTCGAGCTCATCGATGCCCGCAAGTTGCCAGCGCACGCGGGCGCGCGCGGGCGCCGCGGCATCGACTTCGATCGTATACTGGACCGAGTAGGTCTCGTGCGGTTGCGGCGCCGGCATCGTTGCCGCGTGGTCGCTCGCAGTCCGCGCTTGCACGGCACTCTCCCCGGTCGTCGCCCCCAGAATGAGCGCGACGAGTATCGCAAACACACGAGGCAACGCGTTCTGCAGCTTGACACTCCAGGTGCCGATTGATAGCCAAAACAATCTGTTATCGAATCTCAGGCACGTAGCTCAGTGGGAGAGCGCTTCCTTGACACGGAAGAGGCCGGCGGTTCAATCCCGCCCGTGCCTACCAAGACATCTTCGTCGTTGCCCGGCATGACTGCCGGTAGCATCCGCGTGGCGAAACCCGGCGGCGAAACTGTCGAGGTTCCGCATGGCATCACGGCGAGCGAAGCTCTGCGCGCGCTCGGAGAGCGTCGTCTCGGCGAGGCGATCGCCGCCGGCGTCGACGACAAGGTCGTCGACCTGATGCGCGCCGTCGAGCATGACGCGGTCGTCCGACCGATCTTCGCCGATTCGCGCGAAGGACTCGAGGTCATCCGTCACTCGACGGCACACCTGATGGCTCATGCCGTGAAGCGGCTGTTCCCCAACACTCAGGTGACCATCGGCCCCGTGATCGAGACCGGCTTCTATTACGACTTCAAGCACGAGCGCCCGTTCACGCCGGAGGACTTGGAGAAGATCGAGGCGGGGATGAAAGAGATCGCGGATGCGAATCTTTCGGTCGAGCGCTTCGTGGTGTCGAAGGCGGAAGCCATCCAGTACTTCCGGGGGATCGGCGAGCACTACAAGGTCGAGATCATCGAAGGCATTCCGGATGATCACGTCTCACTCTATCGACAGGGGGATTTCACGGACCTCTGCCGCGGACCCCACGTTCCCTCGACCGGTCGCCTGAAGGCTTTCAAGCTGACCAGCGTCGCCGGAGCGTACTGGCGGGGCAGCGAGCATAACGAGATGTTGCAGCGGATTTACGGCACCGCGTTCGCGTCGCCGAAGGAGCTGAAATCGCACCTCGCGATGCTCGAGGAGGCCAAACGCCGCGACCATCGCAAGCTCGGCCGCGACCTGAACCTGTTCAGCTTCCATCCCGAATCACCCGCGAGTCCGTTTTTCCATCCGAAGGGCGCGATCGTCTACAACGAGCTCATCGCGTACATCCGTCGGCTCTACGATCGATTCGGCTATCAGGAGGTGCTGACCCCTCAGATCCTCGATGTCGAGCTCTGGAAGCGGTCCGGTCACTACGACAACTACCGGGAGAACATGTACTTCACCGAGGCCGACGAGCGGGCCATGGCGGTGAAGCCGATGAACTGTCCGAGCCATTGCCTCCTGTACGGCATGGCGACGCGCTCGTATCGAGACTTGCCGATTCGACTGGCTGATTTCGGTCGGCTCCATCGCTACGAACGTTCCGGAGTGACGGCCGGTCTCACGCGTGTGCGCTCGTTCTCCCAGGACGATGCCCACATCTTCTGTACGCCTGACCAGATCGAGGCCGAGGTCGGCCGCGTCATCGAGATGATGTTCCATACCTACGACTTGTTCGGGTTCGAGGAGCGTCGGATATATCTCGGGACCCGACCGGAAAAGTCGATCGGCGACGACGTGATGTGGGAGCGTGCGGAGTCTACGCTGGTCGAGGTGTTGCAGCATCGCGGGATCGCGTACGAGCTGAACAAGGGTGACGGCGCATTCTACGGTCCCAAGATCGACTTTTGCATCCTCGATGCGATGCGTCGCGAGTGGCAGCTCGGGACGATCCAGCTCGATTTTGGGCTACCGGAGCGGTTCGACCTGCACTTCATCAACTCGACGGGCGCCGAGGATCGGCCTGTCATGATCCATCGCGCTCTTCTCGGGTCCATCGAGCGCTTCATGGCGATCCTGCTCGAGCATTGCGCCGGGGATTTTCCGCTCTGGCTCGCGCCCATCCAGATGCGTCTCGTCACCGTGACCGAAGATCATCAGCCCTACGCCGAGACCGTGCTGCGCGACCTCCGCGCCGCGGGCTTGCGCGCGGAAGCGGATCTGCGGAAGGAGAAACTCGGCTACAAGATCCGCGAGGCCGAGCTCCAGAAAATTCCATACGTCCTCGTGATCGGCGACAAGGAAGTCGAATCCAAGACGGTTGCGCCACGTCGGCGCGGCGCCGGTACGCTCGCGGCGCTCTCGGTTCCCGAGCTCATCGAAAAGGCCCGGGGGGAGATTCCATCCTCCGCGGCGGGAGGTGTCCCATAAGCGGCAAAGAGGCCCAGACCCGCATCAACTACCAGATCCATGCCCGCGAGGTGCGTGTGATCGACGCCGACGGCGGTCAGTTGGGTGTGCTCGAGACGCCCGAAGCGCTCCGGCTCGCCGAGAGCAAGGAGCTCGATCTGGTGGAGATCGCTCCAACGGCGAGCCCACCCGTGTGCCGGATCATGGACTACGGTAAGTTCCGGTACGAAAAGAAGAAAAAATCCCAGGAGTCGAAGAAGAAGCAAGTCTTCGTGACCGTGAAGGAAGTAAAAATGGGGTCACGGACCGACGGTCACGATATCGATTTCAAGGTTGCGCACATCCGCAAGTTTCTCGAGCGCGGGCAGCGCGTGAAGGTTTCCGTGTTCTTCCGGGGCCGCGAAATCACGCATCCTGAAATCGGCCGCGACAAGCTCCTTGGCGTATTTGAAAAAGTGAAGGATCTGAGCAATATGGAGCTCAATCCGCGGCTCGAAGGCCGCAACATGTCCATGATGCTTCAACCGCGTTGAGCGGCGGCGGCACGGACCGAGGGTAGGATGCCGAAGATCAAGACGTGCCGCGGTGCGGCCAAGCGTTTCAAGACCACGGGCAGCGGGCGCATCAAGCGCGCCAAGGCGTATCGACGCCACATCCTTTCGCACAAGGGTCGCAAGCGGAAGCGTCAGCTTCGCAGCGACACGCTCGTCGCGATGGTCGACCACGAGAACATTCGGAAGCTCATCCCGTATCTGTAGGCGGGCGAAGGGATAGAAGTTCATGCCACGCGTAAAACGAGGCACGAAGGGGCGGCAGCGCCACAAGAAGCTCCTCAAGCTCGCCAAGGGTAACGTCGGGGGACGCCGGAAGGGCTATCGCCAGGCGCGCTCTACGGTAGAAAAGGGACTGACGTACGCGTATCGCGATCGCAAGGTGCGCAAGCGCGAGTTCCGCGGTCTTTGGATCGTGCGCATCAATGCCGCGGCGCGGACCCACGGTGTCACGTACAGCCGTCTCATGGCGGGGCTTAAGAAGGCCGGCATCGACCTCGACCGGAAAGTGCTCGCCGACATCGCTGTTCGCGATCCCGCCGCCTTTGGCGATCTGGCTCGGCTCGCCGTCGCCTGACCATCGACGTCCGCGGTCTTGACGCGTACGGACCCCGACACCGGCGCGTCCTGAGGAGGCCCATGGCCGTGTGGCACCGTTCACTTCAGCCATGAAGGCAACGCTCGACGCTCTCGGAGCGGAGATCTCCGCAGCGCTGGACGGTTGTCGCGGCGAGGACGATCTCGAACGCACCCGGATCGCCTACCTCGGGCGCAAAGGTCGCCTCACCGAGGTCATGCGTGGTGTGGGGGCGTTGCCGGCGGACGAGCGTCCGGTCGTTGGTGAGCTCGTCAATCAGCTGAAACGCCGGGTCGATGATCAAATCGCGTCCCTTCGCGATCGCTGGGAATCGGAGCGCCGGGCGCGGGCGCTGGCGTCGGAGCGTCTCGACGCGACGCTGCCCGGGCGGCTCGTGGCGCACGGTCACGTGCATCCGTTGACCGCCGTGCTCAATGAAGCCGTCGGCATCCTCGTTGGGCTCGGATTTTCCGTGTACGAGGGGCCGCACATCGAGGACGAGCATCACAACTTTACGGCGCTCAACATTCCGGCCGATCATCCCGCGCGCGACATGCACGACACGTTTTTCGTCGACGGCGGACATGTGCTGCGGACGCATACCTCGCCAGTACAGATTCGCGTGATGGAGAATCAGGAGCCGCCGATCGCGGCCATCGTCCCCGGTCCGGTATACCGGCACGAGGTCGAGACGGTGAAGAACTCGGCGATGTTCCATCAGGTCGAAGGTTTCCTCGTGGACACGCGGGTCACCTTCGCTGATTTGAAGGGGGTCCTTGGTGCGTTCGTGCAGCGGATGTTCGGCGACGACACGCGCGTGCGGTTCCGGCCGAGCTTCTTTCCGTTCACCGAGCCGAGCGCCGAGGTCGACATCAGCTGTGTCATCTGTCGCGGCTCGCAAAAATTGCCGAACGGCGATCCGTGTCGCGTGTGCAAAGCGACCGGTTGGCTTGAGATCCTGGGCTCGGGCCTCATCCACCCCGAGGTCTTTCGTGCCGTGGGTTACGATCCCGAGGCGGTATCCGGTTTCGCGTTCGGCATGGGTGTCGAACGCATGGCGATGCTGAAATACGGCATCACGGACATCCGGCTCTTCTACCAGAACGATCTCCGCTTCCTCCGCCAGTTCTGAACCGGGTGCGCTCGTGAAGATTACGCTCAACTGGCTCCGGGAGCTCGTGGACGTCGTCCTGTCGCCCGACGAGCTTGCCGATACTCTGGTGATGGCGGGCCTCGAGGTCGAGTCCGTCGAGGCTCGGATCCCGACGTGGGGACAGGTGGAAGTGGCGGCGATCGAGAGCGTCACGCCGCACCCGAACGCAGACCGTCTCCGGCTTTGTCAGGTGCGGCGGGCCTCGGGCATCGTCGCGGTAGTTTGCGGCGCGAGCAACATGCAAACGGGAGACAAGGTCGCGCTGGCGGTCCCGGGCACGGAGCTCCCGGACGGCAAGCGTATCGAGCAGGCCACCATACGCGGGCAGTCGTCACACGGGATGCTGTGCTCGGCGCGCGAGCTCTCCCTCACGGAGGATGACAGCGGCGGGATCATGATTCTTCCCGCCGACGCCCCGATCGGCACCCCGCTCGTTCGGTATCTCGGGGCCGAGGACACGATTTTCGAGCTGTCGGTGACGCCAAACAGGGGTGATTGCTTGAGCGTCCTCGGGGTGGCACGCGAGGTGTCAGCGCTCACCGGCGCGACCCTCCGCATTCCGACGATCAAGACGACCGAGGACGGTCCGTCGGTACGGCGGCTCGCAGCGGTCGAGGTGCAGGCTCCCGATCTCTGTCCTGCGTACTCGGCGCGGGTCGTCCAAGGGGTACGGGTAGGTCCGTCGCCGCTGTGGATGCAGACCCGGCTCGCGATGGTCGGCGTGCGCCCGATCAGCAACGTCGTCGATGTGACAAACTACGTGATGATCGAACGTGGCCAACCGTTGCATGCTTTCGATCTCGCGCGGCTCCGCGGAGCGTCCGTGACCGTTCGTCGCGCCGGCAGTCGGCAGCGCTACGAGACGCTCGACGGCGTCGTCCGGGAGATCCTTCCCGACGATCTGGTCATCGCCGACACCGAAGGCCCCGTCGCGCTCGCCGGCATCATGGGCGGCGCCGATTCGGAGATTCGCGCCGAAACAGCCGACGTTTTGCTGGAGAGCGCGTTTTTCACGCCTGAAACCGTGCGCCGGACGGCCCGACGCCTCGGCATTATCTCCGAGTCGTCCTATCGTTTCGAGCGCGGTGTCGATCCGGGCGGCACGCGCGCTGCGCTCGACCGCGTCGCGCAGCTCGTGGTCGCGCACGCCGGTGGTCGCGTGGCTCGCGGCGTGCTCGAGGAGCGCGTCGCCGGACGCCGGTCGCGGCCCACGATTCGTCTTCGTCCGGCACGCGTCAACATGCTTCTCGGAACGAACCTGAAAGTGGGGGAGATGGAGCGGCCGCTGCGCGCTCTCGGCGCCATCGTGACAGGAAGCGGTCCGCAGACGCGCCGGGTCGTCCCGCCGTCGCATCGATTCGATCTGCAGAGCGAGGTCGACCTGGTAGAGGAGATCGCTCGCCTCACGGGTTACGACGCGATGCCGGCGACGCTTCCTGCAATCGTCGCGGCCGGCCCTGGTCTCGGTCCCACGCATGACGTCGAGCAGCGTCTGCGCGAGCGGCTTCGCAGCGCCGGCTTTGACGAGATGATCACCTTGGCGATGGCCGGGCCCGACGACAACCGCGATTATCAAGGTCTCCCGGAGCTGACAGGTGCTGCCGTCGGGCTCGCGAATCCGATCTCCGTGGATGGCAGCGAGCTTCGGCGGAGTCTTCTCCCTGGGCTCCTGCGCGCGCTCGGCGAGAACCGCCGGCAAGGCGCGAGCCACGTCGCTGGGTATACGATAGGCCGCGTGTTTGCGCGCGATGGAGATCTCTACCGGGAGCTTTCGACGCTCGGTATGGTGCTCTGGGGTAGCTGGCCCGCCCCGGCGGTCGGATCCGCCGCGCGCCCGTGCGATTTCTCGGATCTGAAGGGCACGCTCGAGTCGGTCTTCACCGAGCTCCACATCGACGCCGTTCGGTGGGAGCGTGTGGGGTCCGAAGCCCCGTACCTGCACCCGGGTAAAGCGGCGCGCATCGAGATCGGGGGCGTGGTGTGCGGGTATCTCGGTGCGCTGCACCCGAACCTGATCGCGGCTCGGCAGATCGACGGCGAGCCGTGGGTCGCTGAACTTGACTTGATGAGGGTCGTTCAGTACTGTCCGCGCCGCGTTATATTTCGCCCACTTCCGCGATTTCCTGCCATCTCACGTGACATCGCGGTGGTGGTCGACGACGAGTTCCCGGCACAGCGGTTCCTCGATGCGGTGAAGGAGGCGTCCCAACCCTTGGTCGAAGAAGTACGAGTGTTCGATCAGTACACTGGGTCGCCGATTCCGGCAGGCAAAAAGAGTCTCGCCTATACGATTTCGTATCGGGCACCGAACCGAACGCTCACGGACGACGAGGTCAACGTCATGCACGATCAGCTGGTCGCACAACTGGTTCGGCAGCTTCCGATGGAGGTGCGGCGGTGAACGACGGAACTCCCGCGGTGGCCAAGGGCGCGACGATGACGAAAGCCGACATCGTGGAGCGGATCTACGAGAAGGTCGGCTTCTCCAAGAAAGAAGCGTCCGAAGTCGTCGAATCAATCTTCGAGGTCATCAAAAGCCGGCTCGAGCACGGCGACAAAGTGAAGATCTCGGGCTTCGGGAATTTCGTGGTCAATCAGAAGCGACCGCGCAAGGGGCGGAACCCGCAGACAGGTGAAGAGATCATCATCACCGGCCGCAAGGTGCTCACCTTCAAAGCCAGTCAGGTCCTGAAGAAGACCATCAACCCCAGCTGAGGGCCGAGGCGGGACGCGCTCAGCGTTTTCCGCCCTTGGCGCGTGCGTTGAGTCGTACGATGCGTGCGGGGCGCGCGTACGTTCTCGGACGCTCCTGCGTCATCAGATGTTCGTACTTCATGCGGAGCAACGCATCTCGCATGCAGTCGGAGTCGATGCCGAGCGCCTCGCAGACGTTGTTGAAGGAGAAGGGCCAGTTCCAATCGCGCGTCCGGATCCAGCGTTCCGCCTGACGTGACAGCATCCGAGGCCGTGCTCGCGTGGTACGGAAGTACTCCTGGAAGCACCGGATCGCGTCCTCGAGGATCGCGAGCATCAGGGCCTTTTCCGGGGAGAAGTCGCTGTCGCCGCGAGGGCCATCGAAGAACTGCTGCGGCAAGATGACGTCTGGACCGAGCAGGTCGCTGAGGCTGTCACGGACGGGAAGGCGACGCGGTTCCGTCTCGGTCATCATGTCGAGCGATGCGCGCTCTCCAGCTTGGCTCTCCATCATGTCGCGTCTCCTTCGGCCGCTTCTTCCTGAGCGGCGTTCACGTCCCGGTCTCGGGATGTGTCGGAAGGACAGCAAAGCGCAGGCCAGTGCCCGCGGGAGACGCGAAACCCCGCAGCTGCGTGGGTTCGTGCGACCGTCCGCTCCACATAGCATCCTGCAACGCTACAAAGTTGACACCTGAGCGGGGCCGACTGCGGTCAAAATTGACGCGCGCGCGCATTCTGGCACTTGCTCGTGCCTTGGCCGCGTGCTTCGAGCTTGGCGTCAGAATCGTGACCTCGCTGTGTTTGTTGCGGTTCCGACTGGCGCATGGTACGCGTCCCACGTTCGCCGACGCGGACACTCGGGGTGTGGCGCAGCCTGGTAGCGCACACGCTTGGGGTGCGTGTGGTCGCCGGTTCAAATCCGGCCACCCCGACTGAACGACGCTACGGCGAGCCCCGGCGGCCGGCGTGGCGTAGCCGACGGGGCTCCGGTCGCCCATGCGGCCGAGCTTCGTTCCGGCTTCCAGAAATTGGTGGCAACACGGGAGTGGATGGCATACCGTCTGCCGGTGGTGTGGGGTGGGGAGCGGGAAGCGGGATGATCATTCTCGTCTGCAACGACGACGGCATTCGCTCGGAAGGCATCCAGGCGCTGGCACGGGCACTGGCTCCTCTGGGGGAGGTGTTCGTGGTCGCTCCCGACCGGGAGCAGAGCGCGGCCGGCCATTCCTTGACGCTCCACCGTCCGCTACGGGTCGAAGAGGTTGCGCCGCGCCAATACGCAATCGACGGCACGCCGACCGACTGCGTGAATCTCGCTGTATCCGGAATCCTGAGCGGACGGCCGGGGCTCGTCGTCTCTGGTATCAACAAGGGAGCGAACCTCGGGGACGACATCACCTACTCGGGGACCGTTTCGGCGGCGATGGAGGGCACCCTTCTCGGCATCCCATCGATCGCGGTCTCGCTCGCCGCGCGGTCCCACTTCGACTTTACGCCGGCTGCCGAGTTCACGGCGAGACTCGTGACACGGGTAATCGAGCGAGGACTGCCGCCCGACACGCTTCTCAACGTGAACGTCCCCGACCGGCCTCGAGACGGGATGACCGGCTTTCGCATCACGCGCCAGGGAAAGAGACGGTTCGGGGAAGCGCTCGTCGAGAAAACCGATCCGCGCGGAAAGAAATACTATTGGATCGGCGGCGACGAGCTCGGGTTCATACACGAGCCTGGCACGGACTATGCCGCGATCCTCGAGGGCGCGGTGTCGATTACGCCCGTGCACCTCGACCTGACGCACTATCCGTCGTTCGAGGCACTGCGGAAGCTTCCCTTGGAGTGGCCATGAACTTCGCACGCGCGCGTGAGCGCATGGTCGAACAACAGCTGGTGAATCGCGGCATCGACGACATTCGGGTCCTTGCCGCGGTTTCGAAGGTCGAGCGGCATCGCTTCGTAGCAGAGGCGCTCCAAGCCCGTGCCTACGACGACAAGCCCTTGCCCATCGGGGAGCGCCAGACGATCTCCCAACCGTACATGGTTGGCCTCATGACCGAGGCGCTCGAGCTCCGAGACGGCGACCGTGTGCTCGAGGTCGGAACGGGCTGCGGATATCAGACGGCGGTCCTCGCCGAGCTCGCCGCGACCGTCTACACGGTCGAGCGCCTGGCGGCGCTGGCATCGATGGCTCGGCAGACCCTCGATGCGTCGGGCTACACGAACGTGGTCGGACGGGTAGGGGACGGCACCCTCGGGTGGCCCGACGAGGCCCCGTTCGACGCGATCATCGTGACCGCCGGGACGCCGCGCGTCCCGCGGCCGCTCGTCGCGCAGCTGGGGCTCGGCGGGCGACTCGTCTTCCCGATCGGCGAGGAAGAATTGCAAACCCTCGTTCGAATTCGTAAGGAAGAGGCGGGGTTGCAGGAAGAGTACTTGGGCGACTGCCGGTTCGTGAAGTTGGTCGGACGGTATGGGTGGCGGCAGTAAGTGAGCTGCGGGGCTCCGGGGAGCCCGGGAGGCTCGTGTGGGGATGTTGGGGCAGCAGCTGCGGTGGGTCGTCATCGGCTTCGGCGTGGTGGTAATCGCCGGGTGTGGTATCGGACGCGGTCCGAAAGCCACCGCCAGAGGCGAGGGCATCTACCATCAGGTTCGGCGTGGCGAGAACCTGTACCGGATCGGGAAAGCTTACGGCGTCTCCCACACCGAGCTCGCGAAAGCGAACGGACTCGCCGACGCGAGCCGCCTCGAGATCGGTCAGCGTCTCTTCGTTCCC
>DAIQBH010000199.1:8610-11502 GCA_036781285.1 Thermodesulfobacteriota bacterium | reverse complement strand
CCGCCCGCGAGGCGTCGACGGCGAAGAATCCCGGCACGAGCTCGCCGCCGTCCGCGGCAAGCCCGGCCGTCGCGGCGAGCGCCTGCGCGTTCTCGGCGACGAACGGGTACGGGAAGCTCGTCTCGCGGGCGATCGCCGCGACGGCATCGTTCGCTCCGGGCACGAGCACGACGAACGTCGCGCCGCAGGCCCGGAGGTGCGGGAGCAGTCGACCGAGCCGCTGGAGCTGCGTCCGGCAGACGGGACACCACGTCGCCTTGACGGTGACGAAGACGAGCCGCTCGCGGCTCGCGAGCGCGGCGACGTCGACGACGGCGCCCTGCACGTCGTGCAAGGTGGCCGGCACGACCGCGGGCGCCGCCGCGACGTTCCCCGCCGCGAGCGTCGTCGCGACGATCGCCGCCCCGAGCCTAGTTCTCCATGCGGGCACCACCGCAGCATGCGTGCCGGTCCCGCCGGAGACAACCTGGGTCGCCGGAATGGCGGCGACAGGCGCGCCAGCCGGCCCCGAGCGGATTCCGCGGGGCGGCCCGGCGTCCGCCGCCCGCGCGCGGCGCGCAGGGAAATCGCCGCACTCACGGAATCCGCAGCAGGTGCCGATAACCCGGAGCGAGGAGGGGGCGGCGTGTGCCCATGCGAAGTGCCAAGACGATGCGCAAGCGTTCGACCCCGCTGCTTTTAGCCATTGAGCCCGATGATCCGCGTCTTTAAGCCCCGAGGGTGCCCGTGACTACCTTGTCCAGACTCGGCGAGCTGCTCGTTCGGCGCGGCCAGCTCGAGGCCGGCAACCTCGAGCGCGCGATGACCGAGCAGCGCACCCACGGCGGCGCGCTCGCGAGCCACCTCGTGAAGCTCGGCTTCATCAACGAGGACGCGCTCCTCTCGTACCTCCAGAAGGAATATCGCCTCCCCGTCGTCGACCCGTCCAACCTCGACATCCCGCCCGAGGTGCTCGGGCTCGTGCCGGCGGCGATGGCGCAGAAGCACCACCTCATCCCCGTCAACCTCGTGCGCTCGACGCTCACGATCGCGATGGCCGACCCGTCGAACCTGGTCGCGATCAACGAGGTGAAGTTCCTGACCGGCTACGACGTGAAGATCGCCGTCGCCGGCGCGACGGCGATCCAGCGCGCGCTCGACCGCTACTACGACGCGGCCGCCAACTACGACCAGATGCTGAACGAGCTGGGCGACAATGGCGACGTCCAGCTGGTCCAGGGCGAGGAAGAGGTCAGTCTCCAGGACCTCGAGCGCGCAACGGAAGAAGCGCCGGTCGTACGCCTCGTGAACGCCCTCCTCACCGACGCGATCAAGAAGCGCGCGAGCGACGTCCACGTCGAGCCCTACGAAAAGATGCTGCGGGTCCGCTTCCGCATGGACGGCGTCCTGTACGAGATCATGCAGCCGCCGATCAAGCTGAAGAACGCCATCACCTCGCGCATCAAGGTCATGGCGTCGCTCGACATCGCCGAGCGCCGCATGCCCCAGGACGGCCGCATCAAGCTGAAGCTCGGCGGCAACCGCGAGATGGACTTCCGCGTGTCGGTGCTGCCGACGATCTTCGGGGAGAAGGTCGTGCTGCGTCTCCTCGACAAGTCGAACCTCCAGCTCGACATGACGAAACTCGGGTTCGAGGAGAAGGCACTCGCCGATTTCAAGGAGTCGATCTACCGCCCGCACGGCATGGTGCTGGTCACCGGCCCGACGGGCAGCGGCAAGACGACCACGCTCTACTCGGCGCTCGCCGAGCTCAACAAGACGGCGTCGAACATCTCGACGGCGGAAGATCCCGTCGAGTTCAACCTCGTCGGCATCAACCAGGTGCAGATGCAGGAGGGCATCGGCCTGACCTTCGCGGCCTCGCTTCGCGCGTTTCTCCGCCAGGACCCGGACATCATCATGGTCGGCGAGATCCGCGACTTCGAGACCGCCGAGATCGGCGTCAAAGCCGCGCTCACCGGCCACCTCGTGCTGTCGACGCTCCACACCAACGACGCGCCCTCGACGATCAACCGGCTCCTCAACATGGGCGTCGAGCCGTTCCTCGTGGCGTCCTCGATCAACCTCATCATGGCGCAGCGCCTCGTGCGCGTGATCTGCCAGGGCTGCAAGGAAGAATCGCCGATGACGCCGGAAGCGCTCGTCGACATCGGCGCGCCGAGCGAGTTGGCAGAGCAGATGGTGTGCTATCGCGGCGTCGGTTGCCCCGCCTGCAACGGCACCGGCTACAAGGGCCGCCTCGCGCTCTACGAGGTCATGCCGATGGCCGAGTCCATTCGCGAGGCCGTGATCGCGGGCGCCTCGACTGCCGAGGTCAAGCGCACCGCCATCCAGAGCGGGATGTGCACCCTCCGGCGGAGCGGCATCAACAAGATCGCCGAGGGTGTGACCACCGTCGAGGAAGTGCTGCGCATTACGATGCCCGACGCGCAGGCGGGCTAGTGTGCGCCTCCTCCGGAGGCTTGCCGGCGGCGCCAAAACCATGACGACCAGCCGAACGGTGACGGTGCGCTCGGCAGAAACGCCCGTCGCAGCGTCCTTGCGCCGCGGCATGTGGCTTGCTCGCTCCAACGGATTGCGGAGGTACGTGCCGTGGTGAACATCCAAGACTTCCTTCAGCTGATGCTCGAAGCCGGAGCATCCGACCTGCACATCACGCAGGACAGCCCGCCGCTCATCCGCGTGCACGGCGAGCTCCGTCCGCTCGCCTATCCGCCGCTGACCGCGACCGACACGCGCCAGCTCTGCTACTCGATCCTGACCGAGGCGCAGAAGAAGACGTTCGAGGAGGGCAGTGAGCTCGACTTCTCGTTCGCCGCGAAGGGCGTCTGCCGCTTCCGCGGCAATCTCTACAACCAGAAGGGCGCCGTCGGCGGCGCGTTCCGCGCCATT
>DAIQBH010000199.1:0-8600 GCA_036781285.1 Thermodesulfobacteriota bacterium | reverse complement strand
GTGTCGCAGGGGGATCAGGTTCCGAAACGCGTGGCCTTCGATGCCTCGATGGACAAGGCGTACGAGATCCCGCCGCTCGAAAAGCTCGGCCTGCCGCGCTCCGTGATGGAGATGGCCTCCCTGCCCCGCGGGCTCGTGCTCGTGACCGGGCCGACCGGCAGCGGCAAGTCGACCACGCTCGCGGCGATCATCGACAAGATCAACTCGACGCGCGCCGAGCACATCATCACCGTCGAGGACCCGATCGAGTTCGTGCACAACCACAAGCGCGCGATGATCAACCAGCGCGAGGTGTTCGCGGACACGCACGGCTTCGCGCCCGCGCTGAAGCACGTCCTCCGGCAGGACCCCGACATCGTGCTGATCGGCGAAATGCGCGACCTCGAGACCATCGAGGCGGCGCTGGTCGTCGCCGAAACCGGCCACCTCGTGTTCTCGACGCTGCACACGAACTGCGCCGTCCAGACGATCAACCGCGTGATCGACGTCTTCCCGCCGCACCAGCAAGAGCAGGTGCGCGCCCAGCTGTCGCTGGTGCTCCAGGGCGTCGTATCGCAGCAGCTCATCCCGCGCGCCGACGGCCGCGGCCGCTGCCTCGCCGCCGAGATCATGATCCCGAACGCCGCGATCCGGAACCTGATCCGCGAGGCCAAGGTGCACCAGATGTACTCGCAGATGCAGGTCGGCCAGCAGAAGTTCGGCATGCAGACGATGAGTCAGGCCCTTCTCGATCTGCACCAGCGCCGACTCATCACGACCGAGGAAGCGCTCGGTCACGCAACCGAGCTCGAAGAGCTCCGGACGATGATGGGCCAACACACCGGCAGCAGCGACGGCAACGTGCGGCCGATGGCGCGGCGCTAAGAGCCACAACGAAGCGAGCAGGAGAAACGACATGCCAGTCTTCAAATGGGTAGGAGTCGGACCGAACGGCGAAACGATGCGCGGCGAGATGGAGGCGATGACCCGCCAAGCGGTCATCACGCGCCTCCGCACCCAGCGCATCAATCCGTCGCCCGAGAAGATCAAGGAAAAGGGCAAGGGCTTCGACCGCGAGATCAACCTGCCGTCGTTCGGCGCGCCGGTGAAGCAGCACGACATCGTGATCTTCACGCGGCAGTTCGCGACCATGATCGACGCCGGTCTGCCGCTCGTGCAGTGCCTCGAGATCCTCTCGCAGCAGTCCGACAGCAAGGTGCTGTGCAAGACCATCAAAGAGGTGAAGGAGGAGGTCGAGGCCGGCTCGACGTTCGCCGCCGCGCTGAAGAAGCACCCGAAGGTGTTCTCCGATCTCTACTCGAACATGGTCGCCGCGGGTGAGGTCGGCGGCATCCTCGACACGATCTTGAACCGCCTCGCCTCGTACATGGAAAAGATCGTCCGCCTGAAGAGCAAGATCAAAGGCGCGATGATCTACCCCGCGTGCATCATCGCGGCGGCCGTCCTCGTGACCGGCATCTTGCTCGTGTACGTCATCCCGGTCTTCGCCGAGCTCTTCAACAGCTTCGGTCAGGCGCTGCCCGCGCCGACGCAGTTCGTGATCAACCTCTCGAACTTCACCATCAACAACTTTTGGTTCATCGTCGGCGGGATGATCGCCACCGCGGCCGGGTTCGTCTTCACATCCCGCACGGACCGCGGCCGCTACTGGCTCGACAAGATCGGCCTCCGTGTGCCGGTCTTCGGCGACCTCATCCGCAAGACGGCGATCGCGCGCTTCGCGCGGACGCTCGGCACCCTGGTGTCGTCGGGCGTGCCCATCCTCGACGCGCTCACGATCACCGGCCGCACCGCGGGGAACAAAATCATCGAAGAGGCGATCTTCGCGACCCGCTCCAGCATCAGCGAAGGCAAGACGATCGCGGAGCCGCTCATTCAGAGCAAGGTCTTCCCGCCGATGGTCTGCCACATGATCGCGGTCGGCGAGACGACCGGCGCGCTCGATCAGATGCTCCAGAAGATCGCCGACTTCTACGAAGACGAGGTCGACAACGCCGTGGCGAACCTGACGGCGCTCATGGAGCCGATGGTCATCCTGCTGCTCGGCGGGTTGATCGGCGGCCTCGTCGTCTCGATGTACCTCCCGATCTTCAAGCTCGGCTCGGTCCTGTCCTGACATGGGCAGCGTCCCCGCCGAGGAGGGTCCACACGGCCCGGGAGGAGCGTCGCGTCCGGCGCATGAGCAAGCCCTAAAGCGTCGGCTCGCGTGGTTCCTCCTGGTGCGGACGGCGCTCGTCACGATCTTCCTGGCGGGCGCGGCCTGGGTATACGGACCGCAGAAAGAGGCGGGACCGGATCCCCGGCTCGGCCTGATCGCGCTCGGCTACGGCGTGACGGCGATCTCGAGCCTGCTGCTGCCGCGCGTCCGGCACCTCCTGCTGTTCGCAGGCGTCCAGGTCGCGGTCGACCTCGTGCTCGTCACGCTCGTGATCCTCGCGACCGGCGGGCTCGCGAGCCCGCTCGCCGTTCTCTACAACGTCGTGATCCTGAACAGCGCCCAGCTCCGCCTCGGGCGCGGCGTCATGGCGACGGCCGCCGCTGCGGCCGCGATCTACGGCACGGTGACGGCGTGGCTCGTCACGGGGGCATCGAACGACTTCGCGTTGGCGCCGCACGCCGCCAGCCACGGCACCATCATCCTTTCCTTCTTCGCGATCGCCGGCCTCGCCCGCTATCTGACGACCCAGCTCGCCGCCGCCGAGAGCATGCTCGCCGCGCGCCAGGAGGATCTCGGCCGCGTCGAGGTGCTCCAACAGCTGGTCGCGAACGCCGTCGACAACGGGCTCGTCGTGACCGACGCAAACGGCCGCATCATCTCGGCGAATCCGACCGCGGCGGAGATCCTCGGACTCGCGCCCGGAGCATCCGGCACGTCCCTCGACGCGCTCCTGCCCGACGCGAGCGGGCTCGGCGCCGACGCGCCGCCGACCGAAATCACCGTCGGCGACGACGGCGACGCGCCGCGGAAGCTCCGCATCAAGGTCGGCACCGTCACCGACACGTTCCATCACGCGATCGGCCGCATCTACGTCATCTCGGACGTCACGACCGTCCGCGACCTCGAGGCGCGCCTGAAGGAGCAGGAGCAGCTCGAAGCGTACGCCGACACCGTCCGCACGAGTAGCGATACCGCGGTCACGGTCTTCGAGGGGCTGGTCGGCGAGAGCGAGCCGATGCGGCGCCTCTTCGGCCTCATCGAGAAGGTCGCGCCCAGCGACTCGACGGTCCTCGTGACCGGCGAGAGCGGCACCGGCAAGGAGCTCATCGCGCGCGCCATCCACCACCGGAGCGCGCGCGCCGAGCGCGAGTTCGTGCCCGTCAACTGCGGTGCGATCCCCGATACGCTGATCGAGAGCGAGCTGTTCGGCCACGTGCGGGGCGCCTTCACCGGCGCGATCGCCGATCGGCCGGGCCTCTTCCGCCAGGCGCATCGCGGCACCATCTTCCTCGACGAGATCGGTGAGCTGCCGCTCGCGATGCAGGTCCGGCTCCTGCGCGTCCTCCAGGATCGCCAGATCGTTCCGGTGGGCGGCACGACCGCGATCAACGTCGACGTCCGCGTCGTCGCCGCGACCAACCGCGACCTCGAACGGCTCGTCGCCGAGGGCAAGTTCCGCGAGGACCTCTACTACCGCTTGAACGTCATCCGCCTCGAGACGCCGTCGTTGCGGTCGCGGCCGGAGGACATCCCGCTCCTGCTGCTGCACCTGCTGCGGACCTGCTCCGCGCGCCACGCGAAGACCGTCGAGCGCGTCTCGCCGCGGACGATGAAGACGCTCTGCACCTACGCGTATCCCGGCAACATTCGCGAGCTCGAGAACATCATCGATCATGCGATCACGCTCTGCGAAGGCGATACGTTGACGGAGCAGGACTTGCCCGCGCATCTGATGGCGGAACGCGATGCGCCGGCAACCGCCGAGGCCGTGATGCCGGACGCGCCGATCTTCGCCGCCGGCCGCAACCTCGACGAGCAGCTCGCCACCTACGAGAAGGACATGCTGCTCGCGGCGCTCGACCGCGCCGGCGGCGTGCGGAAGCGAGCGGCGGAGCTCCTCGGCATCAAGTACCGCAGCCTGCGCCATCGGCTCTCGAAGTACGGCCTCGCGAGCGCCGACGACGACGACCTCGACCTCGGCCCGGGGCTCCAGTGAGCAATGCGATGCGGACCCATCTCGATTTCGGCGATGCCGCGGCGGCTGCGCGCCTTGATGCGGCCGACGCAACCACCGACGCGAAAGTGACGGCCAAAAAATGTCACCGTCAAGGAATCCGTCGGTTTTTGACGGGCCGAATCAGCGCTCGCAATGCGGTCTCGTACACGAAGCGTCGCCGCGTCCTCGCAAGCGTCGCGCGCTCCACGCCCGCCGCCGAGCACGAAGACCTCGTCCTTATTGATCTCGCCTTCGAGCGGAAGCCGCTCGAACGCAGACCCGCGGTTCCTGGCACCCGGCTTGCTCCCGTACCGAACCAACAAATCGATTTCGGGACGATCAACGGCCCGAGACACTAGGAGGCAGAGAAAATGGTCAAGCAGAATCAGTCCGGTTTCACTCTCATCGAGCTTCTGGTCGTCGTCGCGATCATCGGTATTTTGGCCGCGATCGCCATCCCGCAGTTCGCCGCGTACCGCGCCAAGGGCTTCGACGCGCGGGCCGAAAGCGATTGCCGCAACGCCGCGACGGCGGAAGAGGCGTACTTCGTCGACAACGCGACCTACTCGTCGACCGCCGCGGACCTTCCCGGCTTCGTGCAGTCCGAGGACGTCACCGTGACGCTCGCGGGCGACGACGACTCCTTCACCGTCGATTGTTCGTCGGCGAAGGGCACCCCCGGCTTCTCGTGCACCTGGACGAGCAATCCCGCCGCGGGCGCTCCGAACATGGAATGCGTCACCGCCGCGGCTCCGTAATCGCGGGCTAAGCTGACCAAAGCAGCACGAGCGCGGGCGGATCTTCGGATCCGCCCGCGTTCCTTTTGGTGGGAGGTCGAACGCGCGTGCCCCACGATCACCGAGAACCGAGACGCCCGATGCTGCACGCACTCTGGATCGCGGCCGCCGTCACCATTCTCGTTCCGTCCGCCGCCGACCCCGACCTCTGGGGTCACCTCCTCTTCGGCTCTTCCCTGCTCAACGGCACCTGGCACGTCGAAAACACCTTCGCGTACACGACCCCGGAGCAGCCGTGGGTGAATCACGAGCTCCTCGCCGAGCTGACCATGGCGGGCATCTATCGGCTGACGGGCGGCATCGGGCTCGTCGCCTTGAAGCTGGCGCTCGGTCTCGCGACCGCGGCCCTCCTCTGGCGCACGGCCGCGCGTCGGAGCGCCGACGCGACCGCGGCGACGCTCGCGATCGTCCTGGCGCTCGTCGTGATGACACCGGGTTTCATGATCCGCCCGCAGCTTTTCACGATGGCGTTCCTCGCGGCGACGCTCGCGCTCGTGCACCGCGCCGATTTCGCGCCGCGCGGCGCCGCGTGGTGGCTGCCGCTCGTCGTCGTCGTGTGGGTGAACACCCACGGCGGCGTGCTCGCGGGCGTCGGCCTCACGGGCGTGGCGGTCGGCGTCACGACGATCGTCGCGGGCGCGCGGGGCACGCTCGATCGGCGCGGCGCGGCGGCGGCGATCGCGCTCGGAGCCGCGCGCGCGGCCGCCTTGCTGTTGAACCCGTACGGCCTCCGTCTCCTCCATTTCCTCGTCTTCGAAGTGACGCCCCACGTCCCGATCTCCGAGTGGAAGCCGGTGCCGCTCGCCGACGGATCGTTCGCCGCGTTCAAGGCGATGCTCGTCGTCGCCGGGGTGGGATGCGTCGTCGTCCGCCCGCGCCTCGCGGAGATCGCGATCGTGGGCGTGACCGCCGCGGTCGCGCTGCGCCATCAACGTCACGTTCCCCTGTTCGCGATCGCCGCGGCGCCGCTCGTCGCGGCGACGTTCGCCACGGCGCTCGCGCGCCTCGCGGCGCGCACCCCGGCGAACGTCACGATCCTCGCTCGCCGCGGGCTCGCGGCGGGCGCGGCGCTCCAGGTCGCGGTCGCGCTCGTCACGGTGTGGGCGTGGCGCGGCGGCATCGCGGTCAGCCCGGCCTACTATCCGGTACAGGCAGTGCGCTTCCTCGCGCAGAACGACATCTGCGGCAACGTCGCCCTGCCCTTCCGCTGGGGCGAGTACGCGCTCTGGGCGCTCCCCGCCGGCACCAAGGTGGCCGTCGACGGCCGCTTCACGACCGCCTACCCGGCGCCGCTCCTGGAAGCCGCGTGGCGGTTCATGGCGGGCGGCCCGGGCTGGGACACCCTCCTCGACGACTACCCGACCGACATCGTGATCGCCGATCGCAACCAGGCGCCCGCCACGCTGCTGCGCGACGACGCGGAATGGGAGTACGTCTACTCGGACCCCGTCAGCGTCGTGTTCCTCCGCCGGACCGAGCGGCACGCGGAGGTCCTCGAGCGGTTCCGGGAAGGAGCGCTCCGCTACGACCGGAGCCCGGTCCCGACCACGTTCCCCGCCGGCTGATGCCGCGGGCCGATCCTGGAGCGCATTCGGGGCAGAAGCCGGCCCCAGCGTCTGCTACATTGTTCGCCACATGGAGACGCTGACCCTCGCGTTCGTCTTCACTTTCGGGGCGATCATCGGAAGCTTCCTGAACGTCTGCATCGCTCGGCTCCCGGACGGACGTTCGGTCGTGACGCCGCCGTCGCACTGTCCGAAGTGCCAGACATACCTCTCCTGGTACGAGAACATTCCGATCCTCAGCTACCTCGTGCTCGGCGGCCGGTGCCGCACCTGCAAGATCCGGATCTCACCGATCTATCCGGCGGTGGAAGTCCTGACGGGGGCGCTCGCCGTCGCGCTGTTCCTGCGCCTCGGCCCCACGCTGGCCTTCGCCGGCTACTTCGCGTTCGCGGCGGCGCTCGTCGTGATCACGTTCATCGACCTCGATCACCAGATCATCCCGGACGTGATCAGCCTGCCGGGCATCGTCGTCGGGCTCGCGTTCTCGCTGGTGTCGCCGCTGGTGACCCCGCTCGACGCGATCCTCGGCGTGCTCGCCGGCGGCGGCGTGCTGCTGTCGGTGGCGTGGCTCTACAAGACCTTCCGCGGCCAGGAGGGCATGGGTGGCGGCGACATCAAGCTGCTCGCGATGATCGGGGCGTTCCTCGGGTGGCAATCGATCTTCGTGACGCTGTTCGTCGGGTCGGTGATCGGGTCGATCATCGGGGTGGTCGTCATGCTGTACGAGGGGGCGGATACCAAGCTTGCGATTCCGTTCGGGCCGTTTCTGGCCGGCGGGGCGCTCGTCTATTTGTTTTGGGGCGAGCGGATCATCGCGTTCTACTTCGGTAGCTAGGGTCGCTGCTTTCCAAGCGTGCAGCCCGGTCGCTGCTCGCGGGTGTGGGGCGCCGCGGATCGGGGACGCCCTCCTACGGTCGCGGGGGCGCTGGTGCCGGCGCTTACTACTCGTCGATGCCACTCTGGCTTGGGCACACGCGAGCTGACCGCTCCCCGGAGGGCGTCCCCGATCCGCGGCGCCCTGCACCCGCGAACGTGGCGGCGGTGCGCAAGCTGCGCCTGACGGTAGCAGTGGCGGGTCAGGGCGTGTTCGTCGTCGAGGCGACGGCGTTCGTGGTCGGCTCCGCTAGCAGCTCGAACGGCGAGGTGCCGTCCCTTCGCGGGCCGCGGTAGCGGTAGACGGGGCGGTCGGGGTAGCGGCGGGCGAGCGCGGCGTCGTCGTCGCCGCCGAGCTCTCGTGCCCACACGATGGCGCCGTCGAGCGTGGGGGCGTTCAGGTAGAGGTACGGGGCGAATTGGAGGGTGCCGCGGCGGTCGCGGGCGATTTCGGCGGCGCAACGCTCCGACGGCTTGCCGTCGTCGGGAAGGCGCAGCATGGGATCTGGTGTCGCGCCCGCGACGCGTCGGCCGGGCGAAGCGCCTTGCAGCGCCTGGTCGAGGCGCGCTTGGAAATCGGGGCCGCGGCTCACGGTCGCGATCGCGTCGCCGAGGCGGCAGGCGTCGGCGCGTTTGTAGAGGGCGGCGGTCGCGGTCATCGGGACGCCGGCGGCCCACATGCGGACGATGAGGCGCGAACCGAGACCGTCGGGGATCAGCACGAGCGCGCGCTCGATGCCGGCACGGCGCGCGTCTTCCTCGGGATGGAGGGCCACCGGTGATCCGATCGTCCGATGCGACGCGAGCCGCGGCGGCACGAGCGTCGTCGCTGCGAGCAGCGCCGTCGCGGCGAGCCCGACGGCGGCGACATCGCCGAGCGCGAGGCCGGACGCACCGAGCCGCCGGCGGACGTCGACGAGCGCAACGAGTCCGGCCGCCGTCAGCACGAGCAGCGGCGGCACCGCCGAGAACAAGAGCCGCGGGCCGAAGAGCGTGTCGCGATGGAAATAGAAGAAGAGCGCGCCGACGAGCCCCAGCACGTACGCCGCGCTCGCGCGGACCGCAGCCGGCGCCCCGCCGCGTGCGGCCCACACGCCGAGCGCCGCGAGGACCGTGACCGGCAGCGGCCACTCGAGCAGGTAGACGTTCAGCCGATGGCCGTCGAGCGCCCCGTCGAGAGAACCGCCCAAGCGCGGAATTCCACTCCGGCT
>DAIQBH010000198.1:0-11586 GCA_036781285.1 Thermodesulfobacteriota bacterium | reverse complement strand
GGCGCTCAGGTTCCATTGCGAGAGCCGCGTGAAGTGGCGGACGACGTCGAGCTCGGGGTACCAGCTGCCGAGCGGATGGCCCGCCACGACGCCGGCCGCGAGCGCGTGCTCCCAGCGACGTCGCGCGCCGGGGATCGTCAGGACGAATTCGTTGAAGAACGGTCCGGAGAACTGGAGCGAGCCGACGCCTCGCAGGCGCTCCGCGAGCGCGTGCGCGCCACGCACGTTCCGCTCGGCGAGGCTCGTGAGCCCGTGGCGGCCGAGCAGCGAGAGGTAGACGACGACCTGGACCGCGCAGAGTCCTTGATTCGTGCAGATGTTCGACGTCGCGCGCTCGCGGCGGATGTGCTGCTCGCGGGTCGCGAGCGTCAGCACGTACCCGCGCCTGCCGTTGACGTCGACGGTCTCGCCGACGAGACGTCCCGGCAGGCTTCGCACGAAGCGCTCGCGGCTGGTGAAGAGCCCGAGGCCGGGTCCGCCGTACGCGAGGGGGAGCCCGAGGCTTTGGCCCTCGGCGACCGCGATGTCGACGTCGGACGCGCCCGGCGACTTGAGGAGCGCCAGCGCGAGCGCTTCCGCGGTGGCGCTGACGAGCAGGCATTCCTCCGCGTGGGCGACCTCCGCGGCGCGGGTCAGATCCTCGATGACGCCGAACACGTTCGGATAGCCGAGCACGAGGCAGGAGGCGCGGCGCAACAGGTCCGCCCCCGGGAGCGGCGTCGTGCCGTCGGGTCCGTACGGGACGTCGACGATCTCGACGTCACGGATGCCCTCCAGGTACGTCGCGATCACCGCGCGGTATTGCGGGTGGAGGGCGCGGGACACGAGCACGAGCGGTCGGCCGGGACGGAGACGCTGCGACATCAGCACGGCTTCCGCCGTCGCGGTGGCGCCGTCGTACATCCCGGCGTTCGCGACCTCCATGCCGAGGAGCGCGGCGATCGAAGACTGGAACTCGAACGAAGCCTGGAGCGTGCCCTGGCTCACCTCGGGCTGATACGGCGTGTACGCGGTGGCGAACTCGGCGCGACCCGCGAGCTGCTCGACGGCCGCCGGGATGAAATGCGGATACGCGCCGGCGCCGAGGAACGCCACCGCATCGGTGCGATTGCGGGCCGCGAGTCCGGCGAGCTCGGTGCGCATCGCGCGCTCGTCGAGTCCCGCCGGGAGTGCGAGCGCTGCCGTCGCACGGAGCTCGGCGGGAACGTGGTCGACCAGCGCGGCGACGGTCGGAGCGCCGATCGCCTGCAGCATGGCGGCGATCTCGGCTTGGGTGTGCGGCGTGTAGCGCATGCGGGGGGAGGTTAAGCCTTCTCCTGCGCGACGAAGTCGCGGTACTGCGCGGCGGTCATGAGCTTGTCGACCTCCGTGGCATCGGCGAGCGTCACCTTGATCATCCACCCTTCCCCATACGGATCCTCGTTGATGATCTCCGGGTTGCCGGTGAGACGTTCGTTGACGGCCGTCACGGAGCCGCCGACGGGCGCATAGACGTCGCTCACCGCTTTCACCGACTCGACGACGCCGAGCGTCGCGGACTTGGTGAGCACGGCGCCGATGGCCGGGAGCTCGACGAAGACGATGTCACCGAGCTCCTCCTGCGCGTGGTCGGTGATGCCGATCGTCGCGACTCCGTCGCCCACGAGCACCCACTCGTGCTCTTCCGAGTAGCGAAGCGTCTCCGGAACCTGCATCAGCTCTCTCCTTCTTCTGGCGCGGGGGCGGTTCTGGGCTCGAGGTGCGTCGTCGGTGCCTCCACCGCGGGCGCCTCCTCGACGAGCTCGATCGGCGCCTCGGAACCCTGTGGGCTCGTGTCCTCCGCGGCCGCGCCCGCGGGCTCGGCGGCGGCGGACGTGGCCGGGTCGGTGTCCGCTTCGGGCGCCGACTCGTCGTCGGCGGCCTCGGTCGACTCCGATGCGAGGGGCGCCGCGGCGGGCGCTGGGCGCGGCCGACGGTAGAACGGCGTCGGAATCACCTCGACGGGAACGGCTCGGCCGCGGATGTCGACCGCGAGCGTCGCGCCGGGAGTCGCGAGCGCCGCCGCGACGAACCCGAGCGCGACGGCGCTCCCGAGGGTGGGCGAATGCGTGCCGCTCGTCACGACCCCCACCTGGGCGCCCTCGAACGTGACCGGATACCCTTGGCGCGCGATACCGGGTCCGCGCAGCGCGAGCCCGACGAGCTTTCGCGGCGCACCATGCTCCTGCTCGTGGAGCAACGCGCCCCGCCCGATGAAATCCTCGCCGTCGAGCTTCACCCAGCGCCCGAGCCCGGCGGCGAGCGGCGACGTCGAGTCGTCGAGCTCGTGACCGTACAGCGGCAAGGCCGCTTCGAGGCGAAGCGTGTCGCGCGCGCCGAGACCGATCGGCTCCAGCCCGGCGTCGCGTCCCGCCGCCATGAGCGCCGTCCAGAGCGTCACCGCCCGCGGCGCGTCCACGAAGAGCTCGAAGCCGTCCTCGCCGGTGTATCCGGTGCGGGAGACCAGCGCCGGCAACCCGGCGACCTCCGAACGCGCGAAGCGGAAGCTCTTCACGCGGTCGAGCGGGAGCGGCGACAACATTTGCAAGATGCGGCGCGCCGCCGGGCCCTGGAGCGCGATCAGTGCCGTCGCCTCGCTGCGGTCGACGATCGTCGCATCGCCGGCGTGCTCTTGGATCCACGCCAGGTCCTTCGCGATGTTGCTGGCGTTCACGCAGAAGAAGTAGCGCTGGTCGTTGACGCGATAGAGGGTGACGTCGTCGACCACGCCGCCGTCCTCGCGACAGAGGAGCGTGTACTGGACGTGACCGTTCGCGAGCTTCCGGACGTCGTTGGTGGTGAGCCGCTGGCAGGTCGCCGCCGCGTGCGGCCCGAGGACCTCGATCTCGCCCATGTGGCTCACGTCGAAGAGCCCTGCCGCCGTGCGCACGGCTTTGTGCTCTTCGATGATGCCGCGATACGACACCGGCATCTCCCAGCCGCCGAACTCGACGAGCTTGGCGCCGAGCGCGCGGTGCTCGTCGTACAGCGGCGTGCGGGCCAGCGTGCCCGTCGTGGAGACGTCGCTCATGCCGCGACCCGGCAGGAGTCCGCCGCGCTCGCGACGGTGTTGGCGAGCAGCATCGCGACCGTCATCGGCCCGACGCCGCCGGGTACGGGCGTGATCCACGCGGCGCGCTCGCGCGCGCCCTCGAAGTCGACGTCGCCGACCAGCTTGCCCTCCGCAGTCCGGTTGATCCCGACGTCGATCACGATGGCACCCTCCTTGATCCAGTCGCCGCGAATCATCCCGGGCCGGCCGACCGCGGCGACGACGACGTCCGCGCGGCGCACGATCGCGGCGAGGTCGCGGGTGCGCGAGTGACACATGGTGACGGTCGCGTGCTGCTCGAGCAGGAGCAACGACACTGGCTTGCCGACCAGCAGGCTCCGTCCGATGACGACGACGTCGGCACCCGCGAGCTCGCGTCCGGTTTCCGCGAGGAGTCGCATCACCCCGCGCGGAGTGCACGGCCGGAGGCCGGGGATCCCGGCGAGCAGCCGCCCCTGGCTGACGGCGGTCAGGCCGTCGACGTCCTTCGCGGGCGCGATCGCTTGGATCACGGCGTCGGTGTCGATCCCGGCGGGCAGCGGAAGCTGCACGAGAATGCCGTGCACGTCGGATCGTGCGTTCAGCTCCGCGACGAGCGAGACGAGCGCCGCGGTCGTCGTGTCGGCGGGGAGTCGGCGGCCGATCGACTCCATGCCGATCTCGGTGCACGCGCGCTCTTTCGATCCCACGTAGACGCGTGACGCGGGATCGTCGCCGACGAGCACCGTCGCGAGTCCTGGCGTCACGCCGCGCGCGCGCAGGGCCGCGACGTCTCGGGCCGCCTCCGCCCGCACCGCCTGCGCCACCGCCTTACCGTCGAGAATCCTGCTCATGGGGGATCGTATGCGCGCCGACCCGCGCCCACGCGCGCGCGACGTGTATATATGCGTTTCCACGTTTGTAAAGCCGCCGTCCGCAAATAGAATTGCTCGCATGCACGTCGGCGTCCCACGCGAGATCAAGCCCGAGGAAAATCGTGTCGCGCTCACCCCGAGCGGCGTCGCCGCGCTCGTCGCGCACGGTCATCGCGTGACCGTCGAGCGCGGCGCCGGCCTCGGCAGTCGTCTTCCCGACGAGGCATACGCCGCGGCCGGTGCGGCGCTCGCCGACGTGGCGACCGTGTGGACGGAAGCCGACCTGATCCTCAAGGTGAAAGAGCCGCTCGCGGACGAGATCGCGCGGCTTCGCCCGGCTCTCATCCTGTTCACCTACCTCCACCTCGCCGCCGACGAGACGTTGACGCGGGCGCTCGTCGCGAGTGGCGCGCGCGCGATCGGGTACGAGACGATCCAGCTCGCGGACGGCAGCCTGCCGCTCCTCGCGCCGATGAGCGAGGTCGCCGGCCGCCTCGCGATCCAGGTGGGCTCCTGGTGTCTCCAGGCGACGAATGGAGGGCGCGGCGTGTTGCTCTCGGGCGTCGCCGGCGTACGGCCCGGCAAGGTCGTGATCCTCGGTGCGGGCATCGCGGGGGCGAGCGCGTGTCAGGCGGCGGTCGGCATCGGCGCGCGCGTCACGATCCTCGACGTGAACCCGACGCGCCTCCGGTACGTGAGCGACATCCTCGGCGGCCACGTCACGACCCTCATGTCGAACCGCGCCAACATCGAGGAAGAGGTCGTCGACGCGGACCTCGTGGTCGGCACCGTGCTGATCCCTGGCGCGAAGGCGCCGAAGCTGATTCCGCGCGCTCTCCTCCGCAGCATGCGGCCAGGGTCGGCGCTCGTCGACGTGTCGATCGATCAAGGCGGCTGTGCCGAGACGTCGCGGCCGACGTCGCATCGCGACCCGATCTACGTCGAGGAGGGCGTCGTGCACTACTGCGTCACGAACATGCCCGGGGCCGTGCCGAACACCGCGACGCACGCGCTCACGAATACGACGCTCTCGTACGCGCTCGCGCTCGCCGATCAGGGATTCGCCGCCGCGGTCGACGCCGATCCGGCGCTCCGCCGCGGCGTGAACGTCGCGGACGGCGCCGTATGGCACCCGGCGGTAGCGGCGGCGTTCGGCCTTGCGCTCGCGTCGCCCTGACTCGACGGGGCTATTTGGCCGGCTTCTTCTTCGCGCCGGACGTCCGCGGCGGCGGCGCGCCGTAGAGCGCCGTGTGCAGCCGCGTCACGATCTGCGACGCGCCGAGCTCCGCCAGCTCGCCTGCCCGCACCCACGTGCCGCCCGCGCGCACGAACCCCGGGAGGTTCCAGAGGTTCTCCGAGAGTGACTGTTGCTGCTCGGAGTACTCCCCCTGCCAGAGCGCGGTGCCGTCGGGTGCGCGCAGGAGCTCGACGCCGAAGACGACGTGTGCGGGCCGTTTCGCGGCGAGCTCCGTGCCGATGCGCTCCTCGAAGACGCGGACGTCGCCGCGGAGCACGGCGTCGGCACGCAGGACCTTGGCGATGGAGCGCGCCTCGTCGGCGGTCGGTGGCCGGAGCTCGCCCGACACCTGACGCACCGCCTCGCCGACGATCAGGTCGTCGACGAGGACCCATTGCGTCTGCTCGCGCATCGCGGTCGTGACGGCGCGCGTGACGGTTTCGCCCGGCGATTCCGTCAGCGGCTCGGCGCCGAGCGCGGCCGCTTCGCGATCCGGCGCGAGCGCGACCGTCGTGAACGGCAACACGGCGATGCGCCGGACCTCGCCGCGCGCGATCGGGGACAACGGCCTCGACGCGACCGTCGTCGGAAACGAGCTGCACGCCGCGAGCCCGATGGCCGCGACGGCGGCCACGACCGCGGTTGTCGCCCACTGCCCCGCTCGGCCCATCATCCACTCCTCAGCGATCGAGCTTGACCCCGAGCTCGCGCAGTTGTCGGGCGTCGACGGTGCTCGGCGCCTCCGTCATGAGATCCATGGCCTTTTGCGTCTTCGGGAACGCGATGACCTCGCGGATCGACTCCTCGCCGGCAAGCAACATCACCAGCCGGTCGAATCCGAACGCGAGGCCGCCGTGCGGCGGCGCGCCCGACGAGAGCGCCTCGAGGAGGAAGCCGAACTTGCCCTGCGCGTCCTCGGGCGAGATGCCGAGCACGGAGAAGACGCGCTCTTGCACCGTCGATTGATGGATCCGAACGCTGCCGCCGCCGATCTCGGTGCCGTTCAGGACGAGGTCGTAAGCCTGCGCGCGGATCTCCAGCGGATGCGTCTCGAGGCGCGGCAGATCGTCGTCGACGGGCGCGGTGAAGGGATGATGGACCGCGACGTGGCGCCGCGCCTCCTCGTCGTAGTCGAACAGCGGAAAGTCGGTGACCCACACCAGGTTCTTCTGGCTCGCGTCGATCATCCCGAGCTTGGCGCCGAGGCGGAGCCGGAGCGCCGCGAGGGCGTCGTGCACGATGCGCGCCTTGTCGGCGACGAGCATGACGACGTTGCCGGGCTTCAGGCCGGCGGCGGCGGCGAGGCGCTCGCGCTCCGCGTCCGAGAGAAACTTCACGATCGGCGACTGCCACCCGTCGTCGCCGATGCGAATCCACGCGAGCCCTTTCGCGCCGTAGATCGCGACGAACTCGGTCAGGTCGTCCAGGTCCTTCCGGGAGAGCTTGGACCCGTCCGGCACCACGACCGCCTTGATCGTGCCGCCCTTCGCGAGTGCGTCGGCGAAGACCTTGAACTGCGAGCCGGCGAAGACCTGCGCGCAGTCGACCAGCTCGAGCCCGAAGCGCGTGTCGGGGCGGTCGCAGCCGTAGCGGCTCATCGCTTCGGCGTAGCTCAAGACGGGAAGCGGCGGCGCCGGCATCGCGACCCCGGCCTCGGCGAAGAGCTCCGCGACGAGCCCTTCCATCAGGCGGAAGATCGTCGGTCGCGAGAGGAACGACATCTCGAGATCGATCTGGGTGAACTCCGGTTGGCGGTCGGCGCGGAGGTCCTCGTCGCGGAAGCAGCGCGCGATCTGGTAGTACCGATCGATGCCCGAGACCATGAGGATCTGCTTGAAGAGCTGCGGCGACTGCGGGAGCGCGAAGAACGTCCCGGGGTTCACGCGGCTCGGAACGAGATAGTCGCGCGCGCCTTCCGGCGTGCTGCGGGTCAGGATCGGCGTCTCGACCTCGACGAAGCCGTTCCCGTTCAGATACTCGCGCGTGCGTGCCGCGAGCCGGTGCCGGAGCCACAGGTTCTTGAACATGCGCGGACGACGGAGGTCGAGGTAGCGGTAGCGGAGACGCGTCGCCTCGGCGACGTCGGTAGTGTCGTCGACCGGGAACGGGCTCGGGCGCGCGGTATTCAGAACCTTCAGCTCGTGGCCGACGACTTCGATCTCGCCCGTCGGGAGATCGGGATTCACCGTCTCCTTCGAGCGCGGCACGATCGTCCCCTGCACCGCGACGACGAACTCGAGCCGGACGCTCGACGCCGCGGCGTGCGCGGCGGCGCTGCGCTCCGGATCGAGCACGATCTGGATCAGGCCGGAGCGGTCACGCAGATCGATGAAGATGACGCCGCCGTGGTCGCGGCGTCCGTGGACCCAGCCCATGACGGTGACGGTGCGCTGCGCGTCGGCGAGGCGGAGATCCCCGCCGTAGTCGCTGCGTTCCCAGCCGCCGAGCGTTGCGAGCTCTTCAGCCACCCTGTCCTCCTGAAGCCGCGAGCGCGTCGAGCGTCGCCGCGAGCGCGTCGGCGGGCGCGTCGACCGCGAGCGCCAGTGGATGATCGGCCTTGCGTTGCAGATCGCGGACGGTCGCGCGGCCGGCGCGGAGCTCGTCCTCGCCGATCAGCACCGCGAAGCGAGCGGCGAGCTTGTCGGCGCGGCGCATGGCGCTCTTCAAGCTTCGCCCCGCGGCCTCGAGCTCGCACCGCAGGCCGTGCGCACGCAGGCGGCGCGCGAGGCGCACCGCCGCCGGCGCGGCCTCGGTCGAGAGCGGGATGACGTCGACGGCGGGGGCGTCGGCCGCGGATCCTCCGCCTTCGGTCGCGAGCAGGAGTCGCTCGAGGCCGATCGCGAACCCGATGCCGGCGATCGGCGGACCGCCGAGCGCCGCGACGAGCCCGTCGTACCGGCCGCCGCCGCCGACGGCGTTCTGCGCGCCGAGATTGCCGGCGACGACCTCGAAGGCCGTCCGCACGTAGTAGTCGAGGCCGCGGACGAGGCGCGGGTTCACGCGATACGGCACGTCGGCGGCCGCGAGCAGTCGCTCGACCTCGGCGAAATGCGCGCGGCACGGGTGGCAGAGGTGATCGGTGACGAGCGGCGCGTCCGCCATCACGCGCTTGCAACCTTCTTCCTTGCAATCGAGGAGGCGCAACGGATTGCGGTCGAGGCGCTCGCGGCACGTCGCGCACAGGGCGTCGACGTGCGCGCGGCCGTACGCGGTGAGCGCGGCGCGATACCCGGGGCGGCACGCTTCGTCGCCGAGCGAGTTCAGGATCAGCTCGGCGGTCGTGAGGCCCGCGGCGCGCAGGCAATCGGCGAGGAGCGTCACGACCTCGGCGTCGGCGAGCGGGTCGTCGCGCCCGATCAGCTCGACCCCGAACTGGTGGAACTGCCGCGTGCGGCCGCGCTGCGGCCGCTCACGGCGGAACATCGGGCCCAGGTAGAAGAGCTTCGCGACCTGCTCGCGCTGCGCGAGCCGCGCCTCGATCGCCGCACGCACGACCGACGCCGTGCCTTCGGGACGCAGGGTCAGCGACGTGCCGTCGCGATCCTCGAAGCTGTACATCTCCTTGGAGACGATGTCGGTGGTCTCACCGAGCGAGCGTGCGAAGAGCTCGGTGCGCTCCGCGATCGGGATGCGGATCTCCCCGTAGTTGTACGTCGCGAGCACGGCGCGGAGCCGCCCCTCGATCTCCGTGAAGCGCGTGCTCTGCGGCGGGACGACGTCATGGAACCCCTTGACGCCATTGATGGTTTTCATCGAGCCACTTTCGAAGCGAGCAGAGCTACCAAAGCGACTTCGACAATTCAAATCGTGTCGGCGCGCGCGGGTCGCGAAACGCGCGCACGCTCACGTCGTGACCGTCGGACACCACCAGGACGGCGCCGTGCTCGGCTGTGTTCCACACGCGCGCCCCCGCCGCGCGGAGCCGTCCGACGACCGCTGGTGCCGGAAAACCGAAGCGATTACCCTCGCCGGCCGACACGACGGCGACGCGCGGCCGCGCCGCGGCGAGCCAGCGGCTCGTACTCGACGTGGCGCTGCCGTGATGCGCCACCTTCAGCACGTCGGAGGGCGGGACGACCCCGGCCTCCACCATCTCCGATTCGGCGACGTGCTCGATGTCGCCGGTGAAGAGCAGCGCGGTCGTGCCGTGGACGAGACGCAGCACGAGTGACGCGTCGTTCGCGCCGAGGCCGTCCGGGCTCGCGGGATGCAGGATCTCGGCGCGCACGTCGCCGAGGCGGCGCTCCATGCCGCGCCGGAGCGTCACGCGCTGGATCGACGCCGTGGCGAGCGCCGCTTCGAGGCGGGCGAACGCCGCGGCGGAGCTTCGCGCGCCGTTCGACCAGATCTCCGCCGGCGCGAATTGCTCCACGAGGTGGGCGAGACCGCCGAAGTGGTCGAGCTGCGGATGCGAGAGCACGAGCACGTCGACGCGGAAGATCTTCCGCGCGCGAAGGAACGGCGCGATCACGCGCTCGCCGGGATCGAAGTCGCCCGGGAACCCGCCGCCGTCGACGACCAGGACGCCCCCGCGGGGGAGCTCGACGACGGCCGCGTCGCCCTGCCCCACCGAGAGAAAGCTGACCCGGAGATGCGGATTGAAGCGCCGCTCCCAGACCCAGAACCCGGCGTCGGCGACGGTGACGGCGACGAGCACCGTTGCGAGCACTCGCTGCCGGCGATCGCCGGCCGGCCCATGGAGGCGCCGCCAGAGCACCCCGAGCCACCCGTAGCAGAGCGCCACCTCGAAGAGATTTGGCATCGGCGTGGACACGGCCGCGGCCGGAACGCTCGCCAGCCATACGGCGAGGGTCAGGCCCGCCGTCGCGGCGGCGCTCGCAACGGCGAGCAGCAGGTCGGCGACGGGCGGCGCGAGTGTGACGAGCGGAAGCGCCGCGAGGCCGGGCACGAGCGTCGCGGGTCCGAGGAGTGGGAGGGTCAGCAGGTTCGCGAGCGGCGCGATGAGCGACACCTGCTGGAAGTGCCACGCGGTCAGCGGGGCGGTCACGGTACTCGCGACGAGCGCCGTCGCGACCGGGGCGACGACGAGCGTCCGCCACCACGCGGCGTAGGTACCCCGGGCCGCACGAGTCGCGTCGTCGGGCTTTGCGCGGGCGTGGTGCGCGAGAGCGAGAAGCCCCACCACCGCCGCGAACGAGAGCTCGAAGGAGACGTCCGCCGCGACGTCGGGGGTCCCGCACGCGATGAGGAGCGCGACGAGCGCCAGGGCGCGGAAGCCGTCGGGCGGGCGACGCCCGACGAGCACGAGCACGAGAATGCCGTACGTCAAGAACGAGCGGGTCGCGGGAACGGTGCCTCCGGCGATGGCGGCGTACGCGGCGACCGGCGCGAGCCCCGCCATCGCCGCGACGCTCCGGACGTCGATCGCGAGCGCGAGAGGGGCGAACCGCAGGAGCAGCCAACGCAGCGCCACGACGAACGCGCCCGCCGCGACGGCCACGTGGAACCCCGATACCGACACGACGTGTGCGAGGCCCGTGCGCGTGAGGGCCGCGCGCGTTTCGGGCGCGAGGCTTCGCGTGGCGCCGAGCAGTACGGCGGTGAGGTAGCCGCGCGCGGGCTCCGTCGTGCGGCGCGCGATCCAGTCCGCGAACGCGTCGCGGGTGCGGCCGACGACGTCCGGGGATCGAGCCAGCTCGGTCAGCGCGCGCTCGTCCCAAAGAAAGGCGGTGGCGCGGATGCCCTGCCGCCGCTGCGCGGCCGCGTGATCCCAGGCGCCGGGATTCGCGAACGTGCGTGGCCGGCGGAGCTTCGCGACGACGCGGACGCGCGTCCCGCGGGGCCAGTCGCGTTCCGCATTGGCGAGCGTCAGGCCGACGAGCCCCGCGGCGGGTCCGGTGTGGCGTGCGCTCCGGACGCGCTCGGCGCGGACCGTCGCCGTCACCCGGGTGCCGCTGCGCTCGCTCCGCACGACGGTGCCCTCGACCGCGACGATGCTGGTCCCGACCAGGCGGGCGACGTCGCCGGGAGACGGCGGCGCGTAGACGACGACGCTCGCCAGCGCGCCGCACGAGATTCCAGCCGCGATCCCCGCGAGCATGAGCGCCGCCGTGGGCTTCCGAAGGCGCTGACTCGCCACCGCGAGCAGGAGCCCGACCACGACCAGCGGTGCGCCGATAGCGCCGGCGTGATGCAGCCCGCCCGTCAGCCACCCGAGCGTGAACGGAATCAGCAGCCGCGCGGCGGCCGGACCCTCGTCGACCTCTCCTCCCACCCTTCGTCTCCGGCGGACGGGCGAGTCGTCCGCCTGCGGGCCGCCGGGGGCTGCGGCGTGAGATATCGGCGAACGCCGATGATCAGGATGCGTCGCCGCTCGCGGCCGTCAGCGCCGCGAGGCGTGCGTGGATCTCGGTGGCGAGCCGCGTGGAAATGCCGGGCACTCCGGCGATCTCGTCGGCGGTGGC
>DAIQBH010000197.1:0-11756 GCA_036781285.1 Thermodesulfobacteriota bacterium | reverse complement strand
AGCCCTGATCGGCGCCATCTATCTCGACCGCGGGTTCATCACGGCCCGCCGCATCCTCGCGCGCCAGTTCTCGGCCGACATCCGGTCGCGAAGCCCGAGCGCCGTCGAGGACTGCAAGACCCGGCTCCAGGAAATCACCCAGAAGCTCTTCAAGGCGACGCCGACGTACACGCTCGTCATGGAGACGGGGCCGGATCACGCCAAACATTTCGTCAGTCAGATCTCGGTCGGCCAGCGCACTTTCGGCCGCGGCGAGGGTCGCAGCAAGAAGAGCGCGGAACAGGCGGCGGCCATGGAGGCTTTGGAAGCGCTGCGCGTGGAGGCGCAGGCGGTGATGCCCCGGCGGGCGAGCACGAATGCCAGTGAAACGGGAGGACGCGCGAGCGATGACGGCGCCGGCGCGTCACGGGCGTCCTCCGGAACGAGAGGTCAGCGATGATTCCTGTTCCCGCGATGCGTGTCCGACAGTTCGGGGTCGATTTCTATCAGGCCGTCCTCACCGGAACCGACGTGCAGAAGCTCGTGCGTTTCGAGGTGCTCTCCTACGACGCCGGCGTCGTCGGTGGCTCGATGAGCGGCAAAGCGTCCAGGAAGAAGAAGGCCGCGGCCATCAACTGGGAGCTGCTGGAAAAGCGCATCGCGCGGAGCGCCGAGGCCTATCAGCGCCCGGTGATCCGGAAAAAGATCGTGGAGCTGATCGAATACTACAACCAGTGCGCGGAGGCCGGGAACCTGCCGGCGATTCCCGGCGCCGTGCTCCTCGTCGCCGAGAAGCGGCTCGAGTTCAATGCGCTCGGCGGCAACCGCGCGCTCGGCATCCTCCACGTCCCGACCGAGCAGGGCATGCTGCGCGCGCTCGACGGCCAGCATCGCCTGTTGGCGCTGCACCAGCTCGCCGAGACCCGTCCCGTGAACGACGTCCAGGTGCCGGCCGTCATCTTCGACCGCCTCGCGCCCGATCAGGCCGTCGAGATGTTCGTGACCATCAACGCGAAGCACACGAAGCTGAACCCGTCGCACCTGATCAGCCTCGCTGGCCGGCGGCTCTATCCCGACAAGACGCTCGCGACGAGCCACGACATCATCCGGGCGCTGTCGGAGGACTCGACCTCGCCGCTCCACGGCGAGATCAAGCTGTTCGGCGTCGGCAAGGGCCGCGTCGCGCAGGCGCCGCTCGCCGAGGAGCTCCGCAACATCTTCACGTCGGTCCAGGCGCTCGGCGGCCGCGACGCCGACAAGTTCCTCGACTCGGCGAAGCGCTTCTTCCTGAACTACTTCAAGCAGGTCGCGCACGTCTTCGAGGAGGCGTGGAACGGCCGGAAGTACAGCATCAAGACCGGCATGGCGCTCCGCGCCTTCCTGCGCGTCGTTCCCGACGTCATCGCGGCCGCGAAGGCGAACCGCCGCGACCCCGCCGACGCGAACGCGATCCGCGAGATCCTGGCGCCGTGGCGCGAGAACATCGGGTCGGCCCGCTTCGAGACCGAGGGCGAGTGGCGCCAGAAGCTCGCCGGCGGCACGAGCAGCACCGTCGACCAGCTCGCGCGCGAGCTGCGGAGGGGAATCCAGCGTTGACCGAGACACCGACATCCGAGCACCGAGCTGGCTTCATCACGCTGGTCGGGCGGCCGAACGTCGGGAAATCGACGCTGCTGAATCAGGTCGTCGGCACGACGCTCGCCGCCGTCGCCAACAAGCCGCAGACGACCCGGAACCGGATCATCGGGATCCTCAACCGGCCCGACGCGCAGCTCGTGTTCGTCGACACGCCCGGGATCCACAAGGCGAAGACGCCGCTGAACGCCCGGCTCGTCTCGACCGCGCGCCAGGCGATGGGCGAGGGCGACGTCACGGTGATGCTGCTCGACGGCACGGCGGGCGTGACCGCCGCCGATCGCGAGGTCGCGGAGGAGGTCGCGAAGCGACCGCACGTGGTGCTCGCCATCTCGAAGATCGACCTCGTCGGAAAAGCCGGCGTCATTCCCGTGCTGACCGCCGCGCAGAACCTCATCCCGAAGGCCGACGTCATCCCCGTGAGCGGCAAGACCGGCGAAAACGTCGATCGCCTCCTCGATCTCGTCGCCTCGAAACTGCCGGCGAGTCCGCCGCTCTATCCCGAGGATCAGGTGACGGAGCAGAGCGAGCGCTTCCTCGCGTCGGAAATCGTGCGCCAGAAGGTGATCGAGAAGACGCGCAACGAGGTGCCCTACACGACCGCCGTCGTCATCGAAGCGTTTCGCGAGGAGCCCGAAAAAAAGCTCGTCGTGATCAATGCCGCCGTCATCGTCGAGCGTGACAGCCAGAAGGGCATTCTGATCGGCGAGAAGGGTCAGAAGATCCGCGAGATCGGGACCGCGGCGCGGCACGCGCTGGAAGAGACGTTCGGCTGTCGGATCTACCTCGAGCTGCACGTGAAGGTCGTTCCGGGATGGACCGGCAACCCAAGGGTGCTCGGTGAGCTCGGGATCTAAAACGACCAATCGTTCGCGTCGCGCCGTCCGTTCCGCTGCCAGCAAGGAGAAGCGGGGCACGAAGCGGCCGCGGCCGACGCCGGCCCGGCCCGCCGCCAAGACGCCGCGCGTACCGCGCGAGGAACGGACGGAGCCGAAGCGGCAATCGCCGCGCGAGATCGCGCCCGGCAGTGCCGCCGCGCGCGCGCTCCCGCGCGTCGTGATCGCGGGGCGTCCGAACGCCGGGAAGTCGTCGCTCTTCAACCGGCTGCTGCGCCGCCGGAAAGCCGTCGTCGATCCGACCCCCGGCGTCACGCGCGACGTGAACGAGGCGGTCGCGGTCTTCGAGGACCGCGCCGTGCTGCTCGTCGACACCGGCGGCTTCGAGAGCGAAAGCACCGACGGTCACCTCGACCGCGCCGTCCGCGACACGAGCCTCGGCGCCGTCGAGGGTGCCGCGCTCGTGCTCTACGTGCTCGACGGCAAGGCCGGGCTTTCACCGGCCGACGAAGCTGCCGCGGTCGAGCTCCGCCGCCGGCGCGCGCGCGTGCTCTACGTCGTGAACAAGCTCGACTCCGCGGCGCGGCTCGCCGGTGGACACGAGTTCTACCGGCTCGGTGCCGACGAGCTGATCCCGGTCTCGGCGGCGCACGGCCACGGCATCGCCACGCTCGTCGAGCGCCTCCTCGAAGAGACGCCGGAGGCGGCGATCGGCGAGGCCGACACCGCGGTCCGCGTCGCGATCATCGGCCGGCCGAATGCGGGCAAATCGTCGCTCGTGAACCGACTCCTCGGCTTCGAGCGCGCGATCGTCGACTCCACGGCCGGCACGACCCGCGACGCGCTCGACACGCTGCTCGAGGTGGGCGGGACGCGCTACGTGCTCGTCGACACCGCCGGCATCCGCCGCCGCAACAAGGTGCACGATCCGCTCGAGCGCTCGTCGGTCGGGAGCGCCATCGACGCGCTCAACCGGGCCGACGTCGCCCTGCTCGTGATCGACGCCGCCCAGGGCCTCACGACGCAGGACCAGAAGCTCGCCGCGCTCGCGTGGAACGAAGGGAAGGGCCTCGTGCTCGTCGTCAACAAGTGGGATCTCGCGACGACGACGCCCAAGGCCTACCTGGAAGAGGTCACCCACGCGATGCCGACCCTCGGCGGCTTTCCGATGCTGACGGTGTCGGCCCTCCAGGGCACGGGCATCGACAAGATCCTGCCAACGGTGAAACGCGTCGCCGCCGCGCACGGCGTCGAGCTCCAGACGGCGCGCCTCAATCAGGTCGTCACCGCCGCCGTCAGCGCGCAAGAGCCGCCGGCCGTGCAGGGCAGACGCCCGCGCTTCTACTATGCGGCCCAGACCGGGCGACGGCCGCCCACGGTGGTCGTCTTCGCCAGCACTCCCTATGGAATCCACCCGAGCTACCACCGCTATCTGACGAATCAGATCGCGGCGGCGTTCAATCTCAAGGGAACCCCGTTGCGCTTGAGCTTCCGCGCCAGGCATTGAGTTCCACGATGAACCTGCGTTCCCGCGCCACCCCCGCGGCGCCCGCGGTGCGCGTCCATCCGCTCGTCACGATCTGGGGGGCGATGCGGCACGCCGCCCGCCAGTTCTACCGCGACGGCTGCCCGACGCTCGCCGCGGCCATCTCGTTCTACGCGCTGCTCTCGCTGATCCCCGTGCTGTTCCTGGTGATCGCGCTCACCGGGTACGTGATCGGCTCGTCCGACGACATCTATCAAGCCGTGCTGCAATGGGTGCGCGAGTTCATCCCGCACTTGAGCGAGGACCTGACCGGCAACCTCGAGTGGGTAGTGGTGAACCGCGGCCGACTGTCGTGGCTCGGCCTCGGGGCGCTGGTGATCGCCGCGAGCCTCGTCTTCCAGGCGGTCGAGTTCGCGCTCGATCGGGTGTTCACCGTTCCGCGGAAGCGAAGCTTCTGGCGCTCGCGCCTCCTGTCGGTCTGCGTCGTCGTCGGGATGGGCCTCGTGATGCTCTTCTCGTTCTACGTCGGGGTCCTCGTGCACGCGCTCCGCGCCGACCCGACCCTGGCACCGCTCGGCCGGTCGATCGTGATGCCGCTCGCGCGCGGGCTCGGGCTCCAGTACCTGACGTCGGTCGCCTTGATCGTCGGCGCGTTCACGCTCTCGTTGCGGGTGTTCCCGCACGCGCCGGTGAGCTGGCGCGAAGCGTTCGTCGGCGGCTGCATCGGCGCGGCACTCTGGGAGATCGGTCGACGCGTCTTTCTCTGGTACCTCGCGAACCTCGCGCAGTTCTACGTCGTCTACGGATCGCTCGGCGCGCTCGTCGCCGTCATGGTGTGGATCTACATGTCGGCGTCGATCTTCCTGTACGCGGCGGAGTTCGTCGTCGCCCTACAACACGCCGAGCGCGGCGCGTCCTAGCGTCGCGTCACTTCCCGCGGCCGGCGGGCAGCGACGGTCACCGACGTAGGTCGCGAACGGCGGCGCGCCGCTCCGCACCCCGAGCTGCCACTCGATCCCCGACGGCGCCGGACCCGAAGCGCGGATGGTGCCGTCGTGCAGACCATGCAGATGATGGGCCGCGCAAACGGCCGTGCGATTGTTGCGGGTGTTGAGGCCCCCGCGCGAACGGAACGTGATGTGGTGATCGTGGAGATTCCGGCGTGAGCTGCATCCCGGCACCGTGCAACGCCAGCCGTCGCGGGCGAAGATCGGATCGTGGTGGCGCGGTTGGCTCTCCCAATGGTGCACGACGTGATGCAGCAGGCGTTCGAGAGCGCGCCAGCGCGGCGCACCTGGCTCCGCGAACGCGTCGAGCACGTCCCGCAGCAACGCGATCACGGAGGCCGGGGCGGCGAACGCGATCTCCGCGTCCACGATCTCCGATCTCGCAGCATCGAGCTCCGCGGTCAGCAGGGGCGAGGCCGAGGAGGATGCCGCATGTCGCTCCGTCACGGACTCCGCGAGAGGCGCACCGATTTGCACTCCGCACGCCGGTGACGATTCGCGGCACGCCGTGCCGGTCGCCGAAAGACGTGACGATGCATGGCACCGCGCCAGGAGCGGCGCCGCCGGCGAAGCCAACCCGCTGTCGAGCGGCGGCGGCGCCAACGATGCCGCCGACCCGGAGACGTCGCGCGCCTCGAGGACCCAGCTCACCTCGTCCGCCAGCCGGCGCACCGTGACGCCGTCGGCGCGGACCACCCAGGCTGCTGCATTGGCGCGGTCGAGCACCGGAAGCAGCGTCACCGCCTGCACCCAGGACAGGCGGCCCTCGCGATACGCGCGGGCGAAGTCGTCGCTCCGCGCCGTGGCGCGCTCCAGCTTCGCGAGCGCCCACACCTTCCGAATCGAGAGGCCGAGCCGCTCGCGCGCGTAGTCGCCGAGCCTGGCGTAGCCGAGCATGCGATAGAGCTTGTGATCCACCACGACCCGCAGCAGGCGACCCATGCGCGGTTCGGCAGTCCGGATGACGCGCATCGCCTCGTACAGTCGCGCGTCGAGTGCGAACGCATCGGCGGGAGCAGACTCGAGGAGCAAAGCCACCCGAGCAGACTTGACGGACGAGGGAACGGCATCGCCTGGAGTCCGCTCGGTCGGGGAGGTGGCAGCACCGGCATGAGCAACCTCGGCCGGGAAGGGGACACCGTCCACCGTGACCGGCGGTTCACGGATGCCGCCGGCTAGTCGCAGCGCGCCGCCTTCCGGCGATGCGACCGTCGCGGGCGGTTCGTGCATTCCACCGGCGCACCGCTGCCGACGAGCGAGCCGCATCGCCTCGATCAACGCCCGATCACCGACCGACGCTCCGGAAGCCCGCCCCGAGAACCCCTCCGCGGCGATCAGCTCCGCGGCTTCCCACGGCCCGAGCGGCCCGCCCGCCATGCGCGACGCCAACTCGACCGCGCGCCGCCAGACCGCCCGCACGCGCGCCGGGCAGGCGAAGCGCCAGCGGAGCGCCGGCTCACCGTCGATCTCGTCACCATCCCCCGCAGGATCGGGCGCGATGTCCGAGCGGAGACGCGACCGCTTGGCGAGCTGTTCGAGCTCCTCGACGGTCCGACTGCGCGCGACCTCCAGCCACTGTTCCTCGTCTTCGACCGAAGCGATCGCGCACAGGACTCGCGCCCGCGCCCACGACAACTCCGAGCGATCGTACGCTCGCGAGATCGCCGGCAGGGCGTCGAGCCGTGTCGCCACCTCGGCGGCCTCTTGCAGCGCGCGGCCCGAAATCCCGAGTCGCTCGCGCGCATAGTCGCTGAGCCGCACGAAGCCGATCCGACGATAGAGGCGACGCTCGATCAGGACGCGAGCCGCGCAGCCCAGCTCCCGCCGCATCGCGACCTCACTGTGGCACGCCAGCCGGAGCTCTCGATCGATGCCGGCGGCGAACCGCGCCCGCTCGGTTTGCAGTGCGCGATCGTCGACGACCGGCGACGGCACGCGCGTCCGACCCGCACCGTCCGCGCGAGGCTTCGCCGCACGGCCCGTAGTACGCCCGGCAATTCCGGCCCAGCGCCGACGCCTTACATCTGCGAGGTTCACGGAGATCTCCTCTCGAAGATCGAGACGAATTCGACTGCTGATGTGACTACGCCAGCAGCAGGCGAAAACTAGGCGAAGATCGCCGACGACTCAACGACGGGTGTCAGCGGATGTCACTCGCGCGGTACTCGATCGCGTACGCGACGTAGTTCGCCGCCGACTCGAGAAGCTTCGCGCGCTCGTCGGCCCGCAGCTCGCGCACGACGCGTGCCGGGTTGCCGAGCACGAGCCGCCCCGGCGGCACCTTCGTCCCCGGCGGCACCAACGCCCCCGCGCCGACGAGACAGTCTTCGCCGATCTCGACGTGATCGAGCACCACGGCACCCATCCCGATCAGCACACGGTCCCCGATCGTCCCGCCGTGGACGATCGCGCGATGCCCGATCGTGACGTCGTCGCCGATGATCGTCGCCGCCTTCCCGCCGCTCAGCACGTGCACGATCACGTGATCCTGGAGGTTCGTCCGGGCGCCGATGCGGATGGGACCGACGTCGGCGCGGACGACGCTCTGGAACCAGACGCTCGACTGCGGGCCGATCACGACGTCGCCGATGACGACGGCGTTCGCCGTCACGAAGGCCGTCGGATCGATCGTGGGATCAACGCCGCGAAATCCTGCGATCATGGTCGCGAGAGGCCTAACACGGGCCCCGCGAACTTGTCAGTCCGGGAGGTGTCTGGTAACGAGGATCATGGAAGTCCGCCCCACGGTAAGCCGTTCGATTGGGAGCCCCGAAGGATGCTGCGCGCCTCGGGGCTTTCGTATTTCTGAGGCCCCCACTGCCCCCCACGGAGGTGCCCATGGACTGGCGTGAGCTCGAGGAAGGCCTGACCTTCGACGACGTGCTCCTGGTCCCCGCCGCGAGCGAGATCATCCCGAAGGACGCGGTCGTCGCGACCAAGCTGTCCCGCAACATCAGCCTCAACATCCCGCTCGCGTCGGCCGCGATGGACACGGTCACCGAGTCGCGGATGGCGATCTCGATGGCGCAAGAAGGCGGCATCGGCTTCGTCCATCGCAACATGCCCGTCGAGGCCCAGGCGCGCGAGGTCGAGAAGGTGAAGAAGTCCGAGAGCGGCATGATCGCCGATCCCGTGACCGTCCACCCCGACCAGCGCATCTCCGACGCGCTCGAGATCATGAAGCAGTTCTCGATCTCGGGCCTCCCGGTCACGCGCGACGGCCGCCTCGTCGGCATCCTCACGCACCGCGATCTGCGCTTCGAGAAGCGCATGGATCGCCCGGTGTCCGAGGTGATGACCGGCGAGAACCTCGTCACCGCCAAGCCCGGCGTCAGCCTCGAGCAGGCGAAGGACATCCTGCACGCCAACCGCATCGAGAAGCTGCTCGTCGTCGACGACGACATGCGCCTTCGCGGCCTCATCACCGTGAAGGACATCCAGAAGACGACCGACTACCCGAACGCCTGCAAAGACGAGCGCGGCCGGTTGCGCGTCGGCGGCGCGGTCGGCGTCGGACCCGATCGCGAGGCGCGCGTCGAGGCACTGATCCGCGCCGGCGTCGACGTGCTCGCGGTCGACACCGCGCACGGCCACTCGCGGAACGTCCTCGACACCGTCAGCGAGATCAAGCGGCAGCATCCCGAGATCGACGTCGTCGCCGGCAACGTCGGCACGGAAGAGGGCGCCCGGGCGTTGGTGAAGGCCGGCGCCGACGGCGTGAAGGTCGGCATGGGCGTCGGCTCGATCTGCACGACGCGCATCATCTCCGGCGTCGGCATGCCGCAGCTGACCGCCGTCCTCGGCGCCGTCCGCGGCGTGAAGGGCAGCGACGTCCCGATCATCGCCGACGGCGGCGTCCGCTTCTCCGGCGACATCACCAAGGCGATCGCCGCCGGCGCCCACTCGATCATGATCGGCAGCCTCTTCGCCGGCACCGAGGAGAGCCCCGGCGAGACGATCCTCTTCCAGGGTCGCACCTACAAGCTCTACCGCGGCATGGGCTCGATCGAGGCCATGAAGGAGGGGAGTCGCGACCGCTACTTCCAAGGCGACGAGCCCGACGTGAAGCTCGTCCCCGAGGGCATCGAGGGCCGCGTCTCGTACAAGGGCAGCCTCGCGTTCAACATCCACCAGCTCGTCGGCGGCCTGAAGGCCGGCATGGGCTACTGCGGCTGCCGCACGCTGGAGGAGCTCCGCACCAAGACGCGCTTCCTCAAGATCAGCGCCGCCGGCATGCGCGAGAGCCACGCGCACGACGTCGTCATCACGAAGGAAGCTCCCAACTACCGACTCGAATAGCTCACGCCTGAACACGCTGCGGTCGCGGCGGAAGGACCAAGGATGATCCTCGTTCTCGACTTCGGCAGTCAGTACACCCAGCTCATCGCGCGGCGCGTTCGCGAACAGCACGTCTACTGCGAGATCCACCCGTTCAACGTCTCGCTCGAAACCGCGAAGAAGCTCGCGCCCGAGGGCATCATCCTCTCGGGCGGCCCGTCGAGCGTGTACGCCGAGGGCGCGCCGCTCCCCGACAAGGCCATCCTCGATATCGGCGTGCCCATCTTGGGCATCTGTTACGGGATGAACGTCCTGAACTTCCTCGCCGGAGGCAAGGTCGCGCGCGCCACGCACCGCGAGTACGGCGCCTCCAAGATCACGATCGACGACCAGAGCGATCTCTTCGCCGGCATCGCCGGCGACGTCGATGGCTCGACGGTGTGGATGAGCCACGGCGATCGCATGGAGAGCCTGGCCCCCGGCTGGAAGATCATCGCGCACACCGGCAACTCGCCGATCGCAGCCTGCGCCGACGTCAAGAATCGCCGCTGGGGCATCCAGTTCCACCCCGAGGTCCACCACAGCGAGCGCGGCAAGGATGTCCTCCGGAGCTTCGTGTTCGGCATCTGCAAGGCCGAACCCAACTGGACGATGGAAAACTTCGTCGGCCAGGAAGTCGAGAAGATCCGCGCCCAGCTCGGCAACGAGAAGGTCATTTGCGGCCTCTCCGGCGGCGTCGACTCCGCCGTCGCCGCCGCCATCATCGACCGCGCCGTCGGCGACAAGCTCACTTGCGTCTTCGTCGACAACGGCGTGCTCAGGGCAGGAGAGGCCGAGCGCGTCGCCGAGGTCTTCCGCGCGAGGTTCGGCGATCGGCTCCGCGTCGTCGACGCCCGCAAGCAATTCTTGGATGCCCTGAAGGGCGTCGAAGACCCCGAGGTGAAGCGCAAGACCATCGGCCGGGTGTTCATCGAGGTGTTCGACGCCGAAGCCAAGACCATTCCCGGGGTCGCGTTCCTCGCGCAGGGCACGCTGTACCCGGACGTCATCGAGTCCGTCTCCTTCAAAGGTCCATCGGCAACGATCAAGAGCCACCACAACGTCGGCGGGCTGCCCGAGCGCATGAAGCTCAAGCTCGTCGAGCCGCTCCGGGAGCTGTTCAAGGACGAGGTCCGCGAGCTCGGGAAGCTCGTCGACGTGCCCGACGACATTCTCCAACGCCAACCATTCCCCGGCCCGGGCTTGGCGATCCGGATTCTCGGCGCCGTGACCGAGGAGCGGCTGTTCATCCTCCGCGCCGTCGACACGATCGTCGTCAGCGAGATCAAGTCGGCCGGGCTCTACAAGAAGATCTGGCAATCGTTCGCGGTGCTGCTCCCGGTGAAGACGGTCGGCGTGATGGGCGACGAGCGGACGTACGAGAACGTGATCGCGATCCGCGCCGTCGAGAGCGTCGATGGGATGACCGCGGATTGGGCGCGGCTACCGTACGATCTGCTCGCGCACCTTTCGAATCGGATCATCAACGAGGTGGCGGGGGTGAATCGGGTCGTTTACGACGTGTCGTCGAAGCCGCCGGCGACGATTGAGTGGGAGTAGGGCAACCGACCGACCGGACTCGTATCGTTCTGGGGCAGCTCACCATCGTTGCGTGATTGAACCGTTCCTCGCTCCACGATCACCAGAATGGGATTACGGCTTCTCAACTCGCCGTCAATTCAGAAGAAGTACAAGCGTGCGTTCCTTCGGAAGTTGTCCGGTGAGTGACTCACGACGGCTAACCCTTCGCTGCACCCGACGTGGGTCACGCTGGTGAACCCAGACACGGTCCTGCCGGTGCTCACGATCCCGTGCTCGCGCCCGATCCCATGACGTCCCCGGTCGATCACTTCGTCTGCTACAAGGCGAAGACGCCGAAGAAGCGCACCTTCGACGGCGCGGCGGCGCCGGCGTCCCCGAAGGGCGTGCCGGTCGAAATGGCCGACCACTTCCAGACCCGGCGCTACGATCTCAAGACGATCAGCCGCGTCTGTCTGCCGGTCTTCAAGTCGGGATCGCCGGTCGAGCTCAAGACCGGCGCGCCGAAGCCGATCGCGCCCGCTGACATTCGCCACTTGGACAGCCGGACCCACGCCGTCGAGGTCGTTGCCGTCGCACATCAACGACGGCGAGCCGGATACTGGAAGCACCGCTAGGCGTCAGCCGCGCAACCCGATCGGCAAGCGCTTCGCGCCCCGCAGCGTCGGGTTCTGCGTCCGTCCGATCTCCCCGACGAGATCGATGCGATCCGTCGCGGCCAGCAGCTCGCGCAGGACCGCCGCGCCCTCCATCTCGGCGAGGCTCGCACCGAGGCAGTAGTGGATGCCGCCGCCGAATCCGACGTGATCGCGCGGATCACGATCGGCGCGGAACGCGTCGGGATCGGGATAGTGCCTGGGATCGCGGTTCGCTGCGCCGAAGAGCAGCAGCACCCGCGCACCTTCCGGGATCTCGACGTCGCCGACGCGATACGCCGTCGACGCCGTCCGGAAGAAT
>DAIQBH010000196.1:0-11771 GCA_036781285.1 Thermodesulfobacteriota bacterium | reverse complement strand
GGATCCGCGCCGTGCTGCTCGACATGGCCGACCTCTACGGCGACTTCGACTGCGAGCGCGTGCGGTCGCTCGGCGATCTCGCCGACCGCCTCGACGCCGAGGATTCTTGAACGGGCGACGGATGGTCTCGGGCTTTCGTAGCGCGCGGCTCGTGTGCGAGGATGGCCGGCGATGAAGGGCGGGGCACAGGACGTTGGACGGCCGGTGGAACGCGCGGTCCTGGTCGGGATCGACCATGGGACCGTGCGCCAAGACGGACATCCGGCAGGCATCGGCGCCGACGAGTCGCTCCGCGAGCTGGAACGCCTCGCGCGGACGGCGGGCGTCGAGCCGGTCGCGACGATGCACCAGAACATCCGGCAGATCACGCCGGCGACGTACATCGGCAAGGGCAAGGTCGAGGAGCTGAGGGAAACCGTGAAGGCCAACCGGGCCTCGGTCGTCCTGAGCGACGGACACCTGAGCCCCGGCCAGCAGCGGACGCTCACCGAGCGCGTCGAGGCCAAGGTCCTCGACCGGAGCCAGCTCATCCTCGACATCTTCGCGGCCCGCGCGCGGAGCTTGGAGGGCAAGCTCCAGGTCGAGCTCGCGCAGCTCGAGTACATGCTCCCGCGCCTGACGCGCGCCTGGACGCACCTCTCGCGTCTCGGCGGCGGCGGGGTCGGGACCCGCGGTCCCGGCGAGACACAGCTCGAGGTCGATCGCCGGCGCGTCCGCGAGAAGATCGTGCGCCTGAAGCGCCGCATCACCGAGGTCGAGCGCACGCGCGAGCTCCATCGGAAAGAGCGGGCCGACGTGCCGTACGTCACGATCGCGCTGGTCGGCTACACGAACGCCGGGAAGTCCACGCTGATGAACGCCCTCACCAAGGCCGGGGTGCTCGTCGAGGACAAGCTCTTCGCGACGCTCGATCCGACCGTGCGCCGGCTCGACCTGCCGAGCGGCGACCGCGCGCTCCTGGTCGATACCGTCGGGTTCATCCACCGCTTGCCCCACCAGCTCGTCGAGGCGTTCAAGAGCACGCTCGAGGAGGTACGCCGCGCCGATCTGCTGCTGCACGTCGTCGACGCCACGAACCCCGAGGCCGAGGAGCAGATCGGGATCGTCGAACGCGTGCTCGACGAGATCGGCGCCGGCAGCACGCCGACGATCCTCGCCTGGAACAAGATCGATCGCGGCGGCGAGGTGCCGCCGCGCGAGGTCGCCGACCATCCGCACATCGTCGCCGTCCAGGCGATCTCGGCGGCGACCGGGCGCGGGCTCGACGAGCTGCTCGCCGCGATCGAGCGCTGGCTCGACCGCGAACGCGTCTCGCTCGAAGTGACGATCCCGTCGAGCCGCGGCGACCTCCTCGCCTGGCTCCACCGCAGCGCCAAGGTCGTGAGCGAGCGCTACGAGGACGGGGACGCGATCGTGACCGCCCTTGCCACTCCCAAGCTCGCGGGACAGCTCCGGAAGCGTCTCGAGGACACGGCGTGCTCAACGTCCCCAACATCCTGACGCTCGTCCGCATTCTCACCATCCCCGGCTTCCTGATCCTGCTGACGAGCGGGCGGCCGGGCCTGGCCCTCGCGCTCTTCGTCGCCGGCGGCATCACCGACGCACTGGATGGTGCCATCGCCAGGCTCACCGACACCAAGACGGAGCTCGGCGCCATCCTCGATCCTCTGGCCGACAAGCTCCTGCTGCTGAGCTCGTTCTGCGTGCTGGCCCTCATGGAGCTCGTGCCGAACTGGCTGACGGTCCTGGTGCTCTGCCGGGACGTGTTCCTGCTCGTCGGGTACTTCTTCCTGTTCGTCTTCACGGGCGAGTGGATCGAGGTGCGGCCGAGCGTGGTCGGAAAGCTCACCACGTTCCTCCAGCTCGCCTCGGTCACGTTCGTGCTCGTGAGCGTGTCGTGGCCCGCGGCGATCCCCGAGGGCATCCGCATGGCGATCTTCGTCGGCGCGGGAACGGCGACGGCGCTGTCGGGGCTCCAGTACATGGCGCGCGGGCTCCGCTGGTTGAGCGTGCGCGACGCCTGACGGTATGGTGGCCACGTGGCCGCCCCCGGCATGCACACGCTCCTTCCCACCGTGATCGAGGCGGGCGAGCTCGCCCGCAGCTACTTCCGGAACGTCACGGCCGAGCGAAAGGCCGATCACACGCTCGTCACGGCAGCGGACCGCGCGGTCGAGGAATTCCTGACCCCCCGCGTGTCGGCGCTGCTGCCTGGCGCGCGCATCCTCGGCGAGGAGTTCGGCGCGACAGGTGCCGCTGGCGCGGAGTACACGCTGACGCTCGACCCGATCGACGGCACCGCCGCGTTCATTTCGGGCCTCCCGACCTGGTGCATCACGGTCGGGCTCATTCGCGGCACGACGCCGGTCGGCGGCATCACGTACCTGCCGATGACGGGTGAGACCTACCTCGCCGACGGCGCGGTCGCCGAATGGAACGCCCGCTCGATCGTTCGCCACGCCGCGGTCCCGAACGAAGGCGACCTCTTCATGCTGACGCACTCGGACTACCACCGCGGCGCCGCGAAGCGATTCCCCGGCAAGATCCGCTCGCTCGGCTCGACGGCGTACCATTTGGCGCTCGTCGCGCGCGGCGCGGCCGTCGCGGCGGTGCTCGGCCGGCCCCGGCTGTGGGACCTCGCCGCCGGGGCCGCGCTGCTCGCCGCGACGGGCGGTGAGATCCGCTATCGCTCGGGCGCGCCGATGGACGTCGCCGAGCTCCTCAACGGCGAGCGCGCGCCCGATCACCTCGTCGCCGCGGTTCCGGGCATGATCGACGAGATTCTCGAGCTCGTCGGCCCGCCGGCATGAATCTCGCCGGGCGGACGGCGCTCGTGACCGGCGCGGCACGGCGTCTCGGGCGCGCGATCGCGGAAGACCTCGCCGGCGCGGGCGCCAAGGTCGCCGTCCACTTCCATCGCTCGGCGGCCGACGCGGCGACCGTCGTCGACGCGATCCGTGCCCGCGGCGGCATTGCCGAAACCTTCGCCGCCGATCTCGCGGACGCCAATGCCCTCGCCCGGCTCGCGGCCGACGTCGAGGCGGCGCTCGGACCCGTGGACGTCCTCGTCAACAACGCCTCGGTCTTCATGCCGACGCCGCTGGCAACGCTCGACCTCACGGTGTGGAACGACGTCATGAGGGTGAACCTCCAGGCGCCGTACCTGCTCGCGGTGACGCTCGGACGGGCGATGCGCGCACGGGGAGCGGGAAAGATCGTCAACCTGACCGACGCGGCCGCCGATCCGCCGGCGCCGGACTATTTGCCGTACGGCGTCTCGAAAGCGGCGCTCGGCGCGCTGACGCGTGGCCTCGCGCGGGCCCTCGCACCGCACGTGCAGGTGAACGCCGTCGCGCCGGGCCCGGTGCTGGAGCCGATCGACGGGTCGTCACTCGATCCCGTGCTCCGTCGTACGCCGCTCGGCCGGGTCGGCGACCCGGCCGACGTCGTCGCCGCCGTACGCTTCCTCCTCGAAGGCAGCGACTTCGTCACCGGCACGACCATCCTCGTCGATGGGGGCCGTGCGCTCGGCTGAGCGGACGCGCGCCCACGCCGTCGAACGGGCGTCGGCCTGAATGCGGTATCTCGCCGGCCGCCTCGCGTGGGCGCTCGTCATCCTCCTCGGCACGACCTTCATCACGTTCGCGATCGTGTTCGTCGTTCCCGGCGACCCCGCGCGCCTCGTCGCCGGCCCCCGCGCCGACGCGGCGACGATCGCGAGCGTCCGCCACGAGCTCGGGCTCGACCGCTCGTTGCCGGCGCAGTACGGCCGCTATCTCTGGCGCCTCGCGCACGGCGATCTCGGGCGGTCGTACGCGAACCGCCAACCAGTCGCGACGACGCTCGCGCGCCGCCTGCCGGCGACCGCGACACTCGCCGTCGCGGGACTCGCCGTCGCGATCGTGATCGGGCTCGCAATCGGCGTCCTGACCGCGCCCGTCGCCGGTACGTGGATCGACCGCGCCGTACTGGTCGCGTCCTTGGCCGTGCTCTCCGCGCCGGTCTTCTGGGTCGGCATGCTGGCGCTCTACTGGATCGGGTTCCGCTGGCGCCTCGTGCCGCTCGGCGGCGCGGGCACGCTCCGCCATCTGATCCTGCCGGCGCTCGTGCTCGGCATCGGCAGCGGGCTCTACTATGCGCGGCTTCTCCACACGAACCTCCAGGGCGTGCTGCGGCTCGACTACGTTCGCGCGGCGCGCGCCCGCGGGGTCGGACCGTTCCGGCTCTACGCCGTCCACGCGCTCCGCAATGCGGCGCTCCCGCTCCTCACCGTGATCGGCCTCGACTTCGCGGCGCTCATGAATGGGGTCGTGCTGACGGAGACGGTCTTCCACTGGCCCGGCATCGGGCGCCTCGCATTCGACGCCGTCCTGGCCCTCGACGTTCCCGTGATCATGGGGACCGTGCTCTTGAGCGCGACGCTCGTGGTCGCGACGAACCTCGCCGTCGACCTGCTGTATCGACTGGTCGACCCGCGGATCACGCTCCGATGACGGTGCACCGGCGCGGGCTCCTCCGATTCGGTCTCGCGATGGGCGCCGGGCTCGTCCTCCTCGCCGTCCTCGGGCCGGTGCTCGCGCCGTTCGATCCGACGACGCCCGTCGCGCCGCAGCTCGCCGAGCCGTCACCGCCCGGCGCACCATTCTGGCTCGGCACCGACGACCTCGGTCGCGACGTCCTCTCGCGCCTGCTTCACGGGGCGCGCATCTCGCTCATGGTCGGGCTCGTCGCGATGGCCGTGACGATGGTGATCGGGACCACGTTCGGCCTCACCGCCGGCTACTTCGGGGGCGTGGTCGACGTCCTCTTGATGCGCTTCACGGACGTCATGCTGGCGTTCCCGGGGCTCCTGCTCGCGGTCGCGCTGGTCGCGGTGCTGCGCCCGAGCATCTGGACGATTTTCATCGTGATCGGGCTCGTCAGCTGGACGGGCGTCGCGCGCGTCGTCCGCGGCGAGACGCTCTCGCTCCGCGAGCGCGATTTCGTGGTGGCGGCGCGCGCGATGGGTGCTGGCCACGGCCGCATCCTCTTCCGCCACGTCCTCCCGAACGTCGGGCCCACGCTCGTCGTCATCGCGGCGCTCAGCACGTCGGGCACCATTCTCCTCGACGCGGGCCTCAGCTTCCTCGGCATCGGCGTCCCGCCACCGACGCCGACCTGGGGCCGCATGATCCAGGAGGCGTCGAGCTACTATCGCGTCGCGCCCTGGCTGATGGCGTTCCCGGGGCTTGCAGTCCTCTACGCGGTGCTCGCGTTCAACCTGATCGCCTACGGGCTCACCGACGAAGGGAAGGGCCCGCCGTGACCGTGCGGGTCGCGGCGCTCGTCGTGGTCACCGCACTCGCCGCGGGGTGCATGCGCGACGCGCCGCTCGAGTGGCCCGAACGCGACCCGGGGTCGCAACGCGGCGGCGTGCTCCGCCTCGCCGCGCCCGACGACGTCCCGACGCTCGACCCCGCGCTCAGCTACGACTCGCGCTCCTGGACCTACCAGCAGCACCTCTTCGAGACGCTCGTCACGTACGATGGCGAGAGCCGGATCGTCCCCCTCCTCGCCGAGCACTGGACGGTGAGCGACGACCTCCGGCACTACCGATTCGAGCTCCACCGCGGCGTCGTGTTCTCGGACGGGACCCCCGTCACCGCGGCCGACGCCGCCGGCAGCATCGAACGCGTGATCGACCCGAAGACGCGCTCTCAGGGCGCGGAGTACTACCGCGGCATCCGCGGCGCGGGCGCGTACGCCGACGGCAGCGCGCCGCACGTGGCCGGCCTCCAGGCGCCGGACGCGATGACCCTCGTGATCGAGCTCGACGAGCCGGATCCGCTCTTCCTCGACAAGATGGCGCTGCTCTTCGCGTCGGTCCTTCCAATCGAGTACGCACGGCGCCTCGGCGACGATTTCACCGACCAGCCGATCGGCAGCGGGCCGTTCGTCCTTCGCGAGTGGCGGCGCGGCGAGCGCCTCGTTCTGGCGCGCAACCCTCGCTATCGGCGAGCCGATCGACCGTTCCTCGACGGCATCGTCGAGTACGCCGGCGTCAACAGCGAGCTCGCCTGGTTGAAGTTCCTGAGCGACGAGATCGACGTCTCGGGCATCCCGACCGCGGACTTCCCGTCGGTCATCCGCAATCCCGATGCGGTCGGTACGCTCGTGCGCGGCCCCACGCTCGTCACGAACTACGTCGGCCTGAATTGCCAAATGCCGCCACTCGACGATCGCCGCGTTCGACAGGCCCTCAACTACGCCGTCGACAAGGACGACATCGTCGAGCTCTTGAACCACCGTGCGGTGCCGGCCAAAGGCATCGTGCCTCCGGACATGCCGAGCTACACCGCGGACGTCGCCGGGTATCCCTATGACCCGGAGAAGGCCCGGGCGTTGCTGCGCGACGCGGGGCAGGGGACCGGCTTCACGACCGAGCTCTGGACCCAGAGCAGCGACCTCGATCTGAAGCTCGGGCAGAAGATCCAGCGCGACCTCGCGGACGTCGGCATCACGATGGAAATCAAGCAGGTCGCGTGGAGCGTCTTCCTCGAAGCGATCCGGCAGCCGAAGACGACGCCGCTCTTCGACCTCGCGTGGTCGGCGGACTTCGCCGACCCGAGCAACTTCCTCGACGTCCTCTTCCACTCGAGCCGCTTCGACGCCAACAACCACAGCTTCTACGCCAACCCGCGCTTCGACGCGCTCGTGGAACGGGCGCGCACCATGCGGGCGTCCGACGAGCGGACGAGGCTCTTCGTCGATGCGGAGCGGATGCTCGTGGACGATGCGCCGATGATCTTCCTCTACCATCCGATCAGCTACGTGATGACGCAGCGGCGCGTGCACGGCTACGCGATCCATCCGCTCCTGCCGCCGCGCTACACCGACGTGTGGCTCGATCCCGAGCCGGGCCAGGGCGCGAGCGCCGGGTCGCAAGCCGCGAGCGCCGGCTCTCAAGGCGTAAGCGCCGGTCCATGAGTCCGCTCGCACGGCGGGCCGTCGGCGAACCAGTGCCCCCAGCGACCGGCCTCGTCCAGGAAGAGGAGCGACGAGCAGCGCGTCCCGAAGCGTCCCGCGTGCACGCAAATCGCTCCGAGCGCGTCGGGGAGACGCGGGTCGAGCGTCAACGTGTGGTCGGCGACGATTGCGTGGAGCGCGTCGCGGAAGCGCGCCTGGTCCCGGTCGTCGGCGAAGCCGTTTCCAGCGGCCGCGAAGCGCACGTGCGAGCGCGCGATCTTGGGACACGTCGGGTCGTCGACGTCGAGGTTGCTCACGAGGTGCAATCCCGGCGCGAGCTCCGTGATCCGCATTTCCCGGTCGTGGTTCTGCGCAACCCAAGCCTCGTGACGGTCCGCGACGAGCAGGTTGAAAGCATTGTACGCCTCGCCGTCGAGGCCACCGATGCGCGCCCGCGCACCCGCCGCCGCGTGTTCGGCGAGCGCCATCATCGGGAGCTCACCGCGCGAGCGCTTGCTCGCGATCGGTAATGCCTCCGTTCGCCGGTTGAGGATTCCGGCGGCGACGCCGTGCTCCGAGATCGCGAGCCACGTACCGTCGGCGCGGAGGTCGCGACCGCCGACGATGCGCGGCGTCTCCGACAGCACGACCGGGCCCGTCGCCTCGCGATCGAGGAACTCGTCGCGGTTCGCCGCGATGACGAGCGGGAGGCCAGGAAGCGCGCGCACGTAGATGGCGAGCGTGCACATGCACGCCCGTATACACAATTTGTTTCGGCGAAACCCGCATGGTACGCCGACCGCCATGTTCGCGTCGATCGAGGACGTCATCGAGCGGTTCGCCGGCCAGCAGTACATCTGCAATCGCACCATCGCGACGGTCGTGTTCCTCGCGAGCCGCCTCCGGAAGCCGATTCTGGTCGAAGGTCCTGCCGGCGTCGGCAAGACCGAGCTCGCCAAGGTCCTCGCCGGCGCGCTCGATCACGAGCTCATCCGCTTGCAGTGCTACGAGGGGCTCGACGAGTCGAAGGCGCTCTACGAGTGGGAATACGCGAAACAGCTCCTCTACACGCAGATCCTGAAGGACAAGATCGGCGAGGTCATCGCCGGAACCCAGGGCCTGAAGGAAGCCGTCGAGCGCGTCGCCAGTCAGGACGACGTCTTCTTCTCCGAGCGCTTCATCGTACCGCGTCCCCTGCTACGCGCGATCACGTCGCCGACGCCGTCCGTGCTCCTGATCGACGAGATCGACAAGGCCGATACCGAGTTCGAGGCGTTCCTCCTCGAGGTACTCTCGGACTTCCAGGTCAGCGTGCCAGAGCTCGGCACCATCAAAGCGAAGCACGTGCCGCTCGTCGTCCTCACGAGCAACAACGCCCGCGAGATGTCGGACGCGTTGAAGCGCCGCTGCCTCCATCTCTACATCGACTTTCCCGATCGCGAGCAGGAGCGCGCGATCATCGTGCTGAAAGTTCCAGGCGTGGCCCAGCGGCTCGCGGACGAGGTCGTGAGCGCCGTGCAGGCGATCCGGAAGCTCGACCTCAAGAAGACGCCGAGCATAAGTGAGACGCTCGACTGGACGCGCGCGCTCACGCTTCTCAACGTCGACACGCTCGACGCGGCCCTCGTCGACGACACGCTCGCGACGATCCTCAAATACGAGGGCGACATACGGAAGGCGCAGCAGGAGCTGAAGGATCACGTCGCGAAGGCGCGCGCCAAGCCGGCGGGCGCCACCGCCGCGAGCGCGCCGGCGAAGGACGTTCTGCACTAGGCAGCCAGGCAGCCTGGGCTCCCGGACAGGGCGACGCGCGTGGACAGCAAGCTTCTCGAGTTCGTCGGGCTTCTTCGCCAGAACGGGGTCCGGGTTTCGTTCGCCGAGAGCATGGACACGTTCAATGCCCTCGACCTCGTCGGCCTCAGCAGCCAACGCGGGGTGAAAGACACGTTGCGGGCGACGCTCGTGAAGCGCGCGGTCGACGTCCCGACGTACGACACGCTCTTCGACCTCTATTTCTCCGGCGTCGGCGAGATCGTGAAGAACGCGGAAGGGCGTTCGATGGACGCGCTCGACATGGATCCCTCCGCCTACCAAGAGATGCTCGACGAGCTCGCGCGCTTCCTGGAAGAGCAGGGGATCCAGCCCTCCGAGCTGACGCAGGCGCTCCTGCAACAGGATCGGGCGCGGCTCGAGCGCCTGCTCCGCGCCGCGGCGGAGCGCGCCGGCGTGCAGCGGATCGAGCGAACGTTCCAGGAAGGGCAATTTTCGCAGGGCATGCAGCAGGCGCTCGGGGTCGGCGAAGTGGCGCAGGAGCTCCAGATGATCAGCCAGGCGTTGGGAGAAGGGGAGCCCGACGCTCGGCGGCAACAGATGGGTCGTTTCGTCGACCGCCGCCTCCAGGAGCTCCAGGAGATGATCCGGCGGCTGGTCCGGGGCGAGCTCGAGCAGCGCGACGTCGGCCAGCGCGACGCCGCCCGCATGCAGGCGCTCGCCGAGAAGAGCTTCTACTACCTCTCGGAGGACGAGATCCGCCGCATGAAGGAGGCGGTGACGAAGCTCGCCCAGCGCCTCAAGAACGTGCTCGCGGTGAAACGCCGGACCTCACGCAAGGGCAAGTTCGACGTCAAGGACACGCTCCGCAAAAACCTCCAGTACGGCGGGGTGCCCTTCAAGATCCGGTTCGACCGGCGGAAGCGCGTGAAACCGCAGGTCGTGGTCCTCTGCGACGTCTCGGATTCCGTGCGGAACGTCTCGCGGTTCATGCTCCAGTTCGTGTACTCGCTCCAGGACCTGTACTCGAAGGTCCGGTCCTTCATCTTCGTGAGCGATATCGGCGAGATCACGAAGCTCTTCGAAGAGAACGAGATCCACCAGGCGCTCGATCAAGCGATCCGCGGCAACGTCATCAACGTCTACGCGCACTCCGACTTCGGACGCGCGTTCAAGATGTTTCACCGGGAGCACCTGGCGAGCATCACGCGCCACACCACCGTGATCGTCCTCGGCGATGCGCGGAACAACTACAATCTGCCGCACGAGTGGGTGCTCAAGGAAATTCGCCAGCGCGCGAAACAGCTCATCTGGTTGAATCCGGAGAACCGCATGACGTGGGGGTTCGGCGACAGCGAGATGGATCGCTACATGCCGTACTGCGACGTCGTCGAGGAGTGCCGCAATCTGAACCAGCTCTATCGCGTCGTGGACCGCATGGTGGTCGGCTGAAGTCACTCAAGGGATTGACCTTCCGAGGCCTTTTGGCGACAATGCCGCGATCATCGAGCCTGGCATGAGCCGCGATAATTTCATCCAAATGACCGTCGGCGGCCTCACGCTCGACCCCGTCACCAAGACGCCGATCGTCATCCTCAAAGACCCGGACAACAAGCTCAACCTGCCCATCTGGATCGGCCTCCTCGAAGCCACCGCCATGGCGACGGAGCTCGAGGGCATCAAGATGGCGCGGCCGATGACGCACGATCTGCTGAAGCGCATCATCGGCGACCTCGACGCCACCGTCGAGCGCATCGAAGTGACGGACCTCAAAGACAACACCTATTTCGCGCTGATCTATCTCCAGATCGGCGACCGTGAGGTGCAGATCGATTCCCGCCCGAGCGATGCCATCTCGCTCGCGCTTCGCACGAAAAGCCCGATCTGGGTCGCCAAGAAGGTGCTCGAGGCCTCGAGCGTGTTGCAGCAGATGGAGGAGGGGAAGGAACAGAACCTCTCCAACGTCTCGCGCGACAAGTGGGCCGAGATCCTCGAGAAGATGGCGCCCGAGGACTTCAAGTACAAAATGTAACGAGCCGCGACGCCGCGTGCCGAGCGTTCCGCCGGCAGCCGCGCTCGCCATCGGAGACCCGTGGCCCGAACTGAACCGAGACTGACCCGGAAAGATCTGCGCGCACCCGACGAGTTCCAGACGCTGACGCGTCAGAGCCTGGACTTCATCGAGGCCAATCGCACCGCCGTCATGGCGGCGCTCGGTGCCGCAATCGTGCTGCTCCTCGCGATCGTCGCGTTTCGGATGATCAGCCAGAGCCGCGAAGCGTCCGCGTCGAAGGCCTACAGCGAAGCCCGCGCGCTCCTCGCCGACAAGAAGTACGACGAGGCGGCCGGCGGCTTCGAGACCGTCGCGACCCAATACAGCGGCACGAGCTACGGCCCGCTGGCGCTCCTCGAGCGGGGCAACGCGCTACTGCTCGCCGACAAGGCGTCCGACGCCGTGGCCGCCTACGAGGCGTTTCTCCGGACGTCACCCGGTACCGACTATCTCCGGAAGCTCGCGCACACACGCCTCGGGTACGCCCATGAGAAGCTCGGCAAGGCCGCCGATGCCCAGACCGCGTTCACGACGGCCGCGACCGAAAAGGGCCCGTTCACGGCCGAGGCGCTGTTCGGCGCCGCCCGCAACGCCGAGGCTGCCGGCGACAGCGCCAAGGCCAAGGATCACTACGGCCAGCTCCTCGAAAAGTTCCCAGCGACGGAGTACCGCGAGGTCGCGAGCGCGCATCTGATCGCGCTCGGCGGCACACCACCAGCGCCCAAGGCCCCGGACGTCGCCGCGATGGTCGGTAACTAGACCGACTGCGACTCAGTCCACGGCAAGCTCCCCAGGCCTCGCGAGATCCACGCCACCCATAAGGGTCAGGGCGCGCAGGCCAAATCGGCTCGTGCCATTGCCACTCCCCCGGCCCCGCAGGACCCCAACGTCCGATAAGCGGGATTATGTCAACCTGGTGGTGGATATCCCCAGTTTGGGATCCTCAAGGGACGCTCGCCCCCTCTGTCCACGCCGCGCGCGTATTCTTGCGGGCTTCCTCGGC
>DAIQBH010000195.1:0-11813 GCA_036781285.1 Thermodesulfobacteriota bacterium | reverse complement strand
CCCCGAGAGCCCGTACTGCGCGTACGGGGTTGTGTCGTTCGTCCGCGCCAATCCGCATTTCGAGGAGGCCGACTTCCGGGCCGCCGCGGAGGAGCGCGCCGGGCGGCCGCTCGGGCCGCACGAGGTGTCGGGCTTCTGGCTGCGGGCGGGGCTCGCGCACATCGCGGCGGAGCCCGTGTTCGCCGCGCGCGCCTTCCTCCGCAAGGCGGCGCTGGCGTGGAACGACTTCGAGATCTCGGACAGCCAGGACCAGTACCTCATGGCACGCGACGCGTGGACGCTCCGACTGCCGTTGCTCGGGTTCGGCGAGGTCGCGGCGCTCGCGGTGCTCGGGGCCCTGACCGGGCGACGGCGACGCGTGGTGCGGATGCTCGGGGCCTACGTGATCGTATATGGCGCGACACTCGTCGCGTTCTTCGTCTTCGCGCGCTACCGCATCCAGATCGTTCCCGCCCTCTTGCCGCTCGCCGCCCTCGGGTTGCTGGGGCTCGTCGCCCGACTCCGGGACCGTGAACCGTGGCGGATCGCGAGCGCGGTCGCGATCGTCGGCGTCGCCGGCTGGCTCTCGTTCCAGACGATCGGCCTCTTCACCCCCGATCATCCGAACGTCGTCGAGATGCGCCTTCGCCGCTACGCCGACGTCTATCGCGAGGTCGGCGAGGTCGACCGCGCGATCGCCGCGCTGCACGAGGCGATTCCCGGCTGCACGCACGGGTGTCCGTGGGCGCTGAAAGACCTCTTCGAGATCTATCGGACGACCGGTCGGGCCGCCGAGGGGGTCCGCTATCTCGAAAACTTCATCCGCGACCATCCGCGGCAGCGCGACGCCCCCGAGTATCTCGCGACACTGCGAGCCACGACCGCTTCGCCATAGCCATTGCACGAACGCGCGACTCGATTCGGCGTGAGACGAGGTGGGTCAGCGCGCAGGAAGAGCGAACTCGCGCGTGGTTTCCGCGCCCGAGAAACTTTCCGACGTATGCGATCGGTCTGCGCTTTTTCGTTGACAGTCGGCATGGCGCTCGTGGTAAACCGCGTGCGCCCGTACCCCGACTGTAGTCCGACCAAATCACGAGTTTTCCCTGACCCGCGCCAGAACGAGCCACTACCTGGCGGAGGAGTGAAGATGATGGCCCCCACGAACCCTGCCTTCCTTGCACGCGGATTCCGCTCCTTCGGCATGGCGCTCGCGATCACGCTGATCTTCGCGTCCTCCGCCGCCGCGCAAGGCATCTCGGCTCACAGCGGCAGCACGGCGGGCAGCACCGGTGACGCCGGGGACGGCAGTGGCTCGCGGCGCTCGTCGCGCCAGACGCTGACGGCGAACACCTCCACCTTCCAGTCGCGCTTCGCGTGGAACATCAACGCCGACGTCGGCGCCGCGAGCACGCGCGACACCAGCGGCAACGCGCAGCACAACATGAGCTTCAACGTGACGGCGCCGGGCGGCTACCGCCTCGACGTCTCCGAGTCGCGCGTCGGCATGTTCCAGCGCAACGCGGACGTGAGCGGCTGTAGCGGCTCGGCCGACATCAGCGGCCTCACGGGTTCGCAAGGCGGCGGCTCGCTCACCTCGGGCAGCTTGAGCATCGGTGACCCGGGCGGCATCGGTGCCGGTGGCGGCACGACCCAGACGCCGTTCACCCAGTCGACGAGCGCGCAGATCCACGCCGTCAGCAACGGCGGCGCGGTGGGGCATACGCTCACGTTCACGTGGAACGGCTCGGTGCGCTCGAACTCCTGCGAAGCGGCCGTCCGACACGGCGCGAGCCACGGCAATACGAGCGGCTGCGGCGCCTGCGAGTACCCCGGCTCTCCGAGCCGTACGCAAGCGAACGACGGTCACTTCGTGACGGTCAGCTTCACGAGCCTCTGCGGCAACGGCGTCGTCGACGCGGCGGTATCCGAGCAGTGTGACCCGCCGAACGGCGCGTGCTGCGCGTCGAACTGCCGCTTCGCGAGCGCCGGCACCACCTGCCGCGGCGCGGCCGGCGTCTGCGACGCGGTCGAGACCTGTAGCGGCTCGTCGGCGTCGTGTCCGGCCGACGCCAAGCTCCCGAGCTCGACGGTCTGCCGCGCGTCGGCGGGCGTCTGCGACGTCGCCGAGAATTGCAGCGGCTCCGGCAACACCTGCCCGGGCGATTCCTTCCTGTCCTCCGCGAACGTCTGCCGGCCGACCGCCGGCGTCTGCGACGTCGCGGAGAATTGCACGGGCTCGTCGGCGGCGTGTCCGGGCAACACTTTCGCGAGCTCGGCGACGCAATGCCGCGCCTCCGCGGGCGTCTGCGACGTCGCCGAGAACTGCACCGGCTCCTCCGCGACGTGCCCCGGCAACAGCTTCGTGAGCGCGGGGACGCAGTGCCGCGCCTCGGCGGGCGTCTGCGACGTGGCCGAGACCTGCACCGGCTCCGGCGCGGCGTGTCCGGGGGACGGCTTCGCGAGCGCGGCGACGGTCTGCCGCGGCACGGCCGGCCCCTGTGACGTCGCCGAGAACTGCACGGGCTCGGGCCCGGCGTGTCCGGCGGACGGCTTCGCGAGCGCGGCGACGGTCTGCCGCGCCTCGGCCGGCGTCTGCGACGTCGCCGAGAACTGCACGGGCGGATCGGCGGCGTGTCCTTCCGATGGCTTCCAGTCGGCGGCGACGGTCTGCCGCGGCTCGGCCGGCATCTGTGACGTCGCCGAGAATTGCACGGGCGGTTCGGCGACGTGCCCGACCGACGTCTTCGCGACCTCGGCGGTGCAGTGCCGGGCTTCCGCGGGTATCTGCGACGTCGCCGAGAACTGCTCGGGGTCGAGCGCCGCATGTCCCGCGAACGGCTTCGAACCGTCGTCGACCGTCTGCCGCTCCGCGGCCGGCGTCTGCGACACGGTCGAGAACTGCACGGGCTCGGCGGCGGCGTGTCCGTCCGATGCGAAGAGCTCCGCGGTCTGCCGTCCGACGGCGGGCGTCTGCGACACGGCGGAGAGCTGCAACGGCACCGACGACGATTGTCCCGCCGACGGATTCCAGTCGGCCGCGACGGTCTGCCGTCCGTCGGGCGGCGTCTGCGACGTGGCGGACAACTGCACGGGAACGGGCGCGGCGTGTCCGGCCGACGCGAAGAGCACGGCCGAGTGCCGCGCGGTCGCGGGCGTCTGCGACACGGCGGAGACCTGCGACGGCGTGAGCAATACGTGTCCGACCGACGTCTTCCTCCCGAGCAGCACCGAGTGTCGCGCCTCGGCGGGCATCTGTGACGTCGCCGAGAACTGCACGGGTTCCGGCGCTGCCTGTCCGACGGACGTCTTCCAGTCGAGCGCGACGGTCTGCCGGAGCGCGGCCGGCGTCTGCGATCTCGTCGAGAACTGCACGGGCTCGGCGGCGGCGTGCCCGACCGACGCGAAGAGCACGGCGGAGTGCCGCGCGGTCGCCGACGTCTGTGACGTCGCCGAGAGCTGCGACGGCACGAACGACGACTGCCCGACCGACGCCTTCGAGCCGAGCAGCACGGTCTGCCGGCCCGAAGCCGGCGTCTGCGACGTCGCCGAGAACTGCACCGGCTCCGGCGCGGCGTGCCCCAGCGACGCACGCGAGCCGAGCACGACCGAGTGTCGCGCGGTCGCCGACGTGTGCGACACGGCCGAGAACTGTGACGGCACCAACGTCGACTGTCCGGCGGACGGCTACCTGCCGCCGTCGACGGTCTGCCGCCCGGTGAACGGCGTCTGCGACACCGCCGAGAACTGCACGGGCTCCGGCTCGGCGTGTCCGGCCGACTCGTTCCAGTCGAGCGCCGTCGTCTGCCGGCCTTCGGGTGGCGTCTGTGACGTCACCGAGAATTGCAGCGGCAGCGCCGCGGCCTGTCCGACGGACGTCGTCGAGCCGTCGTCGACCGTCTGCCGTCCGGCGGCGAGCTCGGGCGACGAGGCGGAGACCTGCGACGGCGCCGCGTACTTCTGTCCGGCCGACGCCTTCCTGCCCGCGGGCACGCCGTGCGACGACGGGAGCTTCTGCACGGTCGACGACGAGGCCGACGGCTTCGGCAACTGCATCGGCGATCCGTACGACTGTGACGACGGCAATCCCTGCACGGACGACTCGTGCGACTCGCAGGGCGGCGGCGCGCTCTGCGAATACGTCAACAACGGAAGCTGCGTCGGCCCGAATTGCGGCAACTTCGTGATCGATGCCGGTGAGACCTGCGATCCGCCGAACCCGGCACTCGGTCCGAACGGCCAGCCCATCTGCCGTTTCGACTGCACGTCGTGCGGTGACGGCGTGGTGCAGCCGCAGAACGTCGAGACCTGCGACGACGGCAACACCGTCAGCGGGTGCCGCCTCGACAAGCCGCAGCAGCCGCTCGACAACTGCCTCAACACTTGCATCGAGCCGATCTGCGCCGATCCGGCCCGCATCAAGTTCGGCGTCAACGATATGCCTGATCTGTTCTACTTCCACGGCCGGCTGATCGCGCCGATGTCGGTCGACTTCATCAACAATCACTTCGTGATCGAGCTCCAAGACGTCAACGGCAACGTCCTCTGGCGTTCGTCGCTGGTGAAGGGCTCGATCGAGGTCCAGAACGCGAAGTCGACGCGGTACAAGAACCGTGGCGCGCGGGCGGGCGGCGGCGTCTACCAGATCAAGACCAAGCAGGCGATCGGCCACTACGTCCTCACGCTGAAGGCGTACGGCGACCTGTCGCAGTCGATCGCCGACATGGTGACCCGCGTCTACGTCGGGTCCGAGGAGTGGGCGATCCGCGGTCTCTGGACCCAGCAGAGCACGAAGGGCTGGAAGCTCTCCAACAAGGCGACCTTCTACCCGGTTCCGTAAGGAACGAGGCAAACATCCGCGAAGCGGGCCCGGACTCGCCGACGATCGTCGGTGGGCTCCGGGCCCGCGTCGTTTGAACGCGTTCCGTGGGCCTGCCCGCAGGCTGCTACTGCCGGTCGGACGGCCGGAGCGCCGGCTCCAGCATGACCGCATGGGTCACGCCGACCACCGCGAACACCCGCCGGTGGTCCGCGAGCGCCGCGAGCAGGCGGGCGAGCATGTACTCGTCGCGGAGGCGATTCGACCGGCGCGCGATCCGCTGCGTCGGCAGCGCGTCCCGCATCGGATTGGTCTCGTGGCCGGTCACGTCGCGCACCGCAAGCGGACGTCCGAGCATCCGGCGGTGCTCGCGGTCGATCAACGCCCAGTCGATCGTGGGGAGTTCCAGCGCCGGTCCGATGAGGTCGAAGAAGTCACCGAAGTATCCGTCGAAATCCATGCGGGCGGTCTTACGGTTGAAGGACGCCAACTGCCGGACGACCAGGAACACCAGCGCCTCACCGGAGGAGAGCTCGTGCCGCAGCAGGCGCGCTTCCTCGGGGAGCGGGATGTCCATGCTCGCCGTCGCGATGCCGGTGCGCGCCGCGAGGTGCGTCACCAAGCCGGCCTCCCCGTGTCGGCGGATCGCGATCTCTCGATCGGGCTCGGGGTGCGGCGGCGTGCCCTCGTGCAGGACGAGCTCGGGACCGAGCTGGAGGAAGGCCGCCTCGATCTGGTCGAACATCGGCAGCGAGGGATCGGAGCTGTGCCAGCCGCCGAAGAGCACGAGACGGGCGCCGTCTCGCCGCGCGTCCACGACGTACGGGGTCGCGTGCCGGATCGCGGCGTATTCCGCGAACGTCAGGATCCGGTCGTTATTGGACACTCGCCGTGTCGCCCCGGGCCTTCGCTTCGACGCGGTCGGCCTTCTCGAGGAGCCGCGGGTCGTTGTAGCGCTCGGTGGTGAAGTCCTGCGGGTTGTAGGGACCCGTCTGGTAGGACGTGCCGATCGCGTCGTTCAGCTGGGGGGGCGTCGCGGTCACGTTCGAGAGCGCGACCGACGACAGCCGATAGGGACCGGGCTCGTTGGCCTCGCGGAGCGCGAGGCCCCAAAAATTGACCGGCAGCCAGCGGATGCCGGCCTCGAGCCGGACGGTGTTCGCGGCCCAGGCGAGCAATCCGCGCGACCCGCTGAGTGTCGCATCGAGGCGGTACTCGGCCGGCGCGCTCACGTCGACCTCGGCGAAGAGCCGGAGATGGCCGCCCGACAGCTCGTCACGGTACTTGCCCGTCAGCCGTGCGCCCGGGGCACCGTAGTAGAAGCGGGTCCTGGCGCTTCGCCGCTCTCCGCCGCTCGTCTGGCCGTACACTTTGACGCGAATCAGGCCGCTCCACCGGTCGATCTCGTCCTCGGTGGGGGTGAGGATCGTCGTGTAGACGCCGTCGCCCGCCTCGATGTCGCGATCCCGACCGTCGTCGTTGAAGTCGACCTGCGCCACGACGACGTCGTCGGCGTTCGTGAGCTCGCCGGCGATCTCGCCGTTCGTCTCCGTCGCCCAGTCGTCCGGGTACTCGCGGATGAACTTGGCGAACAGGATGATCGGGTTCGGCGCCTCGTAGCTCACCGAGGACGCGAAGACGACGAGCGCCGGCTTCCGGCCTTGTCCGGGTGGGTTCACGCGCTCCTGCACCGTACGCGTCTTCAGGATCGGGTCGAGATTGTCTTCGATGCGGCGGGACGTGCGGGGAAAGCGCGCCTTGTGACGGAGGTCGGCGGCGACTTCCATCGCATTCTTGGAGCTCGCCAGCTCGGCGAGCGTCTCTTTCCCGTCCGGGACTCGCTCGGCTGCGGGGGCCGGCGTGGGTGAAGAACCGGCGCTCGGCATCGCATGCGCGACCTCGGAGGGTACCGCCGGGTTCCCCGCCCGTTCCGCTGCGGGCGGCGTGCGGAGGAGGAACAGCGCGGTGACCGCGACGATGCCGATGGTGGCGATGAGCAGTATGCGCGAGCGCGACATGAGCGGGATGCCGGCGGCACCACGAAGCCGCGGCCGGGTCGCACGGTAGTCGACAAGCGCCGAGCCGTACAAGGTGGGGGCCACGTCGGGTTGGGGGCACGTCGATGCGGGCGACATGGTGGCGAGAGCCGATCGGCTTGACCGCGAGGCGATCGGAGCGACACTCTCCGGCCCGATGACGCGATCCTGGGCCGCGGGGGCATTGGCGTTGCTCATCGGGCTCGTGGCGTTGGTCGTCCCACCGCGCCCGTTCGACGATCGGCCGACGTGGGAGACCCTGCTCGCGCCCTATGGGAGCGGCGCGCCGCTGCCCCAGGGCTTCCGCGTCGAAGGCGTGCATCGCGGTTCGGACAACGGCGTCGTGATCTCCGTACGGCGGCCCGACGGCGGCGCGGCGGTCGAGGTCCTGGTCGTCGAGCGCGGCCGGTGGCAGAGCGTGCACGAATCGCGCAGCTTCACGATCGACTACGAGCTGCCCCGGTCCCCGGCGGCCGAGCGCGACGCCGTCACGGCCTTCTTCGCCGAGACGATTCGATCGCGCGATCACGGGTTGCCCGCGCCCGACGCGGTGGCGCTGCACGCCGACGATCCCACGGTGCTCCCCTGGTGGTTCGAATCGGTGCGCGGCGCACGCGGCATGCTGATCGGCGCGAGCCTGGTCGTCCTGGCCGTGCTGCTGCTCGTACGCTCCTCGGCCCTGGCGGTCGCCGGGCTCGTGCTCGGCGCGATCGATCTGGCGGCGCGGTTCGTGGGGATTCCGGTCCTGCGATGGGACGTGGGCCTCGTCTGGATCGTGCCCGCATGCGCCGCGGCGATCGTCGCGGCGCTCTGGGGCCGGCGGTTCCGGCCGGTGACCCCGCTCTGGCCGGCGTCGATCGTCGCCGCGGTGGCGCTCCTGGCACGTCTCGCTCTCGGCCCGTGGGGGCCGCTGCACGTCAACGGGCACGGTCCGCGGTTCGTCGCCGCGGTCACGAGCAATCCGGGAGACATCGCGGCGTATGGCCCCGGCTATCACGAGATCTTCGCTCCGATCGCGGCCCTCGCGCCCGCGAGCCCGGACTGGGCGATCTTCGCGGCCAACGCGCTCTTCTCGGCGCTGCTGCCGCCGCTCGCCTTCGTGATCGGCCGCATGGTGGGGCTCGGGACGAGCGCCGCCGTGACGGCGGCGGGGCTCCTCGCGATCGACCCGGTCGCGATCCGCATGGGCGCCACGGAAGCGTACTTTCCGGCGATCGCGTTCCTCGGCACCGCCGGCGCCGCCGCGATGCTCGCCGCGCTGTTCGCGATGGAAGCGGGAGGCCGGTGGCGTGCCGCGGCGCTGCTGGTCGCGGCGGGGCTGCTCGTCTCGCAAGCGGCGCGCATCCATCCGTGCGCGTGGGTACTGATGGCGACGGTGCCGTTCGTCGTCCTAGCGGGCGATACCGCGAGTTGGCGGCGGCGCGTCCTCATGACTCTCGCCGCCGCGGCGGTGAGCGGCGGCGTCCTGCTGTTCACGAGCGCCACCGCAGTCCTCGACGTGTTCGGCAACATTCGGGCGGGCACGGTCTTCCGGCCGCCGACGCCCTCGCCCTGGCCGCTCGTCTGGATCGCGCTTCCCGCGCTCGCGTACGCCGTACTCGCCCCGTGGCGCTGGCTCGCGGTGCCTGCCGGGATCGCCGTCGCGGCCATGCTCCTCACACGGCAGGCGTTCGATGCGAGCTGGATCTGGCAGCAGTCCTACTTCCGGCTCTACCTGACGTTGCCGGTCCTGGCTGCCGTCGCCGCGATCCCGGCGGCGTACCTCAGCCGCGGCTCGGTGGTCGGAGCCGCCACGCTGCTGCTCGGCCTCGCCTGGATGGGTTTCGGATGGCCGGTCGTAGCCGATCGAACACCGGAGCATCGCGAGTACCGCCTGGTCCGAGACCATCTCGAACGCATGCCTCCCGAGTGCGGCGTCGCCTATCTCCCGTCCGCGGGTCGACGGGTCGTCCGGTTGCCGACGTACGTGGGGCCGCCCCGGGCGGTGATCGACGCGCGCCACTCGGACGCCATGGCCGCGGCCGTGGGTCCGGGGAAGTGTCTCCACTACGTGCACACGTCGTTGTGCTCCACGGCCGAGGGCCGATCGGAGTGCGAGGCGATCGAGCGGCGGCTCGGGCTCGTTCCGATCGCGCACGCCGCGTTCGGCGCGCCGCGCCAGCACGAGACCTTCGGCTACGACGGGGACGTGATCGAGACCTGGATCGCCCGCGTGGATCGAGCGAGGGCCGACTGACCAGCAGGTTGCTGAAAAACCGCGTGACCCGGAACTGATGCTTCGCGACCATCCGGAAATCATCGAATATGTCTAGCGCGGCGATGTGATCGGATCGGCATGCCTATGAACGAGCTTCCAGGCATCGCCCTCCAGCCGGAACACATTGGTGACGCGGAGGGCCGCCGTGCCGCCGCCCATTTCTACGTGTCCACCTCGACCGCCACCGCCAGGTTTTCGGCCCGATACGTTGCGATCCGATCGAAGTCGGTCGCCCTGCCGCCCGGCATGCGTGCCGCTGCGCTCGCCAACGTGGCCTCGACGCTCTCGCGGCCGCGTGCGAACGGGCCGAACGGGTTGCCCCAGGTCAGTCATCCCGATCAGAGAGCAGAGCCACGTAGCCGCTGCCAGTCACCCTTCACCTTCGCGTCCGTGGCGCTGCCGATGAACGCGCGTGTCGCGTCGAGGTCGAACATCATTCGAAAGAGCTGATGGACATTGCCAACAGAGCTGGCAGCAATCTCACAGCCATCGGCGGACTCGCTTCTTGTACTCGGCGAAGGGCTCTCCAAAAAGCCGGTCGAGCACCCGCTCCTCCGGAATGATCTGAAACTTGGTGATGTACAACGCGAAGAGCACCGGGCCGACCAGGGACCAGATGGATGACAGGTACACGGCCCAGGCGAGCAGGACCAACGCCATGCCCAAGTACATTGGATTACGCGTGAACGAATACACACCGGTGGAAACCAGTGCTGCGGATGTCTCGGGCTTCAGTGGATTGACCGTGGTCCTGGCGCGCCGAAAGGACACGACGCCGCCCAGAGCGATGGCAGCGCCAATTGCGGCCAAGGTTATTGCAACCGACGGCCCGGCTAGTTTGGGCAACTGCAGGGTCGGCAGAACACGCGCCAGCGCCCACATGCCGGCGCCAATTGCGACACCCACCATGGGCGGGGGAATCCGTAGTTCCAGCGCAGCGTGATTCTGCGCCATGGCGTCTTCGAGTGTCTTTGCCGTCATGTTGGACCTCCAATTGGCAAACAGTGTGGCGTCAGGCGACATGCGCCGTTCGCATCGAGTGAGCGAGCTCCCGTTCCGTCGTCGTCGCTTCGATCTTGAACCAGATGGCGTAGAGCGCCGGCAAGAACACCAGCGTGAGGATCGTCCCGGCGAACGTTCCACCGATCAAGGTGTACGCCAGCGTTCCCCAGAAGACCGAGTGAGTGAGCGGAATGAATGCCAGCATCGCGGCGAGTGCCGTCAGGATGACCGGCCGCGAGCGCTGGACCGTGGCTTCGACGACGGCGTCGAACGGCCGCAATCGCTCCTCCTCGTTCGTGCGGATCTGACCGATCAGGATCAGCGTGTTGCGCATCAGGATTCCAGAAAGCGCAACCAGGCCGATCAGCGCGTTGAACCCGAACGACTCATGGAAGAGCAGCAAGGTCGGCACGACCCCGATGAGGCCGAGCGGTGCGGTCGCGACCACCATCGCCATCGCGGAGATCGACCGGACCTGGAAGATGATCGTGATCAACGTGAGGGCGATCATGATGGGGAACAGCGGAGCCATTGCCGTGGTCGCCTTGACGGACTCCTCGATCGCGCCGCCTGCCTCGATCCGGTACCCCGTCGGCAGGTTCGCGATGATGGGCCGCAGCGCCTCGGAAAGAGCGGCGGAAACATCCGGCGGCTGCCGACCCTCGGCGACGTCGCCCCGTACGGTGATCGTCGGTGTGCGATCGCGGCGACGCAGGATCGGGTCTTCCATGCGGATCTCGACGGCGCCGATCTGCGACAGCGGAATCCGTTGGCCGGCACTTCCCAACAGGGTGAAATCGGTGACCCGGCTCGGATCGAGCCTCGCGTCTCCGGCGGAGCGGGCGACGACCGCGACCGAGCGGATGTCTTCTCGGACCTCGGTGATCGGAACGCCGGCGAGTAAGAACTGGAGCTGCTGAGCGACGTCGCTCGACGCCAAGCCGATCGCTTGCAGCCTGTCTTGATCGAGCGAGAAATGAAGTGTCGGCACGCGCTCGCCCCAATCGCTGTTGACGGTTCTGGTCTGCGGTGCTGCCTGCATGACGTCACGTACCTCGGCCGCGATGTCGCGGACCTTGTCGGGCTCGATCCCCATCACCCGGAAGGCGACGGGATAGGGCGTGTACGGACCGAACACGAGCTGGCTGACCCGCACGCGAGCCTCCGGCGCCAGGCCGTCGGCCACCGCCTGTCGTAGTTTGAGCTTCAGCGTCTCGCGCGAGGCTTCGCTCTCCGTCAACACGACGATCTTCGCGAACGAGGGGTCGGGGAGCTCCGGGCCCATGGCGAGGAAGAAGCGCGGCGCACCCTGTCCGACGTAGGCGGTCACGATCGCGGCTTCGGGCTGCTCGGAGAGCCAGGATTCGACCTTGGCGGCGGCGGCGCTCGTCTGCTCGATCGCCGTTCCATACGGCATCTGCACGTCGACCAGCACCTCGGGTCGATCGGAATTCGGGAAGAACTGCTTATCCACCGCGCGCAACGCGAGGATTGCGACGACGAAGGCGCCGACCACGCCGCCTGCGACGAGCCATTTTCGGCGAATCACGAGACCGAGAACGCGGCGGAAGCGGTTGTAGTGCGGCGTGTCGTAGATCGCCGCGTGCCCGCCCTCTCGTTTCGGGATGCTCGGCAGCAGCTTCACCCCCAGGTAGGGCGTGAACACGACGGCGACGACCCAGGATGCGACGAGGGCGATCCCGACGATCCAGAACATGTTGCC
>DAIQBH010000194.1:0-11832 GCA_036781285.1 Thermodesulfobacteriota bacterium | reverse complement strand
CGGCCACGACGTCGGGCGTCGCGTCGAGAAGCGCCTCGCGGAGCGCCGCCGGAGTGCCGTCGCGGAGCGTGAGCGTCCCCATCGGCGTGCGCCAGATGTGGAACCCGTGCGGTACGCCGCTCTCCCGCTCCGCCCGGCGAGCGGCGATACCGTGGCGCTCCCAGGCCTGGGCCGCGCCCAACACCTCGCCGTAGGTCTCGACGATCGACAAGACGAGGCCGGGCACGCCGTCGCGGCGCCGTCGCCAGAGGCGGCGCAGGAGCGCGCCGATCGGACGGCCGACGAAGTCGGCGAGGCCGGCGGGCGCCGTGCCGCGGGTGTGAATCGCCAAGGCCTCGAGGCGGTCGATGGTGGCCGTCACGCTCGCGGGTGCGGTTGCTACGTGGCCGGGAAGCCGTGCCGGCGCCGTGTGGCGCGTGACGGGTCCCCGCCACGCGAGCGTGACGGGGTCGGTCACGATGTCGCGGCCGAGGAAGCGCACGCGATGCGCGGCTGCGTGGCTGCCGGCGGGGCTCGGCTCGGCGACGAGCGCGGCGAGTCCTTCCGAAAGCTCCGGCGAAAGACGCTCGTCGTCGTGCAGCACGACGACGACCTCGTCGGGATGCCGGCGCACGCGTGCTGCGATCGCGGCCCGGTCGCACTCGGGATCGATCGAGAGCTCGACGCCAGCTGGAATGGGCAACGCGGCGAGCGCTGGCGGGCGCACGAGGACGCGGCGCGCGGCGTGTACGGCGGCGAGCGCGGGCGCCGGATCGAGCTCGGGCGCGACCTGGACCACCGCGAGCACGAGGTCGCGCGCGACCGTCGTCTCAGGCTGCACGCGCGTGTACCCGAGCGACGGCGGCGCGTACGTCGGCGACCGTCACGAGCTCCATGCAGTCGTCGGTGCCGCGCGGACAGCGCTCCCCGCCGTGTCGGCCGCACGGGCGACACGCGAGGTCGCGCTCGACGACCAGCGCGCGTGTTCCGAGCGGGCCGTATCCTTGCGCCGGCACCGTCGCGCAAAAGATGGCGACCTGCGGGATCCCCGCGGCCGTCGCGAGGTGCATCGGCGCGCTGTCGTTGGTGACCGCGACGGCGACCCGGCCCATGACCGCCGCGAGCAGCGGCAGATCGGTCGTCCCGCCGAGATCGACGGCGCGCCCGTCGGCGGCGGAGGCCACCGAGGCCGGGAGCGCGCGCTCGTCGGGCCCACCGAAGAGGAGGCAGCGGTACCCGTCGGCGTCGAGCGCGCGGGCGAGCGCGCCGAAGGCCGCCGCGGGCCAGCGCTTCGTCCGCCATGCGGAGCCGGGACAGAGCGCGGCGAGCGGGCGACCGCTCCGAGCATGCGGTGCGAGCAGACTGGCAGCGCGCGCTTCGGTCGCGGCGTCGACGACGATCCGCGGCTGCAACACGGCTGGGTCCACCTGATCGATGCCGAGCGGCGCCAGGAGCGCGAGCAAGCGATCGCGGTCGTGGCGCTCGAGCGGACGCGGCACGCGATCGGTGTAGAGGCGCGCGGCCGGGGCGGTCGCGAATCCGATGCGGCGCGGAATGCCCGCGGCCCGGAGTGCCAGTGCCGTGCGGATCGACTTCTGCGCCGCGATCGCGATCGTGACGTGCTCGGCGCGGAGTCGACGTGCGAGACGCGCCAGGCCGCCGAGACCGCGATCCGCGCCGCGCTTGTCGTCGACCAGCACCCGATCGACCGCGGGATGGTGCGCGACCAGGGCGCGCGCGGCCGGCGTGACGAGCATCGTGATGGTCGCATCGGGCAAGTGGCGGCGGAGGGCCCCCAGGAGCGGCGTCGTCAGCACGACGTCGCCGAGGAAAGCGGTCTGCACGAGCAGGATGCGTTCGCGGGTCATGCGTTGGTGGCGGCCCTTCGGGCGGTCCGGCTCGCTGGCCCGCGTGCGGGCGTGCCGGAGCGGCGCTTTCAGCCGCGAGCCAGCGGCTTCGCCTCGTCGATCAGCATCACGGGGATGTCGTCCATGATGGGGTACTCGACCTGACATTGCGCGCAGGTGAGCCCGGTTGCTTCCGAGTTCAGCGTGACGGGCTGCTTGCACTTCGGACACGCGAGTATGTCGAGGAGCTCCTGGCTGACCGGCATCACTACCTCCTGCGCGGGCGCCGGACCGACGCGGTGCGCGCGTCGTCTATAATCCACTCCGCCGCCGCACGAAAGTTGACGGCGACGTGGTCTGCCGGCGGCCGGTCGTCGTGCGCGGCTGCCGTCCGTCGACCGTGGCCCGTCAGCACGAGGACGCTCCGTGTCCCGATCGCACGGGCGAGCCCGAGGTCCGCGTCGCTGTCGCCGACGCAATAGCTGCGTTCGAGATCCAGGCCGTGCTCGCGCACGGCGCGGAGGACGAGCCCCGGCGCGGGCTTTCGACACCGGCACCGGCGGCGGAGCGGCGGACGGCCTTCCGTCGGATGGTGCGGACACGCGTAGATCCCGGCCACGGCGGCGCCGGCGGCCGCGAGGCGGTGGTGGAGCGTCGCGTGAATCGCGTCGAGCGTCACCGGCGCAATGAGCCCGCGCGCGACGCCTGATTGGTTGGTGACGACGACGACGGTGAAGCCCGCGTCGCCGAGGGCCCGCACTCCCGCCGCGCTGCCGGGCAAAAGTCGGAGATCGGCGACGCGCCGGAGAAAGTGCACTTCGCGGTTCAGTGTGCCGTCGCGGTCGACGAAGACGGCGGGTCGTCCCCGGCCGCGTGCGCCGCTCATGGCGTGTGCGCGCCTGCGTCGGCGATCACGGCGTCCACGAGTGCGTCGGCGTCCTCGACGTCGACCCCGAGCCGGATCGCGACGAGCTTCCCGCGTGCGAACGGGAACGCCTCGAGCTTCACGAGGTCCTTCTCCGTCGTCACGATCATGTCCACGTCCTTCGCCGCCCCTGCGATCGCGTGCCAGTCGCGCGCGTCGTACGGGTGGTGATCCTGGTACTCGAGGACGTGGACGAGCTCCGCTTCCCAATCACGGAGCGTGCGATAGAGGGGCGCCGGGCGCGCGACCGCGCTCACCGCGAGCACGCGTTGGCCGGCGAGCGCGGCGAGCCCGATCTCCCGCCAGCCGTCCGGCGCCGGCTGCACGAGCGCGCGGGGTGCGAATCGGAGGCGCAGCACGCGCTGCCCCGCGACGAGCGGCGGCGGCATGGCGTCCGTCGCTTCCCGCTCGCGTACGAGGAGGAACTGGGCACGCCGGAGCGCGCGGAGCGGCTCGCGCAGCGGACCGACCGGCAACAGGCGGCCGACACCGCCCCGCTCGCCCGCGTCGACGAGCGCGATGTCGAGGTCGCGGCGGAGCGCGCGGTGTTGGAACGCGTCGTCGCAGAGGAGCAGGCGCGGCGCGAAGCGCTCGACCGCGAGCGCGGCCGCGGCGGCGCGATCGGCGCCCGCGACCACTGGTACACCGCTCGTACGCGCGAGCATGACGGCCTCGTCACCGGACTCCGCGACCGTGCCGAGGACCCGCGTGCCGTCGCCGACCACGTGCGGTGCGGTCGCGGTGCCGCCGTACCCGCGGGTGAGAATCGCGACCGCCACCCCGCGCGCCTGCACGCGCGCCGCGAGCCAGCGCGTGAGTGGTGTCTTGCCGGTTCCCCCGACGCGGACGTTGCCGATGCTCACCGTGCGGACCGCGGCATGGCGACTTCGAAGGACGCCGACGCCATACGCCGCGTTCCGTACGCCGACGCCGACCGCATACAGTCCGGCCAACGGCGCGAGCACGGCGCGGCCGACGCGCGCGAGGACGCCGGTCCCGTCCCACAGGCGCTCGACGGTGCGGGCCGCGCCGCTCACGTGCGGGCACTTTCGGGCATCGGCGCGGACGCGAGGGTGCCGCGGACGATCGCGAGCGTCACGGCGAGGGGCCCCTGGAGATCGGCGACGGTTTCCGCGGCGGCGCGCCCAGCGGCGGCGGCGGCCTCGCGATCGAGGAACAGCTCGGCCGCGCGGACCGCGAGCGTCGCGGCGTCGTCGGCCTGGACCGCGGCGCCGCGGGCGCGGAGGCGTGCGACGTCGGTGGCGACGTTCGCGACGTGCGGTCCGACGACGAGTGCGACGCCGAGGGCGGCCGGCTCGAGCACGTTGTGGCCGCCGACCGGGACGAGCGTGCCGCCGACGAACGCGAGGCGCGCGCCGCGATAGAGCCCGGCGAGCTCGCCGAGCGTGTCGAGCAGCAGGACGGGGACGTCCTCGGGCCAGCGGGCGCCGGGCCCGAGGGTGGAGCGGCGTGCCAGCGCGAGGCCGCGGGAGCCGACGATCCCGGCCACCTCCTCGGTTCGATCGGGCTTCCGCGGGGCCAGGACGAGGCGGGCACGCGGCTCGCCGGCCCGGATGCGCGCGAACGCGTCGAGCACGGCGTCCTCCTCCCCCGCGTGCGTGCTCGCGGCGACGAGCACGGGATCGCTCGCGACGCCGAGCGACGCGAGCGAGAGCGCCGTGTCGGCCGGGGGGAGCGGCGGCGCCGTCTTGAGGCTCCCCGTCACGACGACCCGCGTGGCCGGCGCGCCGAGGGCGACGAGACGGCGCGCGCTGTCCAGGGATTGCACGCAGAACCAGCGCACGCTCTCGAGGGCCGGAGCGAAGAGCCAGCGCCATCGCCGGTAGCGCGCGAAGGCGCCGGGCGAGATGCGGCCGCTCACCATGATCGCGGGAATCCCGCGCGCCGCGAGCGCTCCGAGAAAGTTCGGCCAGAGCTCGGTCTCGCTGAAGAGCACGAGCCGCGGGCGCACGCGGTCGAGCGCGCGCGCCACGAGCATCGGAAGGTCGAGCGGGAAGAGGAAGCGTCCGTCGGCGTCGCGGACGCGGCTCGCCGCGGCGGTGCGCCCGCCGACGGTCATGCTGGACAGCACGAGGCGATGATCGGGGAGCTCGTGGCGAAGCGCGTGGACGACCGGCGCCAGCGCCGTCAGCTCACCCACCGACGCGCCATGGATCCAGATGGCCGGCTGACCCGCTGGCGTCGGCTCGACGTCTCCGAAGCGCTCGGTGAGGCCGCGCCGCCACGCGGGCCTCACCGCGAGGGCCACGAGCGCCGCCGGCACCAGCAGCGCGCCGCCCGCCACGACCGCGGCGTTGAAGAGGGCGAGGCGTCGTCGCCACCAGCCCCGACCGCCCGTGCCGGCGCCTAGTATTGCCAGCGGCCTTTGGCGAAGCGGAAGATCTCGGTGACGTCGGTCTGCTCCACGATCGTCTCCGCGGCGCTTTGCGCGACGGCTTCGCTGGCGCCTTCCTTCCGGTATCTGGTTTCGCGGTAGGTGATCTTGCCGATCGGGACCTTGCCAGGCTCTTCCTTGGCGACGCAGGTGCGGTCGGTCCCGTAGCTCACGTACTCCCCGACGACGCCGGGTCCGCCTTTGGTCCACGCGATGTTCGCGGCGTTGTGGCTCGTCCGGTCGGCGAGCTTCCGCATCCACGTGTCGCAGAAGCTGCGGAAGTCCCGCACGTCCTCGCCTTCGATCCGTGTCTTCAGCGCTTCGACGGTCGTCGGTTCCGCGGCTTCGGTGCCCGCCTTCTTCCCGGCTGGGGCGGCGGGCTTCTCGGCGGCGGGCGCGGCGTCGGCGGCGCACGTGTCGCGCGCCGGCACGGCGACCGCGAGGATCCCCGCGAGGACCACGAGAACCACGAGGGCACGGGCGTGCGACATGGCGGCCCTCATACTAACGGCGCTCCGGGTCCGCAATTCGCGAGGGTGCGTCGACCGCGGCGCCGACGCGCGCCGCCGCCTCGGCGGTAGCCTGCTGGAGCGCCGACTCCAGCGCGGCGCGTGCGCTCTCGATCGCCTCGGGCGTCGCGTCGGGCGGCACGGCGATCGGCGTGCCGACGACGAACGCGATCGTCGTGCCGGGCCACGGGAGCACCATGCGGTCCCAGCTCCCGAGTCGGCGGCCGCGGCGCGCCGCCGCGCCGACGGGCACGATGAGGGCTCCGGTCGCACGCGCGGTGTGGACGACGCCCGTCTTCGCGACGCGACGCGGCCCGCGCGGGCCGTCCGGTGTCCACGCGAGGCTCGCGCCCTCCGCGTAAGCCTCCAGGATCTTCCGGAGCGCGCCCCGTCCTCCTCGGGTCGACGATCCACGTACGGCCTCGATGCCGAGCGGACGGACGGCGCGCGCGATCAGCTCGCCGTCGCGGTGCTGGCTGATCATGATGCACACGCGCGGCGGCCACCATTCGAAACACGGCATCAGCACGAGCTGCTCGTGCCAAAACGCGACGATCAGACGCTCCCCCGCGCGCCAGCGCGCGTAGAGACCTCGATCGTTCACGAGCTCTTTCCGCGTCGTCCAACGGAGGAAGAAGAGCACCGCCGCGATCAGCCAGGCGCCGAGCGGTACGAGGCGCTGGAGGAACGCGCGGCGCGCCCCTGCCATCGATTTAGTGCAGCAGCCGATCGGGATCGGCGGCGGCGGTTGCGGGCTCCTGGAACTGGAGGTCGTAGAGCTTCCGGTACTCGGCGCCGAGGGCCAGGAGCTCCTCGTGCGTCCCTTCCTCCACGATCTGGCCACGTACGACCACCACGATGCGGTCGGCGCGGCGGATCGTCGAGAGACGATGCGCGATGACGAGCGTCGTGCGGTTCACCATGAGGCGCTCGATCGCCTGCTGCACGAGCCGCTCCGACTCGGTATCGAGCGCCGACGTCGCCTCGTCGAGGATGAGGATGGGCGCGTCCTTCAGGAGCGCGCGGGCGATCGCGAGCCGCTGTCGTTGTCCGCCCGACAGCGTGACGCCGAGCTCGCCGATCGGCGTGTCGTAGCCCTGCGGCAGCGCGGTGATGAACTCGTGCGCGTTCGCGGCCTGCGCGGCCGTCACCACGTCGTCCATCGACTTCCCGGGGTCGCCGTAGGCGATGTTGGCGCGGACGGTGTCGTTGAAGAGGAACGTGAACTGGGTCACGAGCGCGATCTGCGCGCGGAGGGACCGCAGCGTATAGTCGCGCACGTCGACGCCGTCGATCGCGATGCGGCCCTCGGTCACGTCGTAGAAGCGAGGGATCAGGTCCGCGAGCGTGCTCTTGCCTCCTCCGCTCATGCCGACCAGCGCCACGACCTCCCCGGCCTGGATCTTGAGGTTGACCTCCTTGAGCACCGGCTCGGTGCCGTAGCGGAACCCGACGTTCTCGAACACGATCCCGCGGCGCATCGCGGTGAGAGAGCGCGCGCCGGGTCGATCGACGACCTCGGGCTCGGTGTCGAGGAGGTCGAAGACGCGCTCGGCGCCGGCGACGCCCTGCTGGATCGTCGCGTTCGCCTTGGTGAGCCGTTTGAACGGCTCGTAGAGAAGGAACATCGCGGTCAGGAAGGCGAGGAAGGATCCTTGGCTCCTTCCCCCCGCGATGACGCTGTTGCCGCCGTACCAAACGACGCCGCCGATGGCGAAAGCAGCGAGCACCTCGAGCGCCGGCGTCGTGAGCGCCTTGATCATGCTCGCCTTCATGTAGAGGCGGTACAGCCGGCGGTTCTCGGCCTGGAAGCGCTCGCGCTCGTAGTCCTCCATGCCGAAGGCCTTCACGACGCGGTTCCCCTGGACGGTTTCCTGGAGAAGCGACGTCAGCGTGCCGAGCGTGCGCTGCCCGCGCTTGCTGAAGCGTCGCAGGCGTTGCGAGAGCTTCACGATGGGCAGCACGGACGCCGGGAAGACGAGGAACGCGATCAGCGCCAGGACCGGGTCTTTGTAGAAGGCGACCACCACGAGCGCGACGAGCGAGGTGGCGTCGCGCATGACCGAAGCGACGGCGTCGGTGAGCGCCGTGCGCACGAGCGCCACGTCGTTGCTGACGCGCGAGAGGATGTCGCCGGTCGGGGTGCGGTTGAAGAACGCGAGCGAGAGGCGCTGGATGTGCTGATTCAGCTCGTCCCGGAGATCGCAAATGATGCGCTGCCCGACGAGATCCATCAGGTAGTTCTGCGTGAAGCTCGTGATGCCGCGCAGCAGGAAGATGAGAACGATCGCCGCCGGGAGCAGGTTCAGCGCGCTGATTTCGCGGGCGGCGAAGATGTCGTCGAAGACGCGCTCGACGAGCAGCGGCATCAGCCCGGTGAGGCCGCTGAAGAGGAGCATCGCCACCATCGCCGCGGTGAACCACGGCCACACGTACGGCCGGAGGTAGCGGAGGAGACGGAGGTACGTCGCGCCCGAGCCCCGCGAACGGGTCGTCGCCGCGGCGCTCACGCGAGCATCTCCGCGGCGATCGCGGCGGCGCGGTCGGCCGCTCCGCCCTCGCCGAGCGCGTGCCGGACCTCGGCAAGCGCCCGCGTGGTCGCGGCGGCGTGCGCCGGGTCGTCGAGAACGCGCGCCACCTCGGCGACGATGCGGTCGGGCGTGACGTCGTCCTGAAGGAGCTCGGGTACGACGCGGCGGCCGGCGATCAGGTTGGGCATGCCGATGAAGGGCACCGAGACGAGCCGGCGCGCGAGCGCGTAGGTCAGCGGGGCCGTCCGGTAGACGATCACCATCGGGCGCTCCAAGAGCGCGGTCTCCAGGGTGGCGGTGCCGGATGCCACGATGACGGCGTCGCTCGCATGCACGAGGTCGTAGGTTTCGCCGCTCACCACCGGGATCGTGAGCGCGGCGCCGCGCATGCTAACGACAATGTCCTCGTGGCTCAACGTGTCGGCGAGGGCCAACACGCACTGCGTGTCGCCGCGCGCGACGAGTCGCGCGGCCGCTTCGGCCATGGCCGGCAACAGCAGCTGCATTTCCTTCTGGCGACTGCCGGGAAGCAGCGCGACGAGCCGCTTGGCGGGATCGAAGCCGTGCGCGGCGAAGACGGCGGCGCGTTCGCGGGTCGCGTGCACGCGATCGAGCAGCGGGTGGCCGACGAAATCCGCACGCACGCCGCTCCCGGCATACAGCGGCACCTCGAACGGGAACACGACCGCCAGGCGGCTCACGCGGCGCGCGATCTTCCGGATCCGGCCCCGCCGCCAGGCCCATACCTGCGGACTGATGTAATAGAGCACCGGCACGCCGGCGCGGGCGGCGACCCCCGCGAGCGCCATGTTGAACTCGGCGAAGTCGATCAGGATCACGAGGTCGGGTTTCTCCTCGCGAACGATGCGACGGACGGCGCGGTAGGCGCGCCAAATCGTGCCGAGCCGGTCCCGTGCCTCGACGAGCCCCATGGTCGAGAGCGTGTGGGCGTCGATCAGCGTGTCCATGCCGCTCGCGCGGAGGTGCGCGCCGCCGATGCCGCGTACCCGGACGGCCGGCACGCGGGCGCGGAGCGCGGTCACCAGATCGGCGCCGTGCATGTCGCCCGACGCTTCGCCTGCGACGAGCAGGACGTCGGGCGCGCGCCGCGCGGCGGCGGCCGTCGCGGTCACGGGGTGCGTCCGAGGGTCGCGGCGAGCGCGACCTCGATGCTGGAGCTGATGCGCTCGGCGAGCTCCAGCGCCCGGAGGCCTTCGTGCCCACTCACGATCGGCCGCGTGCGCGCGCGGACGGCGTCGACGAACGCCGCGATCTCGTCGCGGAGCGGATCGCCCTGCCCGGCATCGTGCTCCGCGGCGACGATGTTGGGAAGGCCGTCGGGGGTCGCCGCCGGCTCGCGCCGCATGATGCGGACGCGGCGCTGCTCGTAGTCGATCGCGACGTAGGCGTCGGGCTGGAAGAGCCGGAGCATGCGCTCGCGCTTCATCGAGACGCGGCTCGCGGTGACGTTCGCGATGCAGCCGTTCGCGAATCGGAGGCGCGCGTTCGCGATGTCGACCCGCGGCGTCAGCACTGGCACCCCGACCGCCTCGACGCTCTCCACCTCGGCAGGGATGAAGCTTTGGATGACGTCGAGGTCGTGGATCATGAGATCGCGGACGACGTCGACGTCGGTGCCGCGATCGACGAACGGCGCCAATCGATGACACTCGAGGAAGCGCGGCTCGGTGATGACGGCGGCTGCGGCGCGGAGGGCGGGATTGAAGCGCTCGAGGTGGCCGACCTGGAGGATGCGATTCCCCCGCTCGGCCGCGCGGACGAGCGCGGCGCCTTCCTCGGCGGTGGACGCGAGCGGCTTCTCGATCAGTACGTCGATGCCGGCGGCGAGGAGATCGAGACCGATCGCCGCGTGCGCGGCGGTCGGCACGGCGACGCTCGCGCAATCGACCACGCCGCCGAGCGCGCGGTGGTCGGGAAACGTCGGGACCCCCAAGGATTCCGCGACCGTGCGCGCGCGCTCGGGGTCGCGATCGATCACGCCGACGAGGCGGACGCCGGGCAGCGCCGCGTACTTCTCGGCGTGGAACCGCCCGAGATGCCCCACGCCCACCACGGCCGCACGCAGCGGATTCGTCGTCGCCGCCGATTCCAACGGTGCTGGGCGTACCACGGGCGCGTCGGAGGGGCCATCGCGCGCGGCGACGGCCGTCGAGATGGGTCAGCGCGGCAGAAGGTAGCGGACGGCGAGCGCCGTGATCTCGTCGACGAGGGTCCGATCGCGCAGGCGGTCCGGGAACTCGAAGACGACCGCGTTCGTCACCGCCTCGAGCGCGTGGACGAGCACGACGGCGGCCACGTCGCGGTCCCCGATCGCGAGCTCGTCGCCGCGGCGCTCCAGGAGGAGCTGGCGCACGGCCGCGGTGACCCGCCGGATTTCGCCGGAGCGCTGCTCGATGCGGCCGGCGTCGGGCAGCTTGTCGAGGAAGACGCGGTGCAGGTTCACGTCGATCGTGTCGGCCTCGAGGAGGATCTCGACGATCTCGCGCAGGACGTCCGGGATCGGCCGTGTAACGGGCTCGCCGAACTCGCCGAGCTTCGCCGTGAGCGCCGCGATGGTCTGCTCGGAATGGCGATCGATCAGCTCGCCGAGGATCGCCTCCTTGCTCGGGAAGTATTGATAGAGCGACCCGATGCTGACGCCGGCAAGCTCGGCGATCTGGTTCGTGTTGACCTCGTCGAGCCCGCCCTCGGCGAAGAGCCGGGTCGCGGCCTCGAGGATCGCGTCCACGGTCGCTTGCGAGCGCTCCTGACGGGCCGCCCTCCGTGGTCGAGTGGTCGTCCTCTTCTTCGGCATCGGTCGCGTCGAAACGTGAGCCGGCGCGCGGCGCACCGCGCGGGGCGAAACCGTTAGAGCCGTGAACGCCCGTGTTTTCAAGGCGTTCCGCGGATGCGGGGCGGGCCACCCCCGTACGGGAACGCGAGTTGGGGCGCCGCCGCGCGGCGGGTACCTTCGACGCCATCACGCACCCCGCGGAGGACCACCCATGACGCGCACCCTCGACGATTGGCTCGACGCTTACGGCGACAGCCATCGAAACCCGGTCAACAAGACGATTCACCGGATCGCCGTGCCGATCATCGCGCTCGATCTGCTCGGCTTCCTGCACCTCGTTCGGACGGACGCGCTCGGGTCGTTCGTGCCGCCGGCTTCGTGGCTGCTCGTGATCCTGGCGCTCGCGTTCTACGTGCGGCTCTCGCTCCCGCTCGCGGTCGGCATGTTCCTGCTGGCACTGCCGAGCATGGCGGCGCTCGACGCGGGCCTCGCGGCGCTCGGAGCGTGGGCGCTGCCGACGCTCGTCGCGGTCTTCGGGGCCACCTGGGCGGCCCAGTTCGTCGGCCACGCCATCGAGGGGGAGAAGCCTTCCTTCTTCGCGGACCTGCAATTCCTCTTGATCGGTCCGCTCTGGCTCCTCGCCGACGCGTACCGCCGCCTCGGCCTGCGGACGACGGTCGGCGAGCTCACGTAGAGGGCGGCCGCGCGGCTACAGGCCGGCGCCGCGTACGGCGCGCACGTAGCCGGGCCCGTTCTTCTGCGCTCCCTCGCCTATCCCGCCGGTGGCGAAGCTCACCGTCCAGATGGCGCTCGGGATCTGCCCGCTCTCCGTTGCGGTCCTCTAGCTCTCGT
>DAIQBH010000193.1:0-11936 GCA_036781285.1 Thermodesulfobacteriota bacterium | reverse complement strand
TTCATCCTCGGCCTGCTCGTGACGCTCGTGGCCCCACGGATCGTCGGCCGCACGGACGAGGCGCGGAAGGTGAAGGCCGTCGCCGACGTCAAGAAGATCGAAGAGGCGCTCCACCTCTACAAGCTCGACAACGGCACCTATCCCACGACCGACCAGGGCCTTCAGGCTCTCGTCACCAAGCCCGAGAGCGGCAACGTCCCGCGCCGTTGGAATCCCGAGGGCTACCTCGAATCGGTGCCGGTCGATCCCTGGGGAAATCCGTACGCCTTCCTGAGCGACGGCGATGCCTACAGCGTCAGGTCGTACGGCGCCGACGGGTCGGAAGGCGGCGAAGGCAAGTATGCCGACATCGACGGCCGGACTCAGCTGTAGGGACGCGCGCCGCCGATCCGACGCCGCGTCCGGCTTCACCCTCCTCGAGCTCGCCATCGTTCTTCTGATCCTGGGGATCGCGGCGAGCTTTCTGGTGCCACGTCTCCGAGATCCCGAGTCCGCCCAGCTCGCCGCGAGCGCCGCGCGCCTCGCGACGACCGCGCGCTATCTCTACGACGAGGCCGCGTATCAGCGGGTGCCGATGCGCCTGAACCTCGACCTCGACAACCAGCGCTGGTTCGTCACCGTGCTCGGCGGTGATCCCGACGACCCGGAGTTCGTGCCGGCCGAGTCGCCGCTCGCGCGGCCGTTCATCCTGCCGGACGCGGTGACGTTCCGCGACGTGGTGCTGCCGGCCGTCGGCATGGTCAGCGAGGGCACCGTCTTCGCGCAGTTCTCGCCCGAGGGCTGGGCGGACCCCCTGGTCGTCCACTTGCGGAATCGCTCCGGTGCCGACGCGACGATGGCGATCGAGCCGCTCACGGGACGCACCCGGGTCGCCGACCGGTACGTCGCGCTCGAGCGCGACCACGACGACCGCTCTGATCGCACCGACGACCGGAGTCGCACGAAGACCGGCGATGGCCTGCGGCGGAATCGTGATGCGGCCCGCTGAGGGACGGCCCGTGCGTCACGGGCGCCGTGGGTTCACGCTGCTCGAGGTGCTGGTCGCCGTCGCCGTGCTCGGGCTCGCGCTCGTGAGCCTCTTGAGCCTGCACGTCCGCAACATCGATCTCATCGGGCGTGATCAGCGCATCACCGAGGCGACGCTTCTCGCGCGCGGCCTGATGAGCGAGGTCGAAAGCGGTCCCTTCCCCGACCTCGGCGTCGAAAGCGGCAACTTCGAGATCGACTATCCCGATCGCTATCCGGATCTCCGCTGGAGCGCGAGGTCACGCCGACCCCGGTCCCGAACGTGCGCGAGGTGCGGGTTCGGGTGTTCCGCGGAGACGAGGAGTCCGGCGACGACGTCACCCTCACGTACTATGTGCGCCGACGATGACGGATCGCATGCAGCGGCGCGGCTTCACGTTGATGGAGGTGATGCTGGCGCTCGGGATCTTCGGGATCGTCACCGTGACGCTCTACGGGACGTTCGCGCGGACGCTCCGCTCCAAGGGCATCGCCGAACGACGCGCGGAAGTGACGCGGGTCGGGCGTGCCGCGGTCGGCCGCATGGCCGACGAGATCGCGTCCGCCTACTACCCGTCGTCGCTCTCCGGGACGGCGATCTTCCGGGTCTTGAAGAGCGGCACCGACGACGTGCCGCTCGACTCTCTCGTGTTCACCGCACTGTCGGCGCGCCCGGCCGGCATCGACGGTCGCGAGACCGACCAGCGAATGCTCGCGTATTTCTTCCCGCGCGAGAGGAGCGGGCTCCGGCGTGACGGCAAGACCGGCGCGGCGGCGGAGAGCGGCGGCCTCGACCGCCCCGCGAACCGCGGCGGGGTGGATCTCCTCGCCGACGACGCGGACGACTTCTTCGAGGCGTTCGGTCCGCGCCACCCCCCGGTGCCGGGAACCGAGCCGCAACGCTTGCTCCGGCGCGAGGCGACCATGATCGAGCGCCGGGCTCTCGACGACGCGCGGGCGACGGTCTTCCTCGACGACGTCGTCAGTCTCGAGCTCACCTTCTACGACGGACGCGAGTGGCGCGACGTGTGGGACTCGGAGGACGCGAACTCGCGGCGCCTGCCGCGGGCGGTGCGCATCGATCTCGCCCTCTACGACGAGGTCGGCGAGATCCACCACTTCACGACGGCGGTCGATCTGCCCCTCAGTGATACGCCGCTCGGGTTGCCGGGCGGGAGTCCGGGTGCCGTGCGCTCGCCGGCGCCTCGTCCCGCGTCCGGGGGGAGATCGTGAGGCGGCGGCTTCGGAACGACGGCGAATCCGGAATCGCGCTCCTCGTGGTGCTCCTCGCGATCACGCTCCTCACGATCGTCGTGATCGAGTTCACCGAGTCGGCACAGGTGGAGACCCACCTCGCCTTCAGTGCTCGCAATGCGCTCCAGGCGAACTATCTGGCACGCTCGGGTGTGAACGTCGGCGAGGCGCTCGTGCTCGTCGACGCGCAGATCGGCGGTGGTGGGGACAGCTTGCAGGACGTATGGGCCCGTCCTTTCCCGCCGCTCCCGATCGGCGACGGCACGGTGGCCTTCCGGGTGCGGGACGAGGCCCGCTTTCTGAACGTCAACGACATGATCAGCGCGGGCACCCTGCGCACCGAGCGCGTCGACGTCTTCCGCCGGCTCTTCACGATCCTCGGCGTCGATCCCCGGGTCCTGACGGCGATCATCGATTGGATCGATCGCGACGAAATCCCGTTCCCGACGCCGATCGGCGCGGAGCAATCGAGCTACTTCGCGCTCGAGCCGCCGGTGTACGTACGCAACGGGCCGCTGCTCACGCTCCGCGAGCTCTTGCTGGTGCGGGGCGTGACGCCGACCATCCTGGCGCGCCTCGAGGGGTTCGTCACCGTGTTGCCGCCGGCGAACGAGCTCAAGGTCAACGTCAACACCGCGCCCGCCGAGGTCCTGTACGCGCTCTCCCCTGGCACGCTCGGAGATCCGGGTGTCATCGACCGGTTGATCTCGACGCGCGAAACCGCGCCCCTGACCAGCATGGGCGAGATCAAGGCCGTGACCGGTCTCGACGAGGCGCTGGGCGAGCACGGGCGTGGGTTCGTCGACTTCGACAGCTCGTACTTTCGCATCGAGGCCGTCGGCGAGATCGACGAGGTCCGGCGCGGGATCGTCGAGCTCGTGAAACGCGACGGCAAGCGGATGACGCGGGTGTCATGGACGCCCAGCAGCACGACCCTTGCCTTGACATCCCAACCCCCTTCCGATTTTCTCGCGACGTTGCCGCTGCTGGGCGACAGCTGACCGGATGCCGAATCACACGCTTGCGCTCGACGTCGGCCCGACCACCCTCCGGGCCGCGCTGGTGGAGCGGACGCTCCGGACGCAACGAGTGCTCGGGCTCTACGCGCATCCGCGGGCGCCCGGAGGTGACCTGGCGTCCGATCTGCGCGCGCTCGCGGTGCAGCACGGGATTACGTGGGACGAAGTCGTGTCGGCACTGCCGGGCGACGCCGCCACCCATCGCATTCTGCCGCTGCCCTTCGCGGACCGGAAGCGCCTCGACCAGACCGTACCGTTCGAGCTCGAGTCGCACCTGCCGTACGAGCTCGAAGACAGCGTCGTCGATTTCCAGGTCCTCGGGGCGGGTGCGGAGGGCGCGCACGACGTGCTGGCGGTGTCGGCACCGAAGGACGCGGTTCGGGAGCACCTGGCGGTGCTCGCGGCGGCCGGGGTCGACCCGCGGCTCGTCGACCTTTCGAGCCTCGCGTGTCTGAACGTCGTCCGCGAGAGCACGGCTGGGCGCGCGGGGCGCATCGCGTTCGTCGGGCTCGACGCGGCACGGACGACGGTCGCGCTGCTCGCGGACGGCCGGCTCGTCGGTCTCCGCGTCGTGAGCGGCGGCGTCACGAACGGCGATCTGGAGCGCTGCCTCCGCGACGTGCGCTGGTCGCTGCTGGCGCTCGCGGACGGCGAGCCCCTGACCGCTCTCTGGGTCGGTGGCGACGCGGCCGACACGCCGGGTGCGCTCGCCGCGCTCGGGCGCGCGCTCGGGACGACCCCGCAGAGCCTCGACACGCTCGCCGTTCCGGCCGTGCCGGTCGCGCTCCGCGGCAAGCAGGCGGCCTTTGCGACGCCGCTCGGGCTGGCGCTCCGACAGGCGGGTGATGCGCCGGCGTTCGGGGTCGATCTCCGGCGCGGGGAGTTCGCGTATCATCGGGAACGGGAGGCGCTCTGGCGCGGCCTCGCCCGTGCGGCCGTGCTCGCCGGCGTGGCGCTCGTGCTCATGGTCGCGAGCTTCATCCTCGACGCGCGCCAGCTCACGGCGCGGCGGGACGCCGTGCGCGGCGAGATTCGGTCGATCTTCACGGCGGCGCTGCCGGGGGTTCGCACGATCGTGAACGAGAAAGCGCAGCTCCAGAGCGAGATCGCCGCGCTCGAGAAGCAGCGCCGGCTCTTCGGCAGCCTGGCGCCCTCGGCGCCGCGGGCGATCGACTGTCTTCGCGCCCTCACCGCGGCGGTGCCGAACGACGTGCCGCTCGACGTGGAGGAGCTGTCGATCGACGGCGAGACGCTTCGCCTGCGCGGCTCGACCAAGACCTATGAAGGCGTCGAAGCCGTGAAGCGCGGCCTCGCCGCACGCCCCGAGTTTCGGAACGTCGAGACGAAGGACGTACGCGCGTCGGTCGACGGCCAGAAGGTCGACTTCCGTTTGAGCCTCGACATCGGGGCCGGAGAGGCGTCGTGAGCCGGCTCGGAGACCTTCTTCAGCGGCTGGTCGCGCTCGTCGAACGTCTGTCGCCCCGGGAGCGCGTCCTGGTCGGGGTCGGGGCGGCCGCCGGCGCCATCGTCCTGATCTGGGCGCTCGCGGGTGCGCTGTCCGAGCAGCGCGCGGCGCTTCAGGCGCAGATCGCGGCGAGCGAGCGCGATCTGGCGGAGATGGGGCGGCTGCGCGACCGCTACCTCCAGCTCCGCGCCGAGCGTGACGGCGTGCGGCGGAAGCTCGACCGGGGTGGCGCCGACTTCTCGCTGTTCGCGCACCTCGAAGGCGTGACGCGCGACGTCCTCAGCCGTGAGCGCGTCGCCGCCATGAATCCGTCGACGCGGACCGTCGGCGAGGATCTCCAGGAGGACGACGTCGAGATGCGCCTTTCCGGCGTATCGCTGCGCGAGGTCGTGGCGTTGCTCTACCGCGTGGAAAAGACGGACCTTCCGCTCTTGGTGAGCCGACTCCAGATGAAGAAGCGCTTCGACCAGCCCTTCGTCTACGACGCGACGCTGGTCGTCGGCCGCTTGCGCGCGGGGGCGACGAGCGCGCCGTGAACGCGGACGCGGCGGCCGCCCCGAACGGCGGTACGACCCTGATCGAGCGGATGCGCGCAGCCCTCGGCAGCTTCGCCGGAAGCGCCGCCCGCGGGCCGGTCGTCTGGTATGCGCTCTTCACGGTCGTGGTCTTCCTGATCGCCCTGGTCGCGACCTTCCCCCACGAGCTGCTGGTGAATCGGGTGCTCCGGAGCGCGACCGGCCGCTCGGCCTTCCAGGTCGAGACGGGGGCCAGCCGGCTCGGATGGACCCTCGCGTACGGGATCGAATCGCTGCGCGTGCGCCTCCGCGACACGGACGGCGACCCCCTGCTCGCGGCCGAAGCGCTGCACCTGTCGCCGTCGCGCTTCGGTCTCCTGCGCGGGCAGCCCTATCCCCTCGGGTTCGCCGCGTCGCTCTACGGAGGGTCGCTCCGTGGCGTCGTCGATCCGCGGCCGGCGAGCTTCGCCGTGAACGCGACCCTCGAAGGCGTCGACCTCTCGCGCTACACCGGCGCGCACCCGTGGCTCGACGGGCGGCTTCGCGGCCGGCTCGAGGGCGCGGTCGCGCTCGACGGCGCTGGGCGTGGCGCCGCGGCCGCCGCAGGTACCGTCGTTCTCCGGATTCCCGGCCTCTCGCTGGAGGGCGCCAGGATCCGCGGCATCACCGTTCCCGACCTGCACTTCACCGACGTGCACGCCAACGGCACGGTCAAGAACGCGCGGCTCGAGATCGACGAGCTCGTCGCCGACGGTCAGGAGATCGTGCTCCGCGGCGACGGCAACGTGCTGCTCCGCGATCCCCTCGACGCGAGCGTGCTGAGCCTCGCCCTCACCATCACGCCGGGCGCAGGGGCGCCCGACGGCTTGAAGCTCGCGATCAACATGATCCCGGGGACGAGCGGCGAAGGCGGCGCGCGGCGGGTCAGCGTGATCGGTACGCTCGGCCGTCCGACCGTGCGCTGACCGCCGCACGCGGGCCGGCCTCGTGAAGGAGCCGTGGCGGTGCGTCGCCCCGGCGGCTCTGCTACGACGCCGCGCATGCCAGCCTATCTCGTCCACGGTGTCCCCGATTCTCCGGCGGTCTGGGAAGCGCTCCGCCGCCATCTCGCCCGTCGCGACGTCGTGACGCCCACCCTGCCCGGTTTCGCGGGCACGCCGATTCCGGACGGGTTCGGCGCGACCTGTGACGAGTACGCGGCCTGGCTCGTCGCCGACATCGCGCGCCTCGGCGAGCCGGTCGATCTCGTGGGTCACGACTGGGGATCGATCTTGTCGCTCCGGATCGCCTCGCTTCGCCCGGACCTCGTACGCTCGCTCGCGGTCGGGAGCGGACCGCTCGACCTCGAGTATCGATGGCACGACACGGCGGTCATGTGGCAGACACCCGGCGTCGGCGAGCAGCTGATGGCCATGATGGAAGGCGAGCTCGCGGTCGACGGCCTCGTCGGGGGCGGTCTTCCGCGCACGTACGCGGCAGAGACGGTCGCTCGGTTCGACGCCACGATGAAGGACGCGATCCTCCGCCTTTATCGGAGCGCGGTGGACGTGAATCCCCGTTGGGCCCCGGACCTCGACGCCATCCGCTGTCCGGCGCTCGTCGTCTGGCCGGTCGACGATCCCTTCGTCGATCGCCGTTTCGGGCAGCGTCTCGCGGAGCGGATCCACGCAGAGCTGCTCGAGGTCGACGGCGGCCACTGGTGGCCGGTCACGCACCCCGCCGAGGTCGCTGCCGCCCTCGAACGCCTCTGGTCAGGCGGCACCCGGGCCCAAAAATGAAGCGGGGCGTCCGACTCGACGTCGGACGCCCCGGCCCATCGGAGCATTGTTCGCTCGCCCTTGCCCGCGCGACCAAGCGCACGGGGGCGATTACAGGAATCAGTGACCGCTGCCGATGAGCTCGGCGATCGTGAACTGATCCTCGGTGGTGCCTTCCTTGTCGCCCTGGTGCCAGTACCAGCCGGGCTCACCCGGGAAGCGGTGGCTCGGGAGGGCGGCCTTCGTCGCGTGCTCGAGCTGGATGTCGACCATGACGGCAGCCGAGGGGAACGGCGTGTCCTCGTCGTACTTCATGCGCGAGCCGGGGAACGCCTCCTTCCGGAAGGAGAAGTTGTTGACCCAGATCTTCCAGAGCTCGCCGGCGCGGTCGTACATGTCGCTGTACGGGACCGCGTAGATGTCCTTGTCGATGTAGAGGACGCGCTTCGAGAAGGCGTACTGCGGAAGCTTCGACACACCTTCGACGATGTAGCAGTCCCGCATCTCCCACTTGTCGTCGAACGCGAAGTCGGCCGCACCGGCCGCCCATTTCACGGGGAAATTGTCGCTGTGGAAGGCGCCGAGGACCTGCTTCTCGCCGAGGAACTTCCAGTCCATCCAGGCGAGCGCGCCGGCGTACCCGCCGTAGCTGTCCTGGTCGGTGTCCTGGCCGAAGAGCGCGTCCGAGCGCTGCGCCGTCGAGAGACGGCGGACGCGGCGGAGCGACGGCAGGTAGAGCCAGCTGTCGTCCTGCTTCGCCGGGTCGACGTAGCGGTAGTAGGTGAAGCCGACGCCCTTCAGATCGAACGGCTCGATCAGCGGGTGCAGGGTCTCCTTGTACTCGTAGCCCTCGCTGTTCGGGATCTCGGGCTTCGGGTCGACGTAGAGCCGGCCGATGTACCGGAGGCGCCGGAAGTGATCGATCAGGAAGTGGCGCTCGACCTGGAGCGGCCGCGTGGTCGAGATCGGCCCCGTGTCGGCGTCGAAGTTCCGGAGGTCGAGGTCGTCGAACGACAGCGCCATGCGGAAATTCTGCATGATCTTCATGGCCGCCATCGGTTCCTTGGTGTCGATGATCGGGAACGGGCGGCCGGCCACATACCCCTCGAGCTTCAAGCCGTCGGCGCTCATCTTCACCTGCGACGAGTACTTCTCGGTGGCCTCGACGAAGGCGCGCCGCAGGTTGATCTTCTGGGTCTCGGCGATGACCATCGGCCAGCCGTGTTGCACCAGCCAAAACATGGCGGGAGAGACGACGTCCTTCACCTTGTCGGCGTTGGCCATGGTGATCTTGTCGCCGACCTGGACCTGGGCCGTCGCCGGCCCGCTCGTCATGCTCGTGATGAGCACGGCACCGAGCGCTGCCGCCACGAACCGCGTCGTGTTTCGCTGCATGGAAATCCTCCTTGGGTCGTTCAGGTGGTCGTCGCTGGAGCTACGCCTGGACTCGCTCGTCGGATCGACCCCCGATGCTTCGCGCTTCCGACCCGCGATCGACTCCAGGTGATCCGGCCGGATGATGACCGACCGTCGATAGCCCAGGGAAAGTTCGGACGCAATCGAGGCACGCGGAACGAGTATTCCGTTCGTGTGACGCAGTTGGTCGAACCGCCTCGGCTCACTCGACCGACGTCGGATACAGCGGGGGTGGTCCATCGCGTCGGACGCGATAGAGCACGAGCCGCTCGTTCGCGAGGACCTCTTCGAAACCGGGATCGGTTGCGGCGGCCTCGAGAAAGCCGCCGTGATCGCGATCGCTCATCACGTAAGCGCACGGCAGCCTCCCCCCGAACACCTCCGACGGCCGAGGGACTTTGCCGAGCGAGGCGTCGACCCAGTCCCAGTACGCGTCGCGGAAACGATTGCGGAGATAGGTCGGATCGAGGCCGATCAGGTACGTGCTCCGGACGTTGTAGAAGTAGAGCCACGGAAAATCGTCCCAATCGGTGGAGCAGAGCATCGCCCCCGGCGGGGCCTCGCGGGCGACGAGCTCCGCCGCCGGGGCGAACTTGTCGTACGGGGTCTTCCGAGCGCGGCGCGCGAGGGTCGACCCGATGCCGATCGCGTTTGCCAGCATGACGACGGCGAGCAGCGCGACCAGCACTCGCCGCCGGGCCGGGGTGAACCCGAGAAAGATCCCGCCGCCGGCCAGCGCGGAGAAGAACGTCGCCGTCGGCGCGAAGTACTCGACGAACCGCTGCGAGCGCAGCATGAGCGCGAGGAACACGAAGGCGACCCCGAAGGCCGCGAGGGCCTTCGTCTCGGTCTTCCAGCGGCCCTCCCCGAGCGCGGCGACGCCGAAGGCGACGTACGCGATGCACGCCGAGGCGTTCGCGATCAGCCCGAGCGGGTCGTAGGGGGACCACTCGCGGCCGACGCGCAGCGGCTCGCGCTCCAGCAGCTTGTCCCCCATGTGATGCACCATGAACGTCAGGTACTCGGGGAAGTACGGGTTCACGACGAGTCCGACGACGAGGCCCGCGGCCGCGGCGAGCGCGATGCCCGGGCGGAAGCGCCGCTCCGTCACGAGCTCCGCGCCGATCACCGCCGCGACCGGAATCGCGAGCAGCGGGAACCCGTCGTAGAGCCAGGCGTACACGCACGCGAGCGCAGCCAGCGCCAGGTGCCGGTGGGCCGCCGCGAAGTGGAATCCCAGGAAGATGCAGACGAGGGAGAGGGCTTGTACGCGGGTCATGCTGAGGCGAAACAGCAGATCGGCCGACGACGCGCCGAGCGCCAGGACGGCGACGCCGAGCGGCACGACGCCGGCACGGCGGAGCACCCACGCGAACGTCACGACCAGCGCGAACGCGCCTGCCACCGCCGCCACCTTGCCGCCGATCCGCAGGTCTCCGAGCGTGAAGGGCGTCAGCAGCACGTGGTACAGCATGTGGTGATCGGCGTAGACGTCCGGCGCGAGAATGGTGAGCGGCAGCCAGGGAAAGTCCGGTGGGAAGCCGCGAACGCCGGCCTCACGCACGACCTCGGCGTACTTGACGTGGAAGTAGGAGTCGTTGCCGACGAGGTTCGGCGTCGCGAACTGGACCGCCAGCAACACGAGCAGCGCGCCGGCGAGCGCCGCCCACGGCATAGACGGAGGCCGGGACTCCGTCATCGGGTCAGCGAATGATGTCGCCGATCCGCTCCCACCGTACCCACCGATCCTCACCGTCCCAGGACCAGTAGATCACGAAGGCCTTCCCGCGCACGTCGTCGAGCGGGACGAACCCCCAGAAGCGGCTGTCGTAGCTGCGGTCGCGGTTGTCGCCCATCACGAACACCTGGTCGGCAGGCACCGTGACGGGGCCGAAGTTGTCGCGCGGGGTGAGGCGGCTGCCCTCGCCCGACCCCTCGACGAACTGGCCGTACGGATCGTCGATCTTCTCGCCGTTGATGAAGACCTGCTTGTGCTTCACCTCGACCGTGTCGCCGGGCTCGCCGACCACGCGCTTGATGAAGTCCTTGCTCGGGTCGACCGGGTAGACGAACACGATGACGTCCCCCCGGCGCGGATCGGTAAACTTGACGACGCGTTTCCCGAGGATCGGGATGCGGACGCCGTAACGCAGCTTGTTGACGAGGATGTGGTCGCCGATCTGGAGCGTCTCCAGCATGGAGCCGGAGGGAATCTTGAAGGCCTGCACCAAGAACGTGCGGATGAAGAGCGCGAGCAGGAAGGCAACGGCGAGCGCCTCGGCATACTCGCGGACGGTCGACTTGGCTTTGACCGTCGTCCGGGTCGCGGGCCGCCTCTCCTCGCCATCCGCGTCGGCGGCGACACCCGTACGGCCCTTCGTCACGCGCGGCATGATAGGGGAACGCGACGCGGGCTGCCAGCCGGGTGGCGCACTTGCCGGCCTGCCCCGGGGCTCACTCGCCGACCTTGAGGACGGCGAGGAACGCTTCCTGGGGGATCTCGACGCGGCCGACCTGCTTCATGCGCCGCTTGCCTTCCTTCTGGCGCTCGAGGAGCTTCCGCTTGCGGCTGATGTCGCCGCCGTAACACTTGGCGGTGACGTTCTTCCGGAGCGCCTTCACGGTCTCGCGGGCGATGATCTTGCTGCCGATCGCGGCCTGGATGACGACCTCGAACATCTGCCGCGGGACGAGCTCCCGCATCTTCTGGGTGAGCTCGCGCCCGCGAAAGTACGCGCGCTCGCTGTGGAGGATCACGGACAAGGCATCCACGAGATCGCCGTTGATGCGGACGTCGAGCTTCACCAGCGTCGAGGGCCGGAAATCCAGCGGCTCGTAGTCGAGTGACGCGTAGCCCCGGCTCGCCGATTTCAGACGGTCGTAGAAGTCGAGGACGATCTCGTTCAACGGGAGCTCGTAAACGAGCAGCGCGCGCTTCTCGCCCGAGAACTTGAGCTCGACCTGCTTGCCGCGCTTCTCCTCGCAGAGCGCGATCACGTTCCCGAGGTGCTCGGTCGGGACGTGGATGTGCGCGAGGATGAAGGGCTCGTCCATGCTCGCGATCTCGCCTTCGGGCGGAAGCTTCGCGGGGCTGTCGACGACGAGCGTCCGATTGTCGGTGGTGTGGACGTGGTAGGCGACGGTCGGCGCGGTCGTGATGAGGGTGAGACCGAACTCGCGCTCGAGCCGCTCCTGCACGATTTCCATGTGGAGGAGCCCGAGAAAGCCGCAGCGGAAGCCGAAACCGAGCGCCACCGAGTTCTCGGCTTCGTACGTCAGCGACGAGTCGTTGAGCTTGAGCTTCTCGATCGCGTCGCGGAGCGCACCGTACTGATGCGACTCGGAGGGGTAGAGCCCGGCGAAGACCATCGGCTGCACGGCCTTGAATCCCGGGCGGGGCTTCGCGGCGGGACGATCCGCCTCGGTCATCGTGTCGCCGACTTGCGTGTCCGCGACTTCCTTGAGCCCGGCCATGACGACGCCGACCTCCCCGGGCCCGAGCTCG
>DAIQBH010000192.1:0-11946 GCA_036781285.1 Thermodesulfobacteriota bacterium | reverse complement strand
TGTCTTTTCTGAATGAGCGACATTGATGCGGTGAATCTCGGGCAGCTCGATCTGAATCTCCTCGCCGCGTTCGAGGCGCTCATGGAGGAGCGGAACGTCACGCGCGCGGCCGAGCGGATGGGCCTCACGCAATCCGCGATGTCGAATACGCTCGGGCGGCTCCGATCGCTGCTTGGCGATGCGGTCCTGGTGCGGACCGCGCGCGGCATGGCGCCGACCGATCGCGCGCTCGAGCTTCTCGAGCCGATCAGCGAGGCGCTGCGCGGCATTAGAATCGCGCTCGCGCCGCGCAGCGGCTTCTCGCCTGCGGAATCGCGCCACTGTTTTCGCATCCTGACGGCGGATCTGGCGGAGCTCACGTTGCTGCCGCCGCTCGTGCAACGCATCGGGCGCGAGGCACCCGGCGTGGAGCTCGATGTCACGTACATCGCCTCCGGGTTCCCGGCTGATGATCTCCGCGTCGGCCGGATCGACCTCGCGATCGGTCCGTTCCGCGTCCCCCCGGGGTTCCTCGGGCGAAAGCTCTTCGACTTGGACTTCGTCTGCATCGTGCGGCGGAACCATCCGAGCGTCCGGAAGCGGCTCACGCTGCGGTCGTACACCGAGCTCGGCCACGTGGTCGTTTCGCCCTTCGGCGGACGGGGCGGGATTGTCACCCGGGCGCTCGCCGCGCACGGTCGGGCGCGCCGGGTGGCCGTCCAGACGCGTCACTTCTTGGTCGCGCCGCTACTGGTCGCGCAGTCCGACCTCGTCGCGACGGTGCCGCGGCTACTCGCCGAACGCTTCGCCAAGCTGTTGCCTCTACGCATCTTGGCACCGCCGATCCGCGTCGCCGGCCTGCGGATCGACATGGTGTGGCACGGGCGCACGACCGACGAACCCGCACAGCGATGGTTCCGGACCGTGGTCGCCGAGACAGCGGCCGAACTCTGAGCGCGACGACTATTCGCTCAGTGATCGGCAGCGCGAGGAGCGGGGTCGGGGAGGGGGCATCCGCAACGCACGTGCGATCGTGAAGGCTTGGCCTCGGCGCGCGCTGATTACCGCGGCGGGCGTAAAGGGCAGAACCCGCTGCGACCGTGCGAAACCGACAGCTTGGAGACGGGACGAATCCTGCCAGCACCGGGAGCACGGATTTGCGCCATCCGGCGCACCGGGAGCCGTGTGGGATAGCAAGCTGGATATTGAGCTGTGCCTGCTCGGCTTTAGGCGCAGCGATTGGACCAGGTAGCGGAGCGCGGACGGCGCCGATCCGCAGCCGGCTCGATCCACAACTATAGCCAACATCTCTGCTGCGATGGTGGGCGAAGTGTCCGGGTCGAGTGGGACCTCGTCGCGGCGGCGTTCAATCTGCGTCGGCTGCAAGCGATGGCGTCGGCGCTCCACTGACGAGGACGCCGAGCCAGGCCAACTCGGTCCAGACCGAGTCCCCACGGGGCGGCACGTCGCGATGCGCGAAGCCTGCAGATCGGTCACCCAGCGCACCGACCTCAACGTCCGCGCAAGGCGTCTTCGGTCGCGCTATCAGTCGATCGTGGCGATCCAGCAGCCCATTGCTTCGAAGCGTCGCGTGCCGTGCTCCGCGAGCGCCGCATGGAACGCGCGCGGTGCGGCGAGCGCGGGCCCGGCGCCCCGGAAGTACTGGACGCTGCGGTCGCACGCGGCCGCCAGGTCGACCTGCTTCTCGGTAACGAGCGTGGGATCGTAGTTGGCGATGCGCTCCACGAACTCGCCCTTCAGGATGCGAGCGTCGAATCGCGGATGGGCTCGGCGGAAGGCTTCGCGCAGCCGCTCCTGTAGACGGCCGCCCGGGTCCGCGAACGTGGCTTGCAGGAGTGGGAACGCGTCGGCCTCGATCCAGATCGTGCCGCCCGACGGCGCGTGCTCGAGGAGCCAGCGTTGCATGCGCCAGCGCGGACTCTCCTCGGCCGTGCCGGCCACCACGCGCGGCCGCGCCCTCTCCCAGAGTTGAAAAGTCGTCACCCCGACGACGACGAGGCAGGCCGCCGCGACGGCCGTGCGCCGCGGTGCGCGCGCGAGGGCATCGCCGACGAGAACGCCGATCGCCGCGCAGAGCCACGGCATCGCGATCAGGATGTAGCGGTCCTCCTGCGTTCGCACGGCGGTGAACGTGACGACGACGAGCCAGGGAAAGAGTCCGAGGATGCGTCGAAAACCGGGTCCGCGGATGGCCAGCCACGCGCTCGCGCACGTCGCCACGATCGCGAACAGCGGGCTCTGATCGCCGAGCATGCCGAGGTAGAACCACGCCGTCGCCTTCTCGAGGGAGGGATGTTGCTTCGCGGCGAACGCGAGCTGGAACGCGAATCCGTTCCAGGCCGCTTGCGGCGCGAGAAAGACGTACGGGTTCGTGAGCGCGAAGGCAGCCACGGCCGCGAGGGCACCGAGCGCGAACGATCGCGCGAGCGCGGGCGGCTTCTGCCGTCGGCGAGCGGTGATCGCCGCCGCGACGTACGCGACGCCGAGAAGCGCGGCCGGGTAGTTCGTCCCCGTCGCGAGGCCGATCGCCGCGCCGGAGAGGACGAAGTCGCGGCGCCGCCCGTGCTCCGCGAGCCGATGCAGCGCCAGCGCGGCGAGCGCGGTGAGCAACGCGCAGAGGGAGTCGACGCGCGCGCGCTGCGAGTAGAGGACATGGAGCGGCAGCACGGTGAGGACGCCCGCGGCGACGAGGCCGGCGCGCCACCCGCGCACGCGCCGCGCGAGCTCGAAGACGACGGGGACGGTCAGCGCGCCGAACGTCGCGGCGAGCAGCTGGAGCGCTCGTACGTAGCGGGCCTCGTCGCGGACGAAATCCGCGAGGAGGTCGATCGGCGAATGAAACGCTCCCGACGCCCTGCCCACGGCGTAGAGACCCGCGTACAGCGCCGCGCCGGCATCGTAGAAGAGGGCAGGGCGAAGGAAGTTGCCCGGGTTGTCGACCTCGACGAGGACGCACCAGGCGCGCCACGCGGCGTACCATTCGTCGCCGCCGCCTTCGTTCGGCCCGACGCGCAGCACGAACGGCACCCGCACGAGCAACGCGAGAACGCCGAGGCCGACCCAGATCGCGGGCAGCCGCCACCTGGAAGACGCGCTCGGCGGACGCACGTCGCGTGCATAACGTGACGCGCTCGCATCGAGCAATGCAGCCCGCGTTTCGGCTGGACGCCGGCGACCCGACACACTAGAAGGCGCGGGCGTGCGGCAGCGGGCAATGCGTCGAAGCGGCGTGGCGGTGGCGCTGGCCGTACGTGGCCTCGCGTTGCTCGCCTGCACGTTGGTGGCGGGCGCCGGGGCGGTCGCCGAGGCGGCGCCGATCACGCCCGAGTTCGCGCAGAGCCTCTACGCCCGGGTTGCGCCGTTGCAGGAGACCGACGGGTGCCGGCTCACGCGGTTCGACACGAGCCGCTTCCAGATCACGATCGGCCTCGTGACGTCCGCCGGGACGCAGCAGGCCTTCGATCTCGGCACGCTGCCCGCCCCCGCCGCCGGTTCCCGTACCGCCGGTGATTGGTGGCTCGCGGTGCCGGCGGGGCTCGCCGGCGATTGCCCGGCGACGATCGCGGCGATCGAGCGCATCCTCGCCGAAACGTCGACGCCGGCGTCCCAGGGGCAAGTGGGCGGCGTGCCGCTCTCTCCCTCGTCGCACTATGCCGTGCTCGCCGGGACGTTCGTGCTGCTGCTGCTCGGGACCGTGTACGTCCTCTGTCGGGAGGCGGCGGCATCTGCGGCGCCCGGTCGCGCGATCGGCGCCTTCCTGCTCGTATGGGCCGTCGCGCTGGGGCTCCGTCTCACGCTGTCGCCGCAGACGTTTCTTCACGAGTACTACCACATCGCCGAAACCGTCAGCGCCTACTTCGGCGGCGAAGCGGCGCCCGGATACGGCAGGACCGGGCCCGCGCTCTTCCGTCTCGTCGGACGGGGGCTCGGAGACGGTGAAGACGTCCGCGTGATCTTTCTCACCAACGCGGTGCTCTCCTCGCTGGCGGTTCCCGCGGTGGCGATGCTCGTACTCGCCGTGCTCGGGAGCTGGCCGCAAGCGGTCTGTGCGGCGCTCCTGCTCGCCGTGTCGCCGCAGCACCTGCGATTCTCGGCCGCCGAGGACTTGTTCGTACAGGCGATCACGTTCGGGTTCTGGTCGCTCGCGTTGGTCGCGTCACATCTTCGCTCGCAGCGGCAGGTGGATGCCCTGCTCGGAGCACTCGCCGCGTCGCTCGCGATGCAATGCCGGCCGGAGATGATCTTCTTTCCGCTGGTGGTGGTCGCATTCGTCGTGTGCAGCGCGCCGCGCGGTTGGCGCGTGGTGTTCTCGCGGCCGATGCTCGTCGCCGCCGGGGTGTTCGCCGTGCTGCTCGTGCCGCACGCGCTCGACGTGCTGACCTCCATGCGCGAGGGACGCTCGCCGTCACCGTCGCTGCCGTCGCTGTCGCGCTACGTCGAGACGCTGGTCGTCTTCGATCCGCGGATCACGCCGACCGTCTACCGGGTGGTGATCGCGGTCGGTGCAGCGTGGACCGCGTGGCAGCGTCCCGGTTGGGTGCTGTGGGTCGTGTCGGTGTACGTCGGCTTCACCGTGTTCGCGCTGTCGATCTTCGACAACCCGCAGTTCCATCTCCGGGCGCAAAACCTGCCGACCAGTTACCTCCTGCTGCTCGGGGGCGGTGTGGCGCCGGCGTGGATGGCCGTGTGGGGCTCGCGTCGGCAGGTCGGTGCCGTCGTCGGAACCGCGCTGCTCGTGGTGTCGGCGCTGGCGGTGGTTTCCGGGTGGCGGGGATTCGTGGGCGAGCTGAAGGATCAACAGCTCGAATGGGCGTTCCTCGATCGGCGCGTGCCTGAGCTTCCTCAGCACGGCACGCTGCTCACCGCAGTCGAGGCGGGAGGACACAATCTGGACGTGTTCCCCGAGTTCCTGCTCGCGCGGAGCGGTCGACAGTACACGCTGGTCGACGTCCGGAAGGCCGCTGCGGGGCAGGTGTCCTGGCCCGGGACCGCGCGAGAACCCACGGGCGAGCTCGTTTTTTACCAGGGCATGTTCTGCTACTTCGCGTTCGACGACGAGCCGTCGCCGGACCCCATGACGCCGGTGTGTCGCGCCGTGCACGAGCGCTACGTTCTCGAGCCGCTCGTCGCCGAGGACCTGTCCACGGAAGGGTACTCGTCGCTGCGCTACGCCCAGGGGGGGCGCGGAGTCTATCGCATCGGCTTCTATCGGCTGACGCCGCGTCCGTGACGCGGTTCGGGGCGCATTCTGCTACATCCCGGCATGCCGTCCGGCTGCCGGCACTCCGACCATGACGTGGCTCACACGCCAGCGCGACGCGATCGTCACTGCGATCGTCGCCGATCTCCTCCCCGCGGATCCCGTTCTCGGTCCGGTGGATCGCGCGGCCGTCGCGGCCGACGTCGTCGCGTTCGTGGTGGCGCAGGTGCACGGTCTTCCCGACTTTCTCCGGCTGCCGTATGGCGTGGCGGCGTTCGCGTTCGACGGGCTGCCGATCCTGCGTTGGGGCCGGCCGTTCCGGATGCTCGACGGCGGGCGGCGGGGCGCGTACCTCGCCTTCTGGACCACGGCGCCGCTCGGAGCGATGCGCAACTTCGTGAAGCTCCTCCGCAGCTGCGCGCTGCTCGCGTACTACGACCACCCGATCGTGCGCGCCCGGCTCGAGGACGCTGTGCGGCCGGCGGTCGATTCGCCGGCCGTCGTGCGCTCGAGCGCGGGGTCCGCATGAGCGGGCTCGCGACGCCGAGGCTGCCGGGCGCGATCACGACCGAGGTCCTCGTGATCGGGTCCGGGGCAGGCGGCGCGACGACGGCCATGGCGCTCGCCGAGGAGGGGTACGAGGTCCTCGTGCTCGAAGAGGGGCCCGACGCCGACACGACACGGATCGCCTCGAACTCGATCGCGGCGATCGGCCAGCTCTACCGCAACGGCGGCATGACGCCGATGCTCGGGACGCAGTCGATCGCGTTCGTCGAGGGCCGGTGTGTCGGCGGCTCGACCGAGATCAACAGCGGGTTCTGGCACCGCGTGCCACCCGAGGCCTACGACCGCTGGCGCACCGAGGCGCTCCTCGCCGATTTCACACCCGAGATCATGGAGCCGTACTTCGACCGGCTCGAGCGCGATCTCTCCGTCTCCTTCATGCGGCCGGAGGACGTTCCGCGCAGCTCTGCGCTCTTCCGGGCGGGAATCGAGCGCATGGGGTGGCAGTACGTCGAGGTCCCGCGCTGCCAGCGCGACGCCGCCAATCAGTTCGCGCCGGGGGCCAAGCAGTCGATGCAACGCACCTACATTCCGCGCGCGCTCGCCGCGGGAGCGCGTTTGATGGCGGACGCCAAGGCGACCGCGCTGACGCACGAGAACGGCCGGGTGCATGGCGTCGAGGCCGTCGTCGGAGCGGGGCGCGAGCGGCGCCGGTGCTCGATCCGCGCCGAGAAGGTGTTCCTCGCGTGCGGGGCGATCCAGACGCCGGCGCTCCTGCGACGGAGCGGCATCACGCGGAACGTCGGCGACAGCCTCCAGACGCATCCGATGATCAAGGCGGCCGCGTTGTTCGAGGAGGACATCGAGGCGCACGAGGCCGCGCTTCCCGTGTATCAGGTGAAGCAGTTCTGGCCGAACATCACGATCGGCGGCGCGGTCTTCACCCCGGGTTTCCTCGCGATGCTGCTCGCCGAGAGTTGGGACGCGTACGGCCACGCGATGCGGGATTGGAATCGCATGGCGCTCTACTACGCCGGGACGCGCGGCATGGGGCACGGCACGGTGCGGGCCATCCGCGGCGTGGCGGACGGCGTCGTGATCCGCTACCGGCTCTCGCAGGCGGATCACCACCATCTACGGCTCGGGTTGAGCCGGCTCACCGAGGTGTTGTTCGCGGCCGGAGCCAAGGCCGTCTATCCGGCGCTCAGCGGGGCACCGATCTTGCGGTCGGCGGAGCAGGGCCGTGGGCTCCTCACGCAGCCGCTGCCGCTCACGTCGATGGGCCTCTCGACGGTGCACGCGTTCAGCTCGTGCCCCATGGGCGAGAATCCCGATCGCTGCGCGACCGACTCCTTCGGCAAGGTGCGCGGCTTCCGCAATCTGTGGATCAACGACGCCAGCCTGATTCCGGACTCTCCCGGCCTGAATCCGCAAGGAACCGCCATGGCGATCGCGCTGCGGAACGCCGAGCGCTTCATGGACGGCGATCGGCGCGCGTTCTCGCCCGCGCGCCGCGCGAGCGCCGCTCGTGCCGAGCTTCTCGTGACCGGCGCGCCGGGGTGGCTCGGCACGCGCCTCGTCGAGATGCTCGAGCAGCGTGCGCTCGGCGCGTCCCTCCACGGCAAGACGGTGCGCTGCCTGGTTCGCCCGAGCGACGACGAGAGCGTGCTTCGCCGCGTCGCGCCGGGAGCCGACCTCGCCCCCGGCGACCTCGGCGATTCGGGATCGCTGGACGCCTTCTGCCGCGGCGCCGCCGGAGCGACTCTCATCCACGCCGCGGGCCTCGTTCATCCCGCGCGGTTCACGCGGGATTTCGAGCGAGTGAACGTCGAGGGGACGCGCAACCTCCTCGCGGCGGCCGAGCGGGCAGGCGTGCGCCGCGTCGTGGTCGTGTCGTCGAACTCGCCGCTCGGATGCAATCCGCTGCCGGGCCACGTGTTCGACGAGCGCTCCGCGTACGATCCGTACATGGGCTACGGCCGATCGAAGGCCATGATGGAGCAGCTCGTGCACGCCACCCAGGCGCGCGGCCGGATCGAGACGGTGATCGTGCGGCCGCCATGGTTCTACGGACCGCACCAACCGCCGCGCCAGACCCTGTTCTTCACGATGATCAAGAACGGGCGATTCCCCGTCCTCGGCGATGGAACGCAGCGCCGCTCGATGGCGTACGTCGACAACATCTGCCTCGGCCTCGCATTGGCGGTGGAGAGCCCGCGCGCGAACGGCGAGACGTACTGGATCGCCGACGAGCGACCGTATGCAATCAACGAGATCGTCGCGACGGTGACCGAGGTGCTCGAGTCGTTCGGCTTCCGCTGCGCGCCGACGCCGCTTCGCCTTCCCGCCATCGTCGGTGAGACGGCGCGCGTCGTCGACGGGCTCCTCCAGGCGGTCGGCCTCTACCATCAAAAGGTCCACGTGCTCGGCGAGATGCATCGATCCATCGCCTGCTCGATCGAGAAAGCGAAGGCCGAGCTCGGCTACGCGCCGCGTGTGTCCCTGCGGGACGGCATGGCCGCGTCGGTCGAGTGGTGTCTCGCGAACGGCCAGCAGATCTGATCGCATGCGCGCGCTCGTCACCGGTGGCTCCGGATATTTCGGCTGTCTCTTGCGCGACCGGCTTCTCGAGCGTGGCGCGACGGTGCGCGTGTTCGACCTCGTGGACGCCGACGGCCGACCGCCCGTGGTCGAGCTCGTCCGGGGCGACATCCGCGACCGCGCGGCCGTCGTCGCCGCGTGTGAAGGCATCGACGTCGTCTTTCACAACGTGGCACAGGTTCCGCTCGCGAAGGATCGCGATGCCTTCTGGTCGGTCAACTGCGGAGGGACGGAGGTCCTCCTCGCGGCGGCGCGCGCGACCCGGGTCGCGAAGATCGTGCACACGTCGTCGAGCGCGATTTTCGGGGTGCCGAAGGAGAACCCGGTCACGGAGGCGACCCCGTCCACGCCGATGGAAGAGTACGGCCGGGCCAAGAGCGCGGCCGAGGACGTCATCCGGCGGCACGTCGGGGCGCACGGTCTCGACGTCACGATCATCCGGCCGCGGACGATCGTGGGCCACGGGCGCCTCGGCATCTTCCAGATCCTCTACAACTGGGTCGAGGAGGGGCGGAACATTCCGGTCCTCGGCGGCGGCGCGAACACGTATCAGTTCGTGCACGCCGACGACCTCGCCGATGCGTCCATTCGTGCCGCCGCGCGTCCGGGTTTCGCGATCTACAACGTCGGCGCGGAGCGTTTCGGTACCATGCGCCAGACGCTGGAGGCGCTGTGCGCCCACGCGGGAACGGGGAGCCGCGTCTATTCGGTCCCGATGACGCTCGCCGTCGCCGCCATGCGTGCAACGAGCGCGCTCGGCCTGTCACCGCTTGGTCCCTACCACTCGCTGATGTACGGACGGAGTCTCTGGTTCGACGTTTCCCGTGCGAAGCGCGAGCTCGGCTGGAGCGCACGGTGGTCGAACGAGGAGATGATCTGCCAGTCCTACGACTGGTACCGCGCGCACGAGCGCGAGATCGCCGCCGAGACCGCGGCGTCGCCGCATCGTTCGGCGATCAAGCAGGGCGTGCTCGCGCTCATCCGACGATTGTCGTAGCCGCCCGGTAGAGCCGGAAGGAACGGCCGCCGCGAGTATCCGGATGTACGGGTGCGACTTCCACGCTGAAGGGCACCGGCTGATCGAGGCAGCTCGCGGAGCGAGATCTTTGCTCGGCGCCCAATGCACGACGAGGGGACCCGGCAGCGCGTTCCACGCTGCCGGGTCCCCTCGTTCGAGGGTTTCGACGCTACGCCGGGAGGCGTCCGTCGAGTCGGGTCAGTCCGCCCGATCCTTGAATTGCTCGGGGCTGTGCTTCAGCGCCGGCCCGCTGAAGATCGTCGTCCAGCAGACACCGTTGCTGTTGTGGAGCTGCACGGTGATGGGCTGCACGAGGGTGCTGAGATCCGCGGGCATGTCGAGGTTGACGCCGCGGCCGGCGAGCTGGATCTTGGCCTTCGCGAGCGCCCCCGCCTTCAACGTGAGCTTCTGCGTGCCGTCGGGTGTCAGCGCCTTGTCGTTGTACTTGTAGCCGGTGGCGCCGCTGGCCTTCCAGCACGGCTTGCCGGCACACGTGCCACCCGCCGGATTGGTGGCTTCGATCCGCAGCCCGCTCTGATCGTACAGGCAGAGCTGGTAGTTCGTGACGGCGGTCGGATTGCCGAACTCGGCGAGGGTCGTCGGGTTGCCGGACATCCATTTCCACTTGAGAGCGTCCTTGGCGTTGTCCGCCTTGTTGGTCAGCTGGAGCGAGGACTTGCCGGGCACGAACGGCGTCTTGCAGCCGCCGACCGGGGTCTCCGGGCAGCCGAGGCCGATCTCGACGAGGCAATTCGACGAGCAGCCGTCGCCGGAGTCGTTGTTGCCGTCGTCACATTCCTCGGCGCAGCTGCCCTGCACGGTGCCGTCCCCGCAGGTCATCGAGTCGCCCTGGCAGACGCCCGCGACGCAGACGTCCTCGATCGTGCAGGTGATGCCGTCGTCGCACGACGTGCCGTTCGGCTCGAGCGCATCCGCCGGGCAATCGGCCTGACTCCCGGTGCAGGTTTCGGCGACGTCGCACGAGCCGGCGTCGGCGCGGCAGACGACGCTGCTCGGCTCGAAGGCGTCGGCCGGACAATCCGCCTGGCTGCCGGTGCAGCTCTCGGCGACGTCGCAGACGCCCGCGCTGGCGCGGCACTCGAGGGAGGCCGGCTCGAACGCGTCGGCCGGACAATCCGTGCCGACGCCGTCGCAGCTCTCGGCGACGTCACAGACGCCCGCGATGGCGCGGCACTCGGTCGTGGACGGCTCGACCGCGTCGGCCGGACAGGTGGCGCCGGACCCGGTGCAGGTCTCGGCGACGTCACACACACCGGCCGCGCCGCGGCAGACGGTGCTGGCGGGCTCGAAGGCGTCGCTCGGACAATCCGCGGCCGAGCCCGTGCAGCTCTCGGCCACGTCACACACGTCGGCCGCGCCGCGACACTCGACGGTCGACGGCTCGAACGCGTCGGCGGGGCAGTCCGTGCTCACCCCGTCGCAGTTCTCGGCGACGTCACAGACGCCCGCCACGGCGCGACACACCGTGGAGCTCGGCTCGACGCTGTCGGCCGGGCAGTCGTTGCTCACGCCGTCACAGCTCTCGGCGACGTCGCAGACGCCGGCCGCGCCGCGGCAGATCGCCACGCTCTTGGCGTCGGCGGGGCAGGCCGCCCCCGAGCCGGTGCAATTTTCAGCGGGGTCGCAGACGCCGGCCGACGAGCGGCAGACGATCGACGAGTTCGTGAAGGCGTTGCCCGGGCAGGTGGCGCTCGATCCCGTGCAGTTCTCCGCCGGGTCGCAGACGCCGGCGCTCGGACGGCAGATGTTCGACGAGTTCAGGAAGCCGTCGGCCGGACAGGCGCCGCTCGATCCGGTGCAGGTCTCGATGACGTCGCAGACGCCGCCGAGGGTCCGGCAGGTCTGGCCTGCCGTGCGGAATCCGCAGGTCGACGTGCAGCACGACGTCGCGCTGCCGTTCGCGCCGCCCTGGTCGCACGATTCGCTGCCGTCCAGCGTCGAGTCACCGCAGCTCGACGTGTAGAACGCGAGGTCGACATGGGAGCGCGACACCTCGATGCTCCCGTCGCCTTTCCGGTGGCCGCCGTTGTTGAAGTAGACGTTCGCCGGTTGCCAGGCACCCGAGCCGGCGTCACTGGCCTCGAGGAGGACGTTGACCGTCAAGCTGCCGACCAACGACCCGACGCGCCAGAGCGAGTGCACTCCCGGCGCCGTCCCGTTGCCCGTATTGCCCCGAATGTTGGTGCCGGTCAGGGCTTGCGTGGTCGCGTCGCTCACCACCGCGCCCGTGTTGCTGAACGTGAGGGTCGTGCGGATGTCGACCAGACCGTAGTTCACGATCGAGGTCTGGCCGGTGTAGCGGATGAACGTCGCGCCGTTCGAGTTCCAGAGGTACATCTCGGTACCCCCCGGCTCGGCGCTGCTGCTGTCCATGCCGTTGCCGAACGGCAACGTCGTGTTGCGGTTCAGGCCGATGTAGAGGTTGGTGAAGGCCCCCGCGGTGCCGCTACACGTGTAGTTGCCGCCCCCGGCGTTCTTTTCCGACCCGGCGGCCGGCGCCGTGCACGTCCAGCCGCTGCCCGGCGACGTCGTCGGGCCGTTGGTGAGGACGATCGCCGCGGCCGGCGAGGCCGCGATCAGCAGTCCGAAGACCGCCGCGATC
>DAIQBH010000191.1:0-12087 GCA_036781285.1 Thermodesulfobacteriota bacterium | reverse complement strand
AGCGCCCCGCGGAGTCCGGCCCGACTCTCCAGTACGGCGCGCAGCATCGCGAACGGTGCCGTCCAACGCACGGCCGCGCGCCCGGCGACGACCGTCCGCTCCCGTGCCGGCTCGGCGCTCATCGCGGGCCACTCCCGAGCGGCAACCCCGTCGCGGGAGCCGCGGGGCGGCCGGACGAGCGGATCGCCTGCTCGCGGCCGTCGCGCGCGCGCGCGGCACGTTCCGGCGGCAGGATGGCGAGAGCGGCGTCGAAGTACTCGCGCGCCCGCTCGGGGCGGCCGCGATCGAGGGCGAGGCCGCCGGCGAGCACCAGCGTCTCCGCGTCCTTCGGGTCGGCGGCGAGGAGGGCATCGACCTTCGCCGTCGCGCGATCCCACCGGCCGAGCCGCTGATCGAGCGTCGCGAGTGCCCGCCCCGTCGCGCGATCGTCGGGCTGCAATGCCGCCGCCGCGAGCCAGGCGCGCTCCGCCTCCGCCAGCCGCGATCGCTCGAAGTACGCCTGGCCGAGGTTGAAATGGGCGCGCGCGCAGCGGGGCGCGGCGGCGACCGTCGCCGTCCAGAGCGTCAGACGATCCTGCCAGTCGTCGTTGCGAACGACGGTACGCGCCATGAGGGCCGCCACGATTCCGCATCCGGCGACCGTGATCCAGACGCGCCGGGACGGCCACGCCGCACGTGCCGCGTCGAGGATCCCCGCCGCGCAGAGCGCCACGCCGACCATCGGCACGTAGAGGTAGTGCTCGGCGAGGAGCTCGCGGAACGGAATCAGGTGCGACACCGGCAGCAATGCGACCGCCGTCCAGGCGAGACCGAGTCCGATCGCGCCCCCCCGCCGCCAGCTCCACCACCCTGCGGCCGCGAGGCCGACGAGCACGACCGCGCTCGCGAGGGCCCGCGGGTCGACGACCGAGACGGAGACGGGAAACGCGTCGTAGCTGTAGTCCGCGGAGAGCGTGCCGGGCCAGACGACGAGCTGCGCGTACTTCACCCACACCCGGACCACCGTCGCGACGTTCGTACCGATGCTTCCGCCGTGCCACGGACGCTCCGTCGCGAGCCTGACGATGTGGCCACCGTACGTCGCGGCGAGCGCCAACACCCCTGCCAGCGCGAGCCCCGCGACCACGACCAACTCGCGGCGACCGACACGGACGACGGCCCGGCTCGCGACGCCGCGCCGGGCGAGCCATCGATCGGCGAGGAGACACGTGACCGGCATCGTGACCGCCATTTCCTTGGCGAGAATCGCGAGCACGTAGGCGACGAACGCGAGAGCGAGCGCGCCGGCGCCGCCGTCGCGGCGATGGCGAAGATACGCCAGCACGCCCAGGACGTAGAAGAGCCCGCACAGCACGTCGCGCCGCCCGGACACGTAGGTGACGGCGTCGGTCTGCACCGGGTGGACGGCGAACACGAGCGCGCCGAACATGATCGCCGCCGGCGAGGCGCCGAGCCGCCCGAGGAGGCCCGCCACGAGGAGCACCGCGATCGCGTGGTACGCGACGTTCGTCAGGTGGAAGACACGCGGATCGAGGCCACCGATCGCGTGGTCGAGCCGATACGACAATGTCCGCAGCGGCCGATAGTGGAGACCTTCACCGCCGGCCGACAACGGCAACCGAACGGCGGGATCGTCGAGAACCAGGATCTGGTCGTCGTAGACGAACCCGTTGTCGATCGCGTTCGCGTACGCGACGACGACGACCGCCAGCAACACGACGACGCCCAGCGAGGAGCGTCGCAGCGCGGGCGTCGTCGTCGCGATCGTCGCGTCGCTTCCCGTCACCCGCGGTTCAGGGCGCCGGCAGCGGCTCGTCGTCGTCGGGCGCGGGGCGCCCACTGCCATAGTCCGGCCGCTCCGCCTCGTAGCGGTCGAGATCGCGCCGCATGCCCTTCAGCGTCGACCGGAACGCCTGCGTCGCGCTGCGCGACTCCTGCCGATCGCGGACCACATGTGGCGTCAGCAGCACGATCAGCTCGGTCCGGCGCACGGTGTCGTTTTCGACGCGGAACGCCCGGCCGACCACCGGGATGTCCATCAGGAACGGGATACCGGTGCGGCTGCGATCGACGGTGTCGTCGATGATGCCGCCGATCACGATCGTTTCGCTGCTCTGGACCACGACCGTGGTCTCGGACTCCCGCGTCGAGAACGTGGGAGACTGGATGCCGCCGGTGGTAGCGCTCGCCACCTGGCTCACCTCCTGCCGGATCTGCATGTTCACGAGGCCTTCCGAGTTGACCTGCGGCAGAACGGTCAGGATGACGCCGGTGTCGCGGTACTGGATGTTCTGGAGGATGTTGCTGTTGCCGTTGGTCTGGATGTTGGTGGCGTTGCTCTGCGTGGTGACGATCGGCACCTCGTTACCGACGAGGATGTGCGCCTCGTGGTTGTCGGCGGTCATGATGTGAGGCGCCGACAGGACCTTCAGTTTGTTTTTGCCGGCCGCGGCGTTCACGACTGCCGCGAAATTCCGGTTGTCGCTGATGATGCCGAACATGCCGGCACCCGGCAGCGGGACGACGTCGGTCGAACGGTTGCCGATCGCGGCACCGAGGTCGAAGAGGCTCGAACCCGTGCTGGCGTTGCCACCCGTTCCGGAGTCGGCGTTCGTGTTGGTCGTCTCGCCCGTGATGCGGTCGATCGCTCGCACCCCTCCGCGCTCGCGACTCTGCTGCGAGATCGCCCACTCGACACCGAAGCGCATGTCGTCACCGAGCGTGACCTCTGCGACCAGCACCTCGATCAGCACCTGGCGCGGGACCACGTCGAGGCGGCGGAGCACTTCCCGGATGTCGGCATAGTCCTTCTTCGTCGCGAGCACGACGAGGGAATTCGTCACCTCGTCCGCCACGATCCGGACCTCCTGGCGGAAGATGTCGCCCGGCTCACCGCCGGCCAACACGTAGCCGGTCGCACCTTGCGAGCTGCCGAGCCCGGCCGTGCCGCCGCTTCCGGTGTTGCCGAAGCCGCTGCGGCTCGACCCGCCGCCGAGACCGCCGCTCCGCCCACGGCCGCTCCGACCCGAGCCAGACGAGCTTCCGAGGCCGCCGTCGTCGAACTGCTGGAGCGGGAGGTAGTCGTCGAAGTCGTCCATCATCTGGTTCACGCGCGGCGCCGCCGGCGCCACGATCGGCGCCGCGGGCGCGCCGCCCGCGGCACGGCCGCCCCGCCCGGCGGGTTGGGCGCCGCCGGCCCCGCCGCGCTGGCGCGTGCCGAACGGAGTAAACTGCTGCTGCTGGCTCGAGCGCGAGCCGCCGCCCTCTCCGTAGAGCTCGCTCAGGATGCTCGCGAGATCGACGGCCTTGGCGTTCTCGACGGCGTAGACGTGGACCGAGCGCCCCGCGCCTTCCTCGGGTGGCACGTCGAGGAGCTTCATCCAGCGATCGACCTCGGCGAAGATCGTCGGATTGAACGCGACGATGACGAGCGAGTTCAGCCGCTGGAGCGGGATCACGTACACGCCGCGCTCCTCGGCGGACGCCGGGGTCACCCCGTACGTGTCCATGATCGCGAGGAGCTCCTGCCCGATTTCCTCGATGTTCGCGTGCTCGATCTTGTAGACCTTGGCCCGGAGGTCGCGGAACGCGTCGCGGTCGAAGGTCGCCACGAGCTCCTTGATGCGCTCGACGTTCGATTCGAGGTCGGTGACGATCAAAAGATTGGCGCGCCCGTACGGAATCACGTCGCCACCCGGCGTGACGAACGGCTGGACGACGTTCACCATCTCCTGGGCCGCCACGTGCTCGACCCGGATCACCTCGATCACGAACGCGTCCTGCTCGGCCGCGGTCCGGCGATCGGCCGGCGCGACGGGGATGATCGCCTTGGTCTTGGCCTCGGCGACGGGGATGATCTGGTAGATGTCGCCGACCTGGACGGCGGAGATGCCGTTCGAACGGAGGATACGGTTGAAGATCGGGAACAGGTCCTCTTTCGCGATCGGACCCGTCGTGCGGATCGTGACCTGACCCTGGATGCGCGGGTCGATCTGGTAGTTGATGCCGAGGGAGTCGGCGAGGCTGTGGATCACCTCGCGGATGTCCGCGCCTTCGAAGTTCAGCACCACCGAATCGTCGCCGGTAGGGGTCGGTTTCGGGACCGCCGGCGAGCTGTCCGCCGGCGACGCCGCGGGCGTCGGCACCGGATCTTGCCCGCTGACGACCGTGGCCGCACCGATCATGACGATCGCGGCAACGATACTCAGGGCTCTGCGTCTCATCTGACCCTCCTCACGTCGGCTACTGCGGTTCCGGCTGCCCGCGACGCTTGCGGGCTTCCTGCCGCAGTCGCTCGATCTTCTCCTTGATGTCCGCCGCGGGTGTTCTTGCCACCCCTGGCGACATCGCCCCACCACCCCTCGGTGTCCGCGTCGGGTTCACCCCCCCACCCGGTGTCGGGGTGGGTTGAATCCCGGCCGGACCCGTCATTGCCGCTGGAGCCCCAGCCTTTGCCTTCTCGACGTTGATGACCAGCGTCGTTTCTTCCCCGCCAGGTCCTACCATCACGATCGAGGTCGGGTCGATCCGCCCTAATTTGTAGCCCCCGACCTCTTCCCCCTGCCGGAGCCACTGTGGCTTGGGGGCCGTGGCGTCCTTCACGAGCGCCTCACGCTCCGGCCCGGCGCCAGAAACCCCCAGCAGGACGAGGGTGAGGGGCCGGACCGGCTCCGTCGGAGCGGTCGAGGCGGACTGGCCCCCCGGCGCGGCGCCCGTCCGCGACTGGTCGAACAGGTCCTTGTCCGAGATCTGAGTCGCCAGGTTGGGCGGGGCCGGCCGGCGGTCGACCTTCGGAATATCGACCTTTTGCGCCTTCGCCTCGCGGGAGACCACTGCCTCGGCCTGGGGCTCGTTGGCCCACCACAGCCAGACGATCTGGACCACCAAGACGGCCACGATCGCGAGCAGAAGGAGGTTCAGGATCAACACCCGGCGCATCAGGCGGAGCCTCCGCCCGCGGCCGGAGCGGGAGCCGCCGGTGCTCCCTCGGGTTTCGGTGCGGCGTCTGGGGGCGCCCCCCCATCCTTGGCCCCACCGGCGCCGGGAGCCCCGCCCGCAGCGCCATTTTGCCCGCCACGGGTCGCGGCCGCGGCCTGGGTCGCCGGCGCACCTTGGAGAAACGCCGTGACTTCGATGGTCGCCGAGAGGGCACGCGCCGCCTTGCCTCGCAGAACGGCACCCCGCCGGCTGATCTCGAGGAACGGGATCAGCACCCGCGTCTGACCGTGCTCCATCCCCGCGAGGAAGTCCGCGACCTGCTTCACCTCGCCGGTCACCGTGATGCGCACGGCGATGCGGCGGAACTCGCCGACCGCGTCGTCACGCATCACCTGTGTGCTCTGGATCTCGACGCCTTTCTCCCCGGCCAGGCTGTGCAAGGTGTTCTGGAGGTTCGCCGCCGCGAGCGTCGGCGTATCGCCGGGCACGAGCTGCGCGTGCACGAGCTGGTACATCTTCTGGAGCTGCTCGCGTTGGCGCGTGATGTCCGCCGTGCGCGCCAAGTAGGCCTTTCCGTTCTCGATTTTGTCTCGATGCGCCGCGATCTCGTCCTGGAGGTCCTGCCGGTAGGACAGGAACGGCGAGATCACCAGGAGGTGGACCACGAAGAGCCCGAGCACGCCGCCGGCCGCGCCGATCAGGCGACGCTCGCGCGCGCTGAACCGCGCCCATCGCTCGCGCCAGTTCATCCCTCGACCTCCGCGACGATCGAGAACCGCTCCTGGCCGCCCTGTCCTTGGGTGATCGGAGACGTGAACTGCGCGTTCCGGAACATCGGCGAGCTTTCGAGGATCTGGATGAGCTCCGAGGACTTGGTCGCGAAGCCGTCCATCTCGATGCGGTTGTTTCGGTAGCGAAGGGTCGTGAGATAGGCGTCGGGGGGGATCTTCTCGGTCAGCTCCTTCAGGAACTGGACGGTCCGCCGATCCTGGTTTTCCGTGAGGGTCGCGATCTGCGTCTGGAACTTCCGGACGTCGGCCTCCTGCTTCTTGATCGCCGCGACCTGCGGTTCGAGCTCCTCGGCCTCGCGGGCGAGCGCCCGCCGCGTCATCTCGTCGCGGACGATGATGCTGCCTCCGTACACCAACGCGAGCACCACGATTGCCACCATCAAGAGCAACGGAACGAACAAGCCTTCCTGGAGTCCGGGGCGATGCTCCGCCGGAAGGAGGTTGATGTCGACGACCCCCTCGCGCACGGCGCCGAGAGCGGCCCCCACGGCAGGGAGCATGGTCGGCTCGCCGGCGTCGAAGAAGCTCGTCGGCGCGTCGAGCCGCCCGCTCGCGAGCGCGAAGAGATCGAGCGTGCCTTCGGCGGCCGGCGTTCCGTTCGGACTCGCGGCGACCAGCAGGTCGACCGGCGCCTCGACGGCGTGAAAGACCTCGGCGAGGTCCCGCCGCACCATGGCGTTCACCTCGTTCGTCGACGGGGCGGCCCCGCGGAGCACGTGGCTCGCGACGAGCTGGCGCTCGACGAAGACCGCGAGCTCGCCGTCACTGCCGTCGCGGACGAGAATCGCGACCGGCTCGGCGAGCGTGCCGCGGCAGAACGCGGTGTAATCCCCGAGCGCGGCCGCCGCGACCACGACGGATTTCGGACGCACACCGGCCTGCTCGAGCGCCTCGACGTACTGGTGCACGACCCTTCGCGGCACCGACACCACCAGCACCGCGAGGCGGCCGTTTTCGCCCTGGCCGGACTCGCGCACTTGGTAATCGTAGAAGATGTCGTCGCGCGGCAGCGGGATGACCCGCTCGATCTCGTACTCGAGCACCTGCGCCAGATTCTCGCGCGCCGCCGTCGGCAGCACCAAGCGGTTGAGCAAGAGCTCCTGGCGCGACAGGCAAAGGTGGACCGCCCCGGGCTCCCCCTTCACCTCGCGACGGAACGCACTGATGGCGTCCGCGAGGCTCTGCACGCGCTCTTCCGGCCGGGACACCGGGGCGAGCGGATACGTGCGATTTTCCACCAGCGCCACCCGCAAGAGGCGTTTCCGGACGAGCGCGATCGAGACGTGCTCGGGGCCAACGTAGATTCCGAGCCCATCGAGGAAGTCGATGCGGCGTACGCGTTGCGAGAAAGTGGTCAGATCCATGAAGTGTCAGAAGGCCGGTAGTCGGTCGTACCAGCGCTCGATGTGAAACCCGTCCGCGTCTTCGGGCACGAAGAGCACCGCCCCGATGCGCGCCTGCACCCGCCCGTTCTGCATCGTGGCGCGGGCCTCGATCGTGACCCGGTTGGGGCTGCGGTCGACGAGGCGGCGCGCCAGTACTTGATCCGCGACCTTCGCCCGAATCAAGCCGAGCACGCTGCTCGGATCCTCGTCGCGCGCGGTGAGAATCTCCTCCACGGCATCCTCCTCCCCCCCCAACACCACCCTCAGCACCGCCGGCGGCGCCGTCCGCACGTTGATGTTAGCGCTCCGGTTGAAAACGGAAAAGACTTCGCGCAGGGGAATCGTCGGCTCGTCACCCGACCCGAGCCCGTTTTCCCGTACGCCGAAAAACAGCTCGCGCGTAATACCACGAACCTGGAGCAACTCGTCCACCGAATCGAACCGACCGTTCTTGGCGCGGTACGGCTCGGCGAGCTTCAGGTAGTACTCGTCCTCCGCGCCGTGGAGGCGGTGCATGTCGTCGCTGTCACGCCAGTCGATGATCGCATCGACGACCTCCTCCTGTGCGTCGGTGTCGAGACCGAGGACTTCGAAGACCTTGCGGAGCAACTGCTCGTCGGCACGATTCAGCGAGATCTTGCCACCTTCGTCGATGATCCGAACGCCGTAGGTACCGCCCCAGTAGGGCTCCTCGTGCCACTGCCCGTCCGGCTCCCAGGGCGCCGGCGCGTCGACCGGCACGGCGTCCGGATCGACGTCCTCGGTGTTCGTCTGCCGCGCGTGCAGCATCAGATAGATCGCGCGATTGATGCCGGCGAACGCGACCCCGCGGGCCTGGATCTCCTCCGCGAGGTTTTGTGTCGCGAGGGCGTCGTCGCGCATCGCGCGCGAGAACTCGGCGGACAGCACGCTCAGGACCATGAAGATCCAGATGACCATCAGGAGGGCGATGCCGCGCTCTCCGTCTTTCTGGGGCCGCGGCGCGCTCAATCCTCGCCCTCCCCGCCCCCCTCGTCGACGTCGTCGAGCCCGTCGTCGGTTTCCCCGGCGCCGTCCCCGGTCGTCGTGCTCGTCCCGACCTCGTCCTCGTCGTCGTCGTCCTGCTCGTCGGGCGGCTCCTTGAACTCGTCCGTGCCCCAGCCGTAGGCCATCGTGAGAAGCGGAATCTCACGCACCCAGGCGGCGCCGCCGAAGAACGCCAAGCCCTCCACCGTCACCCGCACGGCCGCCGGAAGGTCGTCCTCGTCGCGCGCATCCCATTTGTCGGCCCATCCGAGGTCGATCTCCTCCCGCGGCAGGTACTCCATCCGCAGCGACGAGAACCCATCGAGGAGCACTGCCTGCTCCGTCGACGCGTTCGCGGGCGCGTCGTACAGGTCGTCGGGGGTGAAGTTCATCCGCTCCTCCACGACGAGGCGGCCTTCGACCACTCGATAGGTGACGACCGCGAGCCCGGTGCCGCCGCGGCTCTGGGGCGCGCTCGTGACGAACATCACCCCGTCGGAGTAGCCGAGGAAGAAGGCGATGTGGTCCTCGTCGTGAACCGCGTGGTAATAGACGGCCGAACGCAGCTGGCGCCCCATCATCTCCTCGACGAGCCGCATGCGCGCGTTTTGGTCGGCAGCGCGCTCCCCGCTCGTGACCGCGCGATGCCCGAAATAGAAGGCGCTGTACACGACGGCGGCGATCATCCCGAAGATGACGAGCGCCAGAATCATTTCGAGCAAGGTGAAGCCGGCCGACGCCGACGGCTTCGTGCCCGGTCGCGCCCGCGCCGTCATGTCGAAGGAGCCGGAGCGACGCGCAGGGTCCGCACCGTGAACACGCCCTCGCGATCGGCGGCCTGCGGCCAGGTCACCGACACCTCGATCTCGTACATCGTGACGTCGTCCTTCACGTCGAGCTGCCGCGCGCTCGTGTCGGCGAACTCGGGCGCCTCGCGCACCCGCCGCTCCCACCGATAGCCGTCCGCGAAATCGCCGCTGTCCTGGAGGGGAGCCGGCTCGGGCATCGTGATCGTGCGCTCGAGGATGTCGCGCGCGCGCACCGCCGCCCGCGTCCGCATCCCGGCGCCGCGCTCCGCGCGGAGCGCCGCGTTGAAGATCTCGAGTACGGTGACGACGCCGACCCCGACGATTGCCATGGCAATCGCCACTTCGATGAGGGTGAACCCGCGCGCACCGGCACGCGCCCGGCGGCGCCGCACGAGAGCCGCGATCACGTGCCGTCCTGGACGACGACCGACCCGAGGAGCGGATCGACGCGCAACGCGAATTTCAGCCCCTCGCCTTCGAGCTGGCCGATGAGAAGCGCGATGCCGCTCGAGCCGCCGTTCGGGTAGAAAACGACCCGCACGCTGCCATCGTGATCGCGCCAGCCGCCGCGGATGCCGGTGATCGCGGCCCCCCCTGGCATCGTCGCTTCCTTGCCCTCTTCCCAGCTGTAGGTCTGGCCGTCGGCCGCGATGACGAGCTCCTGCTCGACGCCGCGGCGCACGGCGCGCTCCCGCAGTCCCCGCATGACGGCCGCGATCGCGCGCGTTCCCTGCCGGACCTCGCGCGAGCGCCACCCGCTCTGGATGCCCGGCGCCGCCAGCCCACTCGCGATGGCCACGATCATGAGCACGACGATCAACTCGAACATCGAGAAGCCACCCTGACCGCGGGCGTCGCGCGCGCGGCGCACGAGCGTCAGCCGGCCCAGCTCGCGAGATCGCGTGCGTCGCCCTCCCCGCCAGGCGCCCCGTCGGCGCCGTACGAGAACAGATCGTACTCGCCGTGCTCGCCCGGGCTCACGTAGAGAAACGCACGCCCCCACGGATCAGCCGGGACGCCCTTCTTGAGATACGGCCCGTCCCAGCCGGGGATGCCCCGTCCCTCCTGGAGCGCGTTCAGCCCCTCCTGCGACGAGGGGTACCGCCCGACGTCGAGGCGAAACGTGTCGAGCGCCGTTCCGAGGAGCTCGATCTGCGTACGCGCGGCCTGCGATCGCGCTTTGCGCTCGCGGCCGAGGTACGCCGGGACCACCAGCGCAGCAAGCAAGCCCAGGATCACCATCACGACCAGCAGCTCGACCAGCGTGAACCCACGCTCGCGTGAGCGCGGTCGGTCGCCACGACCGGTGGGGGTAACCTGCGTGCGGGTCTCGTTCATGTCGTTCCTCCAACGAATCAGATGTCCACGTCGTTGATGCTGAAAACGGCCATCAACATCGAGATGACCATGAAACCGACGACGAGCCCCATGATCAGGATCATCGCAGGCTCGAGCAACCGGGTGAGCCGCTTCACGTCGTTGCGCACTTCGCGGTCGAAGAAGTCGGCGGTCGTCACCAGCATCTCGTCGAGCTTGCCGGTGTCCTCGCCGACCGCGATCATCTGGAGGGCGAGCTGCGGGAACACGCCGCTCCGCGCCAGTGGGGTCGCCATGCCCGCACCCTCGCGAACCCCTACCTGCACGTCGTTCAGTGCCTGCGCGATGATCTGATTGCCCGCGACCGCTCGCACGATGTCGAGCGCCTGCAACATCGGAACGCCGCTCCGCAGCAACACGCCGAGCGTACGGCCGAAGCGCGCCACCTCCGTCAGACGAAGCAGGTTCCCGACGATTGGAATCCGAAGCATGAACGCGTCGTACTGGAGGCGATGCGTCGTCACGACGTAGCGATAGAGGACGAACAACGACGCCAAAACCACCGGCACGCCGATCAGCGACCACGGGCTCGTCGCCGCGTCGCTGATGGCGAGCATCATCCGGGTCGAGAGCGGGAGCGCCTGGCCGAGGTCGGCGAACATCGACGCGAACTTGGGGAGAACGAACACCAGGAGAATCGCGACCGAGATCCCGCCGACACCCACGAGAATGAGCGGGTACGTGAGTGCCGACTTCACTTCGTCGCGGAGCTCCTCGGCGCTCGCCAGGTACTCCACCAAGCGGTTCAGCACTTGGTCGAGCACGCCGCCGACCTCGCCGGCCTTCACCATGTTGACGTACAGCGGCGGGAAGACCTTCGGATGCTGGGCCATGGCCTCGGCGAGCGCCGTGCCGCCCCGCACCGATTCGAGCACCTCGTTGGTGACGCGCTTCAGCTCGGGGGTCTGCGCCAGCTGGGTGAGCGTCGTGAGGCTCCGGTCGAGGGGCATGCCGGCTTGGAGCAGCGTCGCGAGCTCGCGGGTGAAGATGAGGAGCTCCGGCGTTTTGACGCGCTTGCCCCCCCCGAGGGTCGGGAACGTGATCGCCTTGGCGGTGCGGGCGACTGGCGCCGATCCCGCGCCGATCTTGATCGGGATCAGGCCCTTTTCACGGAGACGCTGGACGACCGTGCGATCGTCGCCGGCCTCCATCGAGCCCTCGACGATCTTCCCCTGAAAGTCGGTTGCTCGATACGAAAATTGGGCCATGAGACCTCGTGCGAATCGCCTACCGGGCGGCGCGGCGACCGATCCGGGTATCTAACACGGGCCAGATCGGTCGCATATAGAGGTCGCCGCGAGCTCGGTGACCGCCTCGGCCGCGGCGCGCCAATCGAGCTCCGCCGCTCGCGCCCTGGCGGCGGAGCCCAGGCGGGGCGCATCCGCGAGCCCGCGATTGATGGCCACCGCGAGCGCCGTCGCGTCCCGCGGCGGGACGAGGAGCCCGGTTTCCCCGTCGCGGACGAGGTCCGGTAGCCCGCCGACGGCGGAGGCCACGACCCCGCGTCCGGTCGCCATGGCCAGCGGGACGACGGCGCTCTGACTCGCATCCCAATACGGCAGGACGACGAGGTCGGCGATCGCGAAGCAGCACGCGACCTCGCGGGCGCCGAGGAAGCGATCGAGGAGCACCGTGCGGCCGCCGACACCGGCCAGCGCCGCGCGTTCCCGATAATACGCCGCGTCGTGATGGTAGATCTCACCGGCGACGACGAGCTGCACGTCGCGGTCGACGTCGGCCATGGCCGTGATGAGGGTCGGCAGCCCTTTGTACTCGCGCACG
>DAIQBH010000190.1:0-12280 GCA_036781285.1 Thermodesulfobacteriota bacterium | reverse complement strand
GCGACCCCTTCGTCGTGACAGGAGGGGTTTTCGCGCCGCGCGGCGAAGCCGCGGTCGTCGACGGCGGGTACCGCGTGCGGGGCCGGTGGGCGTTCGGGAGCGGCAGCGAGCATTGCCGCTGGCTGCTCGGTGGCTGTGTCGTCGTCGAGGACGGGAAGCCCAAGCTGATCGGGCGCGGCGTTCCGGACTCGCGGATGATGTTCTTTCCGGCGAGCGACGTGCGGATCCTGGACACGTGGACGGTGTCGGGGCTCCGCGGCACGGGCAGCCACGATCTCGAGGTCTCCGACGTGTTCGTGCCGGCAGGGCGCGCCGTCTCGTTGATCACCGATCGGCCGCGAGTGGACGGTCCGCTCTTCCGCTTCCCGGTCTTCGGCCTGCTCGCGCTCGGCATCGCGGCGGTGGCGACGGGAATCGCCCGGACGGCAATCGACGAGCTCGTGAAGCTCGCCGGCGGCAAAACGCCGACCGGCAGCGCGCGGAAGCTCGGGGAGCGCGGCGTGATCCAGATGCAAGTCGCGCAAGCCGAGGCCGCGCTCGAGTCGTCACGCGCCTGGCTCCGTGCCGCCGTCGCGGGCGCATGGGAGTCGGCGGCGAGCGGGCAGGCGATCCCGGTCGCGCAACGGGCGACGCTCCGCCTCGCCGCCACCGAGGCGACCATCCGCGCCGCCAAGGCGGTCGACCTCATGTACGACGCCGGCGGGGGAACCTCGATCTATGCGACGAGCGCGCTCCAGCGCTGCTTCCGCGACGTCCATGTCGCGACCCAGCACGCGATGGTGGCGCCTTCCACGTACGAGCTCACCGGACGCCTGCTGCTCGGTCTCGACACCGACAGCGCGATGCTCTGACGCGCATGGCCGATTTCGACACGCTCGTGCTCGACCGCGTCGGCGACGTGCTTCGCGTCACGATCGCGCATCCGGCGAGCGAGCTGAACGCCGTCGACGAGCGCTTGCACCACGACCTGACGAAGCTCTTCGCGATGCTGAAGCGCGAGGACGAGGCGCGGGCGGTCGTGTTGACCGGGCGGGGAAGGGCGTTCTCGGCTGGCGGCGATTTCAAATGGTTCCCGCAGCTCCGGGACATGGGGCGGATGGAAGCGCTCCGGCGCGACGCCAAGCAGCTCATTTGGGACCTCCTCGACGTAGAGCTGCCCATCGTCGCCGCCGTGAACGGTCATGCGATGGGTCTCGGCGCGTCGATCGCGCTCCTCTGCGACACGATCTTCATGGCCGATACGGCGACGATCGGCGACCCGCACGTGAAAGTCGGGATCGTCGCCGGCGACGGCGGCGTCGCGATCTGGCCGCTCGCGCTCGGGCCGGCGCGCGCGAAGCAGTATCTGCTGACGGGCGATCCGCTGACGGCGGCCGAGGCCGAGCGCATCGGGCTCGTGAACCGCGTCGTGCCGGCCGCGACGCTCGCCGAGGAGGCTATGGCCTTCGCGACCCGCCTCGCCGCCGGCGCGCCGCTCGCCGTCCGCTACACCAAGCTCGCCGTGAACAAGCTCGTGAAAGACGCGCTGAACGTCGCCTTCGACACCTCGACCGCGCTCGAGCTCGTCACGTTCCAGAGCGACGACCACCAGGAGGCGCTCGCCGCGATCCGCGAGAAGCGCCCGCCGAAGTTCAAAGGACGCTGACCATGCTCGACGTGTTCGAGGCGATCGAGACCACCCGCGCCGTCCGCCGCTATACGGACGAGCCGGTCACAGACGACGAGATCCTGCGCTGCATCCGCGCCGCCGTACACGGTCCGAGCGGCGGCAACATCCAGCCGTGGCAGTTCCTCGCGGTGACGGACCCGACGATCAAGCGCGGGATCGGCGAGATCTACGGCCGCGCCTACGGGCGCTACGAGCCGACCGTGCTGAAGCTCCGCCAGCCGCTCAAGGACGCCGAGGACGAGGCCGCATTCCAGCGGACGCTCGCGGCCTCACGTCACCTCGCGGCGCACATGGGCGACGCGCCCGCGCTCGTCCTCGTGCTGATGCCGAACATCTCGATGACGCTCGAGGATGCGGAGGGCCGGCTCGACGTCGGGACGCCGTTCGCGTCCGTCTATCCCGCCGTGCAGAACTTCATGCTGGCGGCGCGCGGGCTCGGCATCGGGACGACGCTCACGACCGTCTATCGCATCTACCAGGACGAGGTGCGGGCGCTCTGCGCGATCCCGAGCCGCTATGAGATCGTGGCGCTGATCCCGATGGGGCGCCCGCGCGGAAAGTTCGGACGAGGACGCCGACGGCCCGCGGAGCAAGTCACGCACTGGAACCGCTTCGGCACGAAGCGCGCGGATCGCTGAAAAGGGCTCTGCGGGCCCTGCGGTGCGCCAGACGAGCGGGCGGCCGACGCGTCGTGCGGCGGCCGCCCGTCCTGCCTCTAGCGGATGACGTTCAGCTCGACGCGCCGGTTCTCGGCGCGGCCTTCCTCGGTGGCGTTGGTCGCGACCGGGCGCGTCTCGCCGAAGCCTTGCGGCTGCAACCGGCTCGGCGCGATCTGGAAGCGCTCCAGCTGATCGACGACGGCTCGCGCGCGTCGCTCGGACAGCCGCTGGTTGTACTCGTCGGTCCCTCGCGCGTCGGTGTGGCCGTCGACCGATACCCGGATGTCCGGTTGATCGCGGAGGATCTGCGCCGCTTCCTCGAGGATCTCGGTCGCGTCACGCCGGATCTCCGACTTGTCGAAGTCGAAATTGACTCCGCGGAGCACGATCTTCTGCTTCACGACCGGCGGCGGGGGCGGCGGAGCCGGCGGTGGAGGCGGAGGCTCCTCTTCTCGCTGCGGGTCGAAGGCACAATGGCCGAAGAAACTGCCGATCAAGGAGCCGGCGGCGGCGCCGATGCCGATCGCGGTCGCGTAGTCCTCGGACTGACGCTCGGTCTCCCCCGAGGTCGCGACGATCCCGCCGCCGACCGCTCCGCCGATCAGACCGCCCGCCAGCGCTCCGACCGCTGTTCCCGCACCCCACGCCCGATCGCAGTTGAACCCGCCGCGGTTGGGCCGCGTGCCCGCGCAACCGCTGATGGCGATCACGAGGGCAAATGCCGCCACGCCGCCGATCCGCCGCCTGGTGCTCCTCGTCATACGAGTTCCTCCTTGGGTCGTGAGAGACGCCAGCTGCTGCCGCGTACTGACGTCCGTTCGGATAGTCAAGCCGAATGGCGCCGCGCGGGCGCGCGCGACGCGGCGGTCAGCGCCCGGCTTCCGCTTCGAGCGCGCCCGCCGGAGCGTCGGCCTCGAGTCGAGCCGCGGCATCCACGAGATCCGGATCCTCGAACCGTCGATCACTGAAGACGGCGACGTCGTAGGCCGCCGTCCGGTGGGCGTTCACGACGACATCGTTCTTCTGATTCGGCATCTCGCCGGTCGTGGAGAGCGCGACCGTCGCGAGGACGTACGGTCCCGGTACGCCGCGCTCGCGGAACATCAGGCCCCAGTACGTGAGGGGAATCCACGCGGTTCCGGCCTCGAGCACCTGGGCATTCTGCGCCCAGCCGAGCGGGGTGCCGTCGCTCTCGGCGAGGGTCGCCTCGAGATGGAAGCGGCCGGCGGCGTGGACGTCGAGCTCGGCGCTCACGACCAGGCTGCCGTCGACGATCTCGTCGCGGTAGCGTCCGGTCAGGTGTGCGAGCGGGATGCTGTAGAGGAAGCCGGTGGTCGCGATCCGTCGCTCGCCGTTCGCGAGCTCGGCCTCCACGTCGACGAGCTGTGCGCCCTTGAAGTCGGCAGCGCGCTCGGCGCCGGGGGCCACGACCGCCGTGTAGATCAGGTCGTTCGCGGTCGCGTCGCCGCCCGTCCCGTCGTCGCGGAAGTCGAGCCCGGCGAGCACGCCGCCCTGTTGCGTGAGGATCTCGCCGCGGATCTCCTTCGGGTCGACCTTGCGCTCGTCGCGGACGAGATAGGCGTGGAGGACGATCGGGTTCGGGGCCTCGAAGCCGGTGCGCTCGGGCCAGACGACGAGCGTCGGATTCGTGCCCTCGGGTCCGACGCTCTTGCCGCGCGTGACCTCGCGATCGCGCGCGACCGGATCGACGCCGTCCTCGATCGGTTGCGACGACCGCGGGAAGCGCGCGCGGTGACGATAGTCGCGCGCGGTAGTGGCGCTGAGGGGGGCGACCTCCGGCATCATGCCGGCGGGGGCGATCTCGGTTTCGGTGCGGACCGTGCGGCGGAGCGGGGAGGGCGACGGCGACGGCGCGGCAGCCAGCTCGATTGCAGTCGCGACGGCCGCCGGGACGGGTGCACGCGTCTCGGGAGGCGGCGGCGCCGGCGCGCGGCGCATCCACAAGAAGCCGAGCGCGAACGCGAGGGCGAGCGCGAGCGAGGGGAGCAGGCGGCGAGAGGCGGAGCGCATGGCAAGGGCGGGGGCGGCCGGTCAGGCCGGCCGCCCCGATCCTCGAACGTTCAGTCGGATCAGTAGAGGATGCTGATGAAGCGGCCCGTCGTCATCGACGACTGGACCTGGGTGTTCGGCGCGCACGGAACGCCGCCGCACGTCCAGATGCCAGTCGGAATGGCGCGGCGCACGTCGGAGTCGCTGTTGTCCCGCTCGTCGGAGTGGTTCTCGTGGGCGGCATCGAGGTTGAAGAAGCCCGACGACTCCTGCTTCGACGAGTTCGAGCAGGCGTTCGAGTTGTCGTAGCTGGCGGTCGCGCTGCCGTTGCAGGCGTAGATCGAGGCGTACTGCACGATGCCGTCGTCCTCGCCGCTCAGGCACGCGCTCGGGCCGAAGATCGCCTCGTATCCGCCCGTCAGATGGACGTTACGGGCGGGGGCGTTCGATACCGTTCGCACCTGCACCGCGTCCGCGCTCCGGAGCCAGTACGTCGCGTCGTCGCAGCTCTGGATGAAGGCCGCGAGGAAGTTGCAGAAGATGTTGCCTTGGCCGCAGACGGCGTCGGCGCCCTGCGAGCCGCGGTGCGCGCCGCCGGTCGTGATCGCGATGCTGATGCGCTGGGCGACCTGGTCGAACGGCCCAGTGAAGTTGAAGTTCGGATCGCTCGCGTCGTTGTTGCCGAGGATGAAGTCCATGACGGTACCGCCCATGCTGTGGGCGATCACCCAGAACGTGCCGCCCTGGGCATAGGTGCGGGCGCAGCGGTTCCCGCCGCCGTCGGCGCCGCCGTTCGTGGCGTTCACGATCTCGTTCGCGACCTCGCCCGCCGACTGCGACTCGTAGTACGGCCGCGTGCCGTTGTAGCCGATCACGTAGTAGGAGGTGGCGAAGTTCTTGGTCGCGGTCTTCACGAAATCATTGGTGCCGTTCTTCCAGTAGTTCCGCGCCGAGCTCCAATTCGTGTAGGTGTTCGTGTCGGTCTGCTTCCCGTGCACGAAGATCATGCACGGTTGGGCGCTCGCGACCGCGCTCGTGACGAGGACGAGTGCGCCGGCCACGACTGCCGACGCGCAGGAGTGCAGCAGGCTCCGCATCATCTCCTCCGATCTACCCGTTGGGCGGCGGTCGGCGCGCTCGGCCTGCCGCGGTGGGGGACACTGGCGCGCGCACTCGGGCGGCTTCTACTCGCGCCCCATTTCGAGTGTCAACGAGAAAGTGGCGTTGTGGGGCAGCAGGCCGGGTCGCTCCGTGGCCTGTGAGGGCGATATTTCGAGGCTTGTGCTCGCGTTGATAACTCCCATAGTGGGTGCACAACCGCCCCCACGGGCGAACGGTCGGAAAAGGAGGGTGTGGAACATGAAGGGAATGGCCTGGTGTGCAGGATTCTTCACGGCGGTGCTTGCCGTCGGCTTGCCGGTCTCGGCGGCCCGAGCGGATCTGGCGGGGTGCGATCTTCCGAAGGTGGACGGCTTCGTCGCGCTCGTGGACCAATCGGGCTCGATGTACGAGCCGCATGCCGAAGCGGGCGAGGTGAAGGCAGTACTCGCCAAGCGCGTGCTGTTGCAGATCAACGAGGAAGTCCCCTCGCAGTTCTGCTGCATGAGCTCGGCCCTCTACCTGTTCGCCCCGTTCGAAGAGGTGAAGCCCCCCTACATCCACGACCAGGCGTCGTTCGCCACCCGGATCGGGTGGATTCCTGACAGCCAGCCGATCGCGCTTCGTCTGACGCCGATGGCCGACGGGCTCGAGGAGCTCTCGCCGGTCGTGAGCGACATGAAGGGCAAGACGGCGATCATCATGGTCTCGGACGGTGAAGCGAACACCGGGGGCGATCCGGTCGAGGCGGCGCGGGCGCTGGTCGCCGCGAAGCCGGGCACGTGCCTCCACGTCGTGTCGATCGCCGACAGCGACCACGGGCGCGAGGTGAACAAGGCGCTCGCGCAGATCACGCCCGAGTGCCGCTCGGTCGAGGCGCTCGAGATCATGGGCAACGGTCCCAAGGTCCAGCAGTTCGCCCGCGACGTGTTCTGCAAGGCGCGTCCGCCGGCGGCGCGTCGGGGCGGCTGAGACCTCGTCCCCGCGTCAGCTCCCGCAGTCCGCGGCCGGCATCCGTTTCGACGGTGCCGGCCGCGTCAGTTTCAGGGAGGCTATCCTCGCGGCGTGTCGCTCGGGAGATCGCGCGTCGACGCGACCTTCGCGAGGTCGGCGAGCCAGCGCTCCTGCGTGAAGCTCAGGAGCGGCCGCAGCACCACGCGGAGGAGCGAGGGCAGGACCCCGCGCTGGGTCTCTTCGGTGATCACGCGACAGCCGGCCGCCGTCGGCTCGAAGTCCCAGGAGTGATAGGCCGCCGCGCCGAGTCCGGTGCCGCTCCACGCCAGGCGATGCGGCGGGTCGGACTCCTCGACGGTCGTCTCGACCGAGACGCCGAGCACGCTCCAGCGGAAGTGGGAGCCCGTGCCGAGGACGGGCGCGGGCCCGCTCAGGATCGTGACGCTGCCGCACTGCGAGTACCACTCCGGCCAGCGTTCGGCGTGCGTGAGCCACGCGAAGACGGTCGCGGCCGGTGCGGCGACCACGACCTCGCGTCGCGAGTAGACCGGGGATACTTCAGGCCGGGCTTCGTCGGGCCAGCGCGGAGTCAGGCGCGCGGCGGCCGTCACGCCGCGGCTTCGGCGAGCACGCGGAGCGCTTCGATCTGCCGCGTGCCGCAGACGACCGTCGTGACCCCCGACTCGCGCCAGGCCTGCAACCGATCGCGGATGCGCTCGGGCGGACCGACCAGCGACACTTCGTCCGCGAGCTGATCCGGCACCGCCGCGGCGGCCTCGTCCTTCTTGCCGCCGAGATAGAGGTCCTGGATCTTCTTCGCCTCCGCCTCGAAGCCGTAGCGGCAGGCGAGGTCGTTGTAGAAGTTCTTCCCGCGCGCGCCCATGCCGCCGATGTAGAGCGCGAGCCCGGGCTTGATGTGGCCGAGGCACTTCTGGACGTCGGCGCCGATCACCACGTTCACCGAGGCCGCGATGTCGAAGGTCGCGAGCGACTTGCCGCCGCCCGCGCGCGCGAAGCCGGCGTCGAGCGCGCCCTTGAAGACGTGCGTCCGGTGCGGCGAGTACCAGATCGGCAGCCAGCCGTCGGCGATCTCGGCCGCCTGCTCGACGCTCTTCGGTCCGATCGCTGCGATGTAGATCGGGATCTGACGCCCGTGGAGGATGCTCTTGAGCGGCTTCCCGAGGCCCGTCGCGCCGGGGCCGCGGTACGGGATCTGGTAGTGCTCGCCCTGGTGCTCGACGGGCTGCTCGCGCGCCCAGATCTTCCGTACGATCTCGACGTACTCGCGGGTCTTCACGAGGGGCTTGCCGTACGGCTCGCCGTGCCAGCCCTCGACCACCTGGGGACCGGAGACGCCGAGACCGAGGAGGAACCGGCCGCCCGAGAGCTGATCGAGCGTCGTCGCGGTCATCGCGGTCATGGCGGGCGTCCGCGCCGGCATCTGCATGATTCCGGATGCGACGTGGATCTGCTTCGTGCGCGCCGCGATCCAGGCGAGCGGCGTCACGGCATCCGAGCCGTATGCCTCGGCCGACCAGACCGAGTAGAAGCCGAGACGATCGGCTTCCTCGATCATGGGCATGTCGAGCTTCATCGCGCTGCCGGAGTATCCGATGGTGAGGCCGAGGCGCATGGGTGGGGGTCTCCTCTCGTGGCGTGCCGAGCTGCGTAGACCGCGGTTCCCGCTATGTCCACAGCGGGACGGTGCAGCGGCGCTACAGCGGTGGGAAGCGTTCGGCCCACGGTTCGCGCGGGACGCCGGCGCCGTTCGCGACGAAGGCGATCACGTGGTACCAGCCCGCGAGCACCAGGATCTCGAGGAGCTGCGGCGGCGTGAAGTGCGTGGCGAGCTCGGTCCAGAGCGCGTCCGACACGCACGCGCCGTAGTGCAGCTCGTCGACGAGGCGGATGAGGAGCGAGTCCGTCCCTTTCCAGACCTTGTCGTCGGGCCGGCCGAGGACCGTCGCCTTCATGGTCTTGGCGTCGATGCCGGCCGGGGCGCCGAAGAAGGTGGCGTGGACGCCCCATTCGTACTCGCAGCCGAGACGGGCGCACACGCGTTGGATCACGAGCTCGCGCTCGCGGATGCCGAGCGCGGCCTGCCGACCGAGGAGGTACTTCCCGAGCGGCAGCATCGCCTGCGCGAGCGGCAGGTGCCGCGCCAGCGTCCGAAAGAGCGCCAACGGCTCGACGGGCGCGCCTTTCGGCATCCAGCGGGCGAGCTCCTCCATGACGTCGGACTCATACGGGGGCTCGACGGGCGGGATGCGCGGGCTGTCCATGGCTCTCCTCCTCGTGCTACGGAATCCGTAGCGTAGGGCTCACTCATGGCTAGCACAAGACGACGCATGCGCACGACCGTCCGCGGGTCGCGGAGCGGCCGTCCCATCATGCAGGTGCTCGACTGGCTCGGCCGGCGCTGGGCGCTCCGCGTGCTCTGGGAGCTCCGCGACGGCGCGTTGCCCTTTCGGGCGTTGCAGGAGCGCTGCGACGCGGTGTCCCCGACGGTGCTGAACGATCGCTTGTGGGAGCTTCGGGAGAGCGGGGTCGTCGCGTTGCAGGAGGGCGGCGGCTACGTGCTCACGACCGACGGGGAGCGTCTCGGCCGCCTCTTGCTGCCGTTGCACGCGTGGGCAGAAGACTGGGCGCGACGTGCCGCCGCACGCCGCGCCCCTCGGGTCAAACGCTGAAGCCCTCAGGCCGCCGGCACCCAGTTGCCGTGGAAGCCGTACGGTACCCGATGCGGAACCCAGATCTCGGCGAGCGGCTCGCCGGCGATGTTCTTCGCGTCGAGCACGAAGAACGCGCTCGCGTTTCGATCCTGGTCGTAATCGAGCACGAGGACGTAGCCGTCGTCCTCGCCGGCCGCGTTGCCGCGCGGCACGAACAGCGGCTCCCCGACGCCGTTCCCGGCCCCGAAGTTCCGTGTCTCGCTGGTGCCGCGCTCGAGGTCGTATTTGCGGATCGACGTCCAGAGCGGGATGCCCGACTCGTTCCCCTCCGGGCCGGTGATCGCCATGTAGCCGTAGCGGTGCTTCCGGCCGAGCAGGCGCTCGTCGATGCGCGGGAACTCGCCGTCGCCGTCGTCGAGCGGTGTCGAACCGACGGTGCCCTTCGCGAGGTCGATCGTGAAGCGGTGCAGGCGAGCGACGTTCTTGTCGCGCCAGCCCGGGTTGCGCGCCGCGCTCGGGTCCATGAACAGCAGCTGCTCGTAGCGCGCGACGTCGAGCGTGACGACGCCGTTCTCCGCGTACGCGTTCATGGGGTGGAAGACGAAACACGGGTCGATGTCGAACCAGCGGACGTCGGCGTTGCCGCCGGTGCGCGGCATGACGCCGAGCTTGGCGCCCCGCTCGGGCTCCCAGGTGAAGAGGCTGCCGGTCTTGCCGACGTTGGCGAAGTCGAACACGACGGGCGCGAGCATGAAGATCACGTAGTCCTTGGTGATCGCGAAGTCGTGCATCATGGATGCCCACTCGACGTCGATCACCTCGGAGCGCGTGAGCGCGCCGCTGCGGTCGACGACGTGGTAGGTGAGGAACGGCGGGAACGGGGCGTACCCGAAGAACAGCATCTCGCCGGTTTCGGGATCCATTTTCGGATGCGCCGTCATCGCGGTCCCGAGCTTGCCCCCGAAGTCGTAGAGGCCGACGGTCGCGAGCGTGCAGGGGACCATCTCGGTCGGTAGGGACGATTCGACGAGCGCCAGCAGCTTCCCGGCATGCGCGACGATGTTCGTGTTGCCGGTCACCTTGATCGACGGCGCCTCGGTGCCCGACATGCTGAGGATGCCGCGGTAGAGCGGGCGCCCGGCCTTGCGCTCCTCCTTCAAACCCTCGCTCTCGACCCACCGGTTCCGGTAGGACGCGCGGCCGTTCTCGATCTTGATCGCGTGGACCATCCCGTCGCCGTCGAACCAGTGGTAGCGACCCTCGGGCTCGAACGCCGGATTCGGGCCGGCGCGGAAAAACGTACCATTCAGATCGCGCGGGATCTCGCCGATGACCTGGAGGCCGTCGTGAACGCCCTCCTCGCGCCAGGGACCGAAATTGCCGCGCAGAAACGGATTGACCTCGGATTCACGCTCGTTCATCGGGGCGTTCCTTTCGTGCGCCGAGCCGGGGCCGGCTTCGGCGTGCTGAGTTGGTCGATCATGGCGTCGCGCACGAGCGCGATCGCCGGGTTGTCGGGGGACCAGAACTGGCTGATCAGGAGGGACGTGACGCCGTGGACCGACGCCCAGAAGGCGGCGGTCGCCTCCTCGAGCGGTGCACGCAGGCGGCCGGCGTCGGCGAGCGCCATGACGCGGCGGCGGAGACCGTCATAGGACGCGAGCCCCGCGGGCGACGGGCGCGACAGGCGCTTCCCGAACATCAAGCGGTAGTGGATCGGATGGCGCAGGCCGTATTCGACGTAGCGGTCGAACGACCAGCGGAGCGCTTCCACCGGATCGGCCGGGGCCGCGCGGTGCGCGAAAGCGTTCCCGAAGTCGGCGAAGCAATCCTCGACCACGCGGGCGACGAGCGCCGCCTTGTCGCCGAAGTGATGGTAGATGGTCGGTGCGGTCACGCCCGCGCGCGTGCAGACCTCGCGAATCGAGAGCCCGTCCTCACCGACGGTCGCGAGCAGGTCCTCCGCGGCGTCGAGAATCGCGCGCCGGGTCGCTTCGGACTCGACGTCGCGGGAACGGAGCACGGTGGCCTTCGTCGGCATGGCTCGCCTATATCGGCGTTACATTGGTGTGGCAATGGCGAAAGAAATAATCCGCTAAATACGTGATTTCCGATGTATCGGAGATATAATTCTAGGTCAGCCGGAACGTACCGAGCAGCTCGACGTGGTCCGTCTGCGGCAGCAGGTCGAACGGCTGGATCGACGCGAGCGTGAAGCCGGCGCTCGCGAGCGCGGCGGCGTCACGCGCGAAGGACTCGGGGCCGCACGAGAGGTAGAGCACGAGCGACGGCGCGAGCCGACCGATCTCGTCGACGACGCGCGGCGCGCATCCTTTCCGCGGCGGATTCAACGTGAGGACATCGACGGGCTCGGCGTGCGCTGCCAGCACCTCCTCGACCCGGCCGGTCGCGAAGCGCGCGTGCGCGACGCGATTGCGCTCGGCGTTGGCGCGGGCGGCGAGAACGGCGGCTTCCACCTCCTCGATGCCGATCACGGACGCGGCGCGCCCGGCGACAGTGAGGGCGATGCCCCCGACGCCACAGTAGAGATCGAGCACCCGCGGCCCGGCGCCGTCCGACGTCGCGGTGATCGTGGAGTCGATCGCCTCGGCGATCGTGGAATAAATCCGCGCCGCCATCCGCGTGTTCGCCTGCACGAACGCCGTCGGCCCCGCCGCGAGCGTCACGTCGCCGTACCGTTCACGGAGCGTGCTCTCACCCCAGATGCGCTCCGTTCGCGCGCCCAGGATCACGTTTCCGGTCGTCGTGTTTTCGTTGACGAGCAGGCCGGCGAGCGGGATCGCCGCGCGCAGGCGGCGCGCGAGCCGCGCCGCCTGCGGCAACGCCGCCAGCGAGGTGACGAGCGTCACGAGCACGCGTTCTTCCGCGACGCTCGCCCGCAGGAGCACGTACCGGACTCCGGGCCGCCCGCGCACGTGCAGCGGCACGCTTTCGGCGGCGAGGGCGTCCCGCACCGCGGGGATCGCGCGCTGGAGGAGCGGGTCGTGCAACGGGCAGCAGCTCACGTCGAGGATGCGATGGCTTCCCGGCGCGTAGAGCCCGAGCACGGGGCCGCGGCGCGTGACGCCGACCATGAGCTTCGCCTGGACGCGATAGCCGACCGTTTCCGCCGCGGCCGCGACGGGCTCGACGGGGACCGGCGTGCCGTCCGGGAAGGCCGCCGTCAGCGCCGCCGTCACGCGTTGCCGCTTCGAGTG
>DAIQBH010000189.1:0-12307 GCA_036781285.1 Thermodesulfobacteriota bacterium | reverse complement strand
TCCGGCGCCGGCGGCGGTCAGCATCCCCACCAGCACCGCGACGGCGAGCGCGCGCCGGCGCGCCGCTGCGAGGCTACCGAGGTAGCGCGATTCGGGGACGACGACGCCGACGAGCCAGCCCTGTGTCCGCGCGCCGAGCACGGGCGCGACGCTGCCGAGAAACGTGACCCCGTCCACCTCCAGTCGATCGATCGACGGCTCGCCGCCCCCCGCCGCGTGGATCGAGGGCGCGGCGAGCGCCGCTGCGACCGCCGGGGGCAGCGCCGCGGGGAGCACCCGCACGTCGCCGTTCTCCGGATCCGCCGTGCCGTCGGGCGCGAGGAGCCCGAAGCGATCGGCGGGCGACAGGCGCGAGATCAGCCGGCCGAATCGGTCGCAGAGAAAGACGGTCGCGCCGTCGTCGTCCGCCGCGTCGTCGACGGTGACGCGGACCAGATCGTCGATGCGGTCGCTGTGAAGGGCCACGCGCGCGACGCCGACGAAGGCGCCGGTTCGCGACCAGAACGCCTTCTGCACGCTCACGACCCGCCGCCGCTCGGATTCCGGCAGCGCGCCGTCGACCTCGTAGAATGCCAGGTCGCTCCAGAGGGCCTGGCCGCGGAACTCCGCGAGCGCCGGCGTCGTGAACGTGGCGTGCGCCGTCGGATCGAGCGCGGGTGAGCTCCCGCGCGGGCGCCGCGCGCCGTCGGCGGCGACGGTCGACTCGTCGGCGCGCCATCCGTCATCCGCGGCGCGCACCCGGCGGACGCGCACGGTGTCGTCGAGCCGCGCGACCGAGAGCTGTCCCGCGTCGCCGCCGGCCGTGAACGTGAGGTCCGTGAGCGCGGGATGCGCGTGGAGCAACCCGAGGAGCAGAGGCTCGAGCACGTCTGCCCGCAGCAGACCCTCGGCGGCCGCCGCCTCCAGCGTTGCGACCACCAACTCCGCTTCCGCGAGGTGCGCGTCGAGGCGCTCGCCGACGCGGCGGCTCGCTTGGCGCATGAGCTGTTCCGAGGCGAGGAGGATCGTCTGTCGTGAGCCCCCGTAGAAGAGCGAGAGCAGGGCGACGAGCACCAGGGCGAGGGCGGCGAACCCGAGGCCGATGAACCGTCCGAGCGTCAGCCGGGGTCGTGGGATCCCCATGCGAGCTTTGGATGCCGGAGCGGCGGCGCGCGATGCGATCCGCGCGAAGTCGTTGCATCGCCCGAAGGAATTCTCGTGTTTCGTTTCGTCCCGCGGTCGGCCGCCTGACGTGCGACCGCGTCGGCGCCACGCCTACGGCGACGTGTGACGCGCCGGTCTGGCGCGCCAGCGCCAGAAGAAGAGCAGGGCGCCGATCACGAAGAGCGCGGAGAACGCGATCAGGTACGCGAACGCGTGGCCGATCGCTGGACTGTCGACGGCCGTCGCGACGGTCTCCGCGACCGGAGCGGCGGCGACGCTCAGCTGCGAGAGTGCTTGTGCGGTCATGCGCTCTCGTCGAGCAAGACGCATTCCCGCGGAACCCCGCGCGCTTTCGGTACGTTACGGCGGCGCATTCGGCCGCGGCTGTAAAATCCGGCTTGCAACCGCCACCTGCGGAACGCTGCGAGGTGAGCGATCCGGCTCAGCGGAGAACGAGAAGCAGGTGAGGTCGCCGTGCGGCCGGCCGATCCACTCCCGCGTCCCGTTCCGGAGCATCTCGCCGCTCCGAGCCTCGCGAGGGTACCGTCCGCGTTCACGTCGGCATTGGCGCGGGGATGTCGCTCGTCCGCGGCTCAACCGCCGTGGGCCTTACGCGCCTTCGCCTGCCGACGATAGCGCAGGATCCGGGCCGGCACGCCCGCTACGACCGCGAGGGGCGGCACGTCGCGGGTCACGACGGCGCCCGCGCCGACGATGCTGCCGGCGCCGATCGTGACGCCCGGGAGCACGACGGCGTTCACGCCGACGTCGGCGCCGCGCTCGATGCGCACGGGCTCGACGTCGAGCTCCGTCTCGATGACGGGTGCCTCCATCGGCAGGCCCGTGTGGGCCGAGCCGAGGATGCGGACGCCGGGCCCGATGCCGACCGCCTCCTCGATCACGAGATCGCGTGCGTCGAGATAGGCCTGCGGCCCGATCCAGACGCGCTTCCCGAGCCGGCAGGTACCGCCGACCCGTCCCTGTAGGTAGGCGTGCGCGCCGATGAACACGCCGTCGGCGAGGTCGAACGTCTCCGCGTGCAGAATGCCGACGCCGGGACCGACGTGGACGCCGTCGCCCACGTTCACGGCAAGGGCGCGGAGGATCGCGCGCCGCATCAGCAGGTCGAAATCGCTCGTGCCGTCGACGAAGCGGCCCCAGAGCTCGAGTACCGCTTTCGCGGGCATCGTGTCCCGGAGGTGGGCCGCGAGCCCGCGCTCGAACGCCCCGTCGGGCACGATCGGCCGCGTGGCATGGCTCGCCGGGAGGCGCGACACGGAGGCGCGGCGCGGGCTCATGCGCGGGTGCACCACGGGCCTTCGAGGCCGGTATGCGCGTAGGTGACGCGCGTCGTCCGCCAACATGCCGGATCCGGGAGGAGGGCTCGGACGGTGTCGGCACGCCGGACGAAGCGGCCGCGGTCGGCGCGGCGGATCGCCCACGCGAGCGGCCAGCGCCACGCCGGCTCGGGCGGGACCGAGTCGAAGAGCGCGATGCGCATCGGCGTCGGACGACCTTCGCGCCCTGGCGCTTCGGACCGGTCGGGCATCGTGGCAGCGAGGTACACCGGGTCTCCGGCGCCCGGCAAGCGTCAGGGGCGGGGGAAACCGTCGCCGTGTGCCGTGGCGCGTCAGTCGAGCGCGGCCCAGCGCTTGCCGATGAGGTCGACGACCGGCGTGATGACGCCGGCGAAGCTCGGCCGCGCGTGCATCCGCTTCACGAAGGCGCGGAGCTTCGGATGGCGGTCCGCCGCCGGCACGAACCCGGCGAGCCGGAGGTTCACGAAGCCGGAGCCCATCGCGACGTCGGCGATCGTGAGCGTGTTGCCGACGAAGTAGTCGCCCGTGAGCTGCGCCTCGAGGTAGTCCAAGAGGGGCAGAACCTCCTCGTCGATGGCTTTCTCGACGGCCGCCTCGTCGGGCTCGCCCCGTCCGAGGAGCGGCCCGAGGACGCGCGGCAGGAAGACCTTGTTGCCGGCGACGGGCTGGAGGCCGCCGTCCATGTACTCCTCGATCCACTCCGCCCGCGCGCACGCGTACGGGTCCCGGGGGTAGAGGGCGGGCGTCGGCTCGCACTGCTCGATGTAGCGGCAGATGACCGACGAGTCGTTCACGACGCGGTCGTCGTGGCGAAAGGCCGGGATGCGTCCGAGCGGGCTCACCGTGCGCCAGCCCTCCGGCGGCGCGAACGGGTTCACGTCCTCGTGCTCGAACGCGACGCTCTTCTCGCGGAGAAACACCATCACCTTGCGCACGAACGGCGAGATCGGGCTTCCCAACACGGTATAGGCCATGGGCAACGTCCTCCTCCGGCGCGCCATAACGCTCGCGCCGAGCCGAAGCGAGCGTGCCGCTCCGTCGGGCGCGACGACAGGGCGTTGTCGCGTCCGAACGGCCCGCCCCGGCTACTCGACCGTCACGGTGCCGCCGTCGAACAGGTTGTCGTTCTCGTTGCTCTCGGCGACCGCGTTGGTCGAGTCGGCCACCACGAAGAGGTGGTAGACGCCCGGTGCCAGCGGCGGCATCGGAAGGAAGTCGATCGGCCCGTTACAGGAGCTCGAGAGACCCGGGCCGAGGTTGGTCGCGCGGGTGCAGAAGCCGAACTCGACGTCGTCGTTCGAGAACGCGTCGTCCGTCGAGAGGTAGAAGCTCGTGAAGTTCGGCCCGGCGTCGGCGGTGCCGGCGTTGAAGAGCGTCCGCGAGATCGTGATCGAGCCGCCGTTCGTGGTCGGGCTCGACGCGCCCGCCGCGGGGAGCTGGAGGTTCGGGAGCGGGGCGCGGACGACGCTGATCGGCAGATGGAGGACGCCCTTGCCCTTCAGTTGCAGGGTCGCGTGCGCGACCCCGTCGAAGGGGAGCCCGGTGCGGTCGAGCGTGATCGGGATCGCCACGGTGCCGCCCGCGGGCAGCGTGACCTTGGCCGGGACGCCGATGGCGAGGCCGGGCGCGCCGCCGAGAATGCTGAGCTTCCAGACGCTGTCCTTCGCGAGATGGCTCTGCATCGTGCGCACGATCGCGACGGAGTCGGGCGCCGCCGCCGGCAGGAAGATGCTCGGGTGGTTCACCGTCCAGAGATCGTCCTCGTGGTCGCGATATTCTTGCGCGGTCACGTCGAACGTCGCGGCCGCGGCGAGGGCGGGCTTCAGCGCCACGCGTCCCGCGCCCGTGTCGAACGGGGTGGCGGGCGTGACCTTGTCCTGTTTCAGGATCTTCTTGGTCGACGCGGTCGTCATGAGCGCCGATGTGATCGCGCCCGGCGTCCAATCGGGGTGCGCCTGCCGGAGGAGGGCGGCCGCGCCGGCGACGTGCGGGCTCGACATCGACGTGCCCTGGATCGCCTGGAAGAGCTGTCCGTCGACGTGCTCGGCGAGAAATCCTTGGGGGGTGTCGCCGGCGAGGATCTGGACTCCGGGCGCCGCGATGTCGGGCTTCAGGATGCCGAGCCCGAGCCCGGCGCCGCCGCGCGAGCTGAACGACGCGATCACGTCCGCCTTCGTGCCGCCGAGCTTCCCTTGCGTGAACGAGGCCGTCAGGTTCGCGTGCGCGAACGCGAAGTCGATGAGCTTCACTGCGTCGGGGCCGTCGAGGTGCACGCTCGGGATCGTGTGGTTGTCGGTCGCGAGGCCTTGCTGGCCCGCGGCGGTCGGGTCGTTGAAGAGCACGAGCCCGATCGCGCCGCGTTGCGCGACGTTGAAGCTCTTGCGGACGCGGCCGCTCGCCCCGCCGCGCTGGCAGCCGACGATCATGCCGGTGAAGGCGCCGTCGGCGGTCGTGCTGTCGCAGGTCGGGTCGCCGACCGCGGCGCCGAGGATGAACGGCGCGGGCGTTTTCAAGCCGGCCGTGAAGCTCGCGCCGACCAGCTTCAGCTTGGCGCCGTCCTCCGACTTGAGCGCGAGCTTGCTGAGGTAGAACTTCTTGTCGGTGCTGGCCGCGGTCGAGGTGACCCAGCCCTGACGGTGGTTCACGGTGTTGGCCCCCGGCCCGTCGTTGCCGGCCGACGTCGCGACGAAGACGCCGTTCTCGTAGGCGTCGAGGAACGCGAGCGCCGTGACGTCGTTGTACGGGTCGGTGCCGCCGCTGATCGAGAAGTTGATCACGTCGACGCCGTCGTCGACTGCCTGATTGACGGCGGCGGCGGTGTCGGCGCCGAAGCAGCCGTCCACACCGCACACGCGGTATGCGATCACGTGGGCCCGCGGCGCGATGCCCGACACTTTGCCGCGCGCGATGCCGAAGGCGTCGGCGAGCACGACGCCGTTCCCCGCGGCCGTCGTCGCGGTGTGGGTGCCGTGGCCCTCGCCGTCGCGCCCGCTCGAGAAGTCGTCGACCGGCTTCTCGCATCCGCCGCACGCGTCGTACGCCGTCATGAAGCGATACGCGCCGATCAGCTTGCCGTTGCACGTGAACGGCGCGCCCGGATTCGCGCCGCCGCTGAACTGGCATTGCCGGCTTCCGGGCGGCGCCGTGTACGGCTTTCCGGACGGATCGGGATCGGCGAACGACGGGTGCTCCGGCCAGATGCCGGTGTCGATGACGCCGACGATCACGCCCTCGCCGGCGCTGGTCTGGCCGCCGAGCTTCCCCCAGGCGGACTTCGCGCCGATGAACGCGGGCGTCTGGTCGGTGTCGGGATGCTCGAGCGTGTCGGCGTACACGCGCACGACCCCCGGCATCGCGCGGAGGGCCGGAAGCGCGCTCGCCGGGAGCTGCACGGCGAGGCCGCCGATCACCATGTCGTACTCGTGCAGCACCCGGAGCCCGGGGATCGCGGTCCGCGCGGTGCGCGTGAACGCGGCGTGGCGCGCGCCGAGGTGCGCGCGGTACGCCCGCACGGCCTTCGAGCCCGGATCGAGCTTGACCGCGCCGGTCGCGGCACGGCTCGTCGCGGCCAAGCCGCGGACGCCGCCGCGGTAGCGGGCAACGGGTTCCTCGTCGAGCTTCACGGCCACGGTCACGAGGGCGTCGCCGGCGGTCGTCGCGAGCGCGTCCGGCGTGCCGGACCGCGCCGCGTCGTCGGCTGCGGCGAGGGTCGCGACGAACGCCAGTGAGAGGAGTGCGGCAGCCGCGGCGCGAAACAGAGACGAGGAGGTCATACGAGCCTTTCGTGATCGATGCGGTGCGGCGACGCTATGAGGATGCGGCGCCGATCGTCAATTCCGAAGTCCCGGCGATCCGCGACCGCGGGCGGGGTTGCCCGACCGTCAAGCCGCCGCGGGTACCTTCCGCAAGTGGAACGCGCCGGCGTCCGCGATGGCATCCTCGATGGGACGCGGCGTCCATCCGAGCTCGGTGCGCGCCTTGGCGCTGTCCATGTCGCCCATGCGGCGCGAGCATTCGAGCGACGCCGTCGTGGCCGTCGTCTCGATGCCGAGCAGGCCCGTGACCATCTCGATGACGCGGACGCTCGCCGCCATGACGGCGTGGGGAATGTGCCACCGCGGGGGCGCGGTGCCGGCGGCGCGCGCCGCCATCTCGAGCAGCTCGCGAAAGGCGATCCAGCGCTCCGCGACGATGTAGCGCTCGCCGGTGCGCCCCCGCGTCTCTGCGAGGATGAGCGCATGGGCGGCGTCGTCGATGCCGACCGAGGGACCGCCGCCGTCCCAGGAGAAGTACATGCGCCCGCGCGCGGCGTCCTGGACGAGCTTGCCGTGCGGAGTCGGGACCCAATCGCCCGCGCCGTAGGTGTTGCCGACGCAGAGGGCGATGCCGGGAAGGCCACGTTCGCGGCAGGCGGCGAGGAAAAGGCGCTCGGCGTCGAGCCGTGACTGGACGTACGCCGGCACGGGCTCGCGCGGGTCGATCTCGTCGTGCTCGGTCGCGGGGCGACCGTTGCCGTACCCGATCGTGCCGATCGTGCTCGTGAAGACGTAGCGGCGGACGCCGGTCGCGAGCGCGGCGTCGATCGCGTGGCCGAGCCCTTCGACGTTCACGCGAAACAGCGGCGCCGGATCGTGCAGCCAGGCGCGGGTGTCGACGATGCAATGGAAGACCGTCGCGCAGCCCTCCATCGCCGCGCGCAGGGTCGGGGGATCGAGCGCGTCGCCGACCCGGCGCTCGACGGCGAGGCCGTCGATGCCGCGGGTGTCGCTCGTCGCCCGGACGAGCACGCGCACGCGGCGTCCGGCGGCGACGAGCTGCTCGGTCACGTGGCTGCCGAGGAATCCGTTCGCGCCGAGTACCAACGCCGTGCCGGTGGCCGTGTCGCTCATGCGACGCGGCCTCTAGCCCCTGGCGCGGGCGGGGCGCAAACGGTCGTCAGCCCGCGGCTTGCCAGTCGTCGTGGAGCTCGGCCGCGGGGGACGTCGGCTGCGTCGTTCCCGCGCGTCCGCGGCGGCGGTCGTGCAGCTCGAACAGGCGCCGACGAAGGTAGTCGACGTCGACCCCGAGGACGTCGCAGACGTTCTCGAAATCATAGAGCTCGGTGTTGGCGGACGACGCGAACCAGTCGCGCGCCTCCTCGTAGAGCACGCGCTGCTTTCCCTCGGCGGTGCCGTAGTTGAGGAAGCAGCGCGCCGCCTCTTCGAGGACGGCGAGCATCAGCGACCGCTCCGGCGTCGCCAGTCCCGAACGCTCGGCGAAGAACTCCGCGCTCAGCACGATGTCCCGCTCGAAGATGTGATTGTCCGAATCCATGAGTCGTGTGGGGTGCAGCAGAGGGAACTACCAGAGTAACGCGTGATCGATCGTCGTCAACGTGGGCGCGACCGAGCGATGCTACGGATCGCGTTCGATCCGACCGGTCGCGTACGCTCGGTGATGCGCCCGCGTCGTCGGCGGCCGAAGGAGCGATCATGCTCGTTCGACTCTGGCGCCTCGTCCCCATCGATCATGGGCGGCGCGCCGCGACCAGTGGGAGTACGCCCACGCGATGCGCGCGGTGCTGCAAGTGACCGCGCTCGCGTGTCTGGTCTGGTCGGTGCTGATCGAGACGCCGGCCGAGCCGGCTATCCGTCCAGCCGCGCGCGGATGAACGCCGCGACGGCGGTGAGCGCGGCCGCGCCGCCGGCTGAGACGGACGCGAAGAACGGCGGCGCATGCGGCAGGTCGGCCGGCTCGTCCACGGTGAGCGCGACCCCGGCGGCGCGTGCCCGCCCGCACCACTCCCGGCATTCGTCGAGCAGCAGCTCCGCCGTGCCGACCTGGAGAAACGTCGGCGCGATGCCGGACGGGTCGGCGCGTCCGATCGAGAGGCGCGGGTCGGCGAGGGCGAGCGCGCCGGCGAAGAGACGGGCCTGCGCGCGCAGCATCTCCGGCGTGCCGTAGTCGTAGGCGAGGTTCCGGCGGTGCGAATCCGCGCTCGAGGTGAGATCGAGCCAGGGCGAGATCAGCGCGAGCCCGTTCGGCTGCGGCTCGCCCGCGTCGCGAAGCGCGAGCGCGAGCGCCAGGGCGAGGTTGCCGCCGGCGCTCTCGCCCGCCACCACGACTCGACTGCGAGGGATGCCGATCGCCTCGAGGCCGCGGAGCGCCGCGAGCGCATCGTCGAGCTGCGCCGGGTAGGGGTCCTCGGGCGCCAAGCGGTACTCCGGGGCGAGCACCGGGCGGCCGGTCGCGAGCGCCAGGCGAGCGAGGGTATCGGCGTGCGTGCGCGGCGAGCCGAAGAGATACGAGCCGCCGTGCAGGTAGAGGATCGTGCCGTTCTCGGGCGCCTTCGCGTCCCTGCCGCGGAACCATTCGCCGCGGAGCGGACCATCGGCGACGATCTCGCGCCGCACCTTGCCGATCGCGTCGCGCGGCAGCGGCCGCTTCTCGAGCTCGACGCGGGCCCGTGCGACCGGCCGCGCGGCGGCGTCGGCGAGGTCGGCGCGGAGGTACGCGACGGTCGTCTCCATCACGAGCGACCAGCTCGGACGGAGGGGACCGCGCCGCCGACGTGCCGCGATCGTGGCGAGGAGCGCGGGGAGCCAGAAACGGAGAAAGCGGCCCATGCGACGAGCGCCATACGAGTCGACCCCGCACGACTCAAGGGTGCTGCGGTCGCGGTGATCTGGACGGCGCGCGGGCTTCGGCCTACACAGCTCGAGCGTCGGCGGATGCACCCGAAGCCGACGCCATGGAGGTGAGCCATGTCCGAGCCGCTCGGCGACGTCGCGACCCGCGTGCTGTTCGAGAACGACCACGTGAAGGTGTGGGAGATGACCCTCGCCCCCGGCGAGGCGTCGGCGCTCCACCGCCACGACCGGCCGTACGTTCTGTGCGTCATCGAGGGCACGCGCCTCGACGCCGACATCGTCGGCAAGGGCCACATCGAGATTCCCGTCCAGCCGGGAAGCGTGCTCTTCGCGCCGCCCGGCGAGACGGAGCGCGCGACGAACCCGACCGATCGGCCGTTCCGTGAGATTCTGATCGAGCTGAAGACGCCGCCGAGCGGCGCGGTCCCCGAGGTCGCCGTCGCGAACCTCCCGGGGCCGCCGACGCTGACGCCCGGCTGAACCCCGACCACGAGGAGATCCCATGACGATCCTGTTGAATCCGAAGGCGCCGACGCGCCGCTATTCCGACGAGCGCTCCGCCGAGGTGATGCGGAAGACGATCGCCTTCTTCGAGACCAAGGGGAAGGACAAGCTCCTCGCCGATTACTACGACCGCGGTTGGTACGCCGATTTCCTCGAGTTCGTGAAGGCGAATCGGATCTTCGCGACGATGTGCACGCCGGCGGGCGAGGGCGCGCCCGACGGCCGCTGGGACACGTGGCGCATCTGCGAGTTCGCCGAGATCCTCGGGTTCTACGGGCTCCAGTACTGGTACACGTGGCAGGTCTCGGTGCTCGGGCTCGGGCCGATCTGGATGAGCGCCAACGCGGCGATCCGGAAGAAGACCGTGCAGGCGTTGGAGGACGGCGGCATCTTCGCGTTCGGCCTCTCGGAGAAGGCGCACGGCGCCGACATCTACTCGACCGACATGGTGCTGACGCCTTCCGGAGACGGGTGGAAGGCGAACGGCCGCAAGTACTACATCGGGAACGGCAATGCGGCGGCGATCGTGTCGACGTTCGGCCGCATTCCAGGGAAGGACGGCGGCGCCGACGAGTACGTCTTCTTCGCCGCCGACCCGAAGCATCCGAGCTACCACCTCATCAAGAACGTGGTCGCGAGCCAGAACTACGTTTCCGAGTTCGAGCTGAAGGACTATCCCGTCGGGCCGGGCGACATCCTGCACCGCGGCCGCGACGCGTGGGACGCCGCGCTCAACACCGTCAACATCGGCAAGTACAACCTCGGCTGGGCGTCGATCGGCATCTGCACCCACGCGCTCTACGAGGCGATCACCCACGCCTCGAACCGCGTGCTCTACAAGATGCACGTCACGGACTTTCCGCACGTGCGGCAGAACTTCGTCGACGCGTATTGCCGGCTCGTCGCCATGAAGCTCTTCGCTTTGCGGGCGGCGGACTACATGCGGGTCGCGTCGAACGAGGACCGCCGCTACCTCCTCTACAACCCGATGGTGAAGATGAAGGTCACCACGCAGGGCGAAGAGGTCATCAATCTCATGTGGGACACCATCGCCGCCAAGGGTTTCGAGAAGGACATGTACTTCAGCCAGGCCGGCATCGACATCCGCGGCCTCCCGAAGCTCGAGGGCACGGTGCACGTGAACATCGCGCTGATCGTGAAGTTCATGCCCAACTTCTTCTTCACGCCCGGCGAGTTCGCGCCGGTCGCGACCCAGAAGGAGCCGCGGAACGACGATTTCCTCTTCAACCAGGGCGGCACCAAGGGCCTCGGCCAGATCCAGTTCCACGACTACCGGAAGGCGTTCGAGGGCGTGAACCTTCCGAACGTGAAGCGCTTCGCCGAGCAAGCGGAGATCTTTCGCGAGCTCTTGATGACCGACCCCCCGGGCCCGGCGCAGATGAAGGACATCGCGTTCTTGTTGGCGGGCGGTGAGATCTTCGCGCTCGTCGTGTACTCGCAGCTCATCTTGGAGAACGCCCCCGTCTACGGCATCGACGACGACCTCCTCGACCAGATCTTCGACTTCATGGTGCGCGACATGTCGAAGTTCGCGCTGCAACTCCTGTCGCAGCCCTCGAGCACCGAGAAGCAGGGCGCGTGCTGCCGCCGGATGATGCAGAAGGCGGTGCACGACCAGGCCCGGTACGACCGCGTGTGGGAGAAGCACGTGGCGCCGCTCAGCGGCGCGTACGAGATGGCGCGGTAGGCGGCGATCGATGCGGCCATGAAACGGACGTGGGCGATCGTCTAGGGTCATGTCGGCATTCACCCATCTCCTCGCCGCGCTCGCGATCGGCGTGTGTCTTTCGCTCCAGCCGCCCATCAACGCCGCGATGGGCAGGATGCTCGGAAGCTCCCTGCTCGCAGCGGTCCTGTCGATCGCGATCAGTCTCATCGTCGTCGTGCCGGTGTGGTTGACGGTCGGGCGCGGCGAAGGCGACCTCACGCAGGTGACCGCGCTGCCGTGGTGGGTGCTGCTCGGCGGGGTGATCGGTGTCGTCTTCGTGGCCGGCAGCGTGGTCGTCGCGCCGGTCCTCGGGATCGCGCTCTTTTTCGTCTGCGTGGTCGCCGGGCAGCTCCTCGGGTCGGCGCTAGTCGATCACACGGGCGCCTTCGGCGCCGCGACCAAGCCGGTCGACGTCTGGAAGCTCGCGGGTATCGTGCTCGTGCTGCTCGGCGCGGCCCTGGTGCAGCGGAGTGGCCGGTAGGGAGGCGGTAGCACGGTCGTTGCCTCGGCCGGCGCGGCGCCATCGTGGATAGGCCATCGTCGAAACATCATGTGTGCGCGCCCGCGGGCGGCGCTACCGGCGCGCGGGGCTGCGGACCGCTCGCAGGGTGCCGACGCCGATCGCGCGGCGGCAGAACCTGACGAGGCCGGCGACGATCTCGTCCTCCGAGGCCGTCGTGCCGCCGAGCGGCGAGAGCGGGCCGACGAGTGCCTCCGCGATCGCGCCGACGAGCGCCGCGGCGGTGACCTCCGGATCGTCGGCGGGGAGCTCGCCGGCCGCGATGCCTTCGCGCAGCAGCGCCGCCATGCCGCGGCAGTAGCTGCGGCGGTAGACCAGGCGCTCGGCGTCGACGAGGGGATCGACCGGCTCGTAGACGAGCGCCCACGCGAGGCGGGGATTGTGGAGCGCGCGGCGGGCGTCTTCGAGGTACGGCAGCAGCGACAGGCCGAGCGTGCCGCCGTCGAACAGTCGCGTGCCGGCG
>DAIQBH010000188.1:0-12353 GCA_036781285.1 Thermodesulfobacteriota bacterium | reverse complement strand
CCGCGTGCGACATCTCCCGGACCGGGTGCCAGTGCGGTGGCAGCGGCGACGGCAGATCGCTCGCCGCGATCACCACCAGCATGGCGTCGCGCGGCGGAGACGGCGGCGCGGTCGCGGCGGCTGCCGGCGCGATCGTCGCGAACGCCTGCTCCAACCCGACCTGGGCGGTGACGCCGTACGGCGTCTTGAAGCCGACGCGGGCGCGGTGCGCGTCCCAGCCGTAGCGATCGCGGAGGATGGTCGCGGACGCACGTAGATCGGCGAGCGTCGGGGCACGCTCGTAGACGGACGCGTCGCGCGCCGCGCCCGGAACGAGGCCCGGGCGGAGCAGCACGGCGGCGAGCGCCAAGGGCAACGCCACGTCGAGCACGCCGGCGACGCGTGGCAGCGCGCGCCGGAGGGGACGCGCGAGCAGCATCGACGGCAGCGCCGCGGCGACGGCGCCCGCCGCCTGCGCGTGCAGGAGATACTTCGGCTCCGCGTAGAGCCCGAGGCGCGGGGCGATCGCGAAGGCGAGGAGGATCGGCGCGAGCACCGCCACCGCGCCGAGCACGCGACGCCGATAGTCGCGGCAGGCCGGCACCGGCACGAGCATCGCCACCGCCCAGGCGCCGATGCCGAAGAGCGCCCACGGAAGCAGGGGATTGTCCGCCGGCGGTGGGATCACGGGATGACCGGCCGGACGCACGAGGACCGTGGCGAGGTCGTACGACCACGTGCCGGGCGCGATCGCGACGGTGGCGAGCGCGAACAGCGCGGCGCCGAGCGCCGCGAGCCGCCAGCGACGATGCGGTGCCAGCAATGCCGCCCACGCGACGGACACGCCGCACGCGACGCCGACGAGGTGCACGTTCGCCAACACCGCTCCCACGAGCGCCGCGAGCGCCACCGATGCCGCGCCGGGCCGCTCGACGACCGCCGTGCAGGCGAGCAGGAAAACGGCGCCGAGAAAGACCAGCGCGCTGCTGTTGTGGAGCGCGGTCACGCGCAGCAGCGCATCGACGTGGTCGAGAAAGAGCCAGGCCGCGACGACGCCGGCCGGCACGCCGCCGAGGCTGCTCGCGAGATGGAAGACGAGGACCACGGCGAGCGCCGTCAGTGCCAGCACCGCCACGTGCACGGCATCGACGTCGAGGCCGAGCCACGCGAGCGTGGCTCGCCACTGCAACCACCCCGCGGCGTGCATGAGCCCGGGAAGCGACGTCGACACGCCGACCAGCGTGCACGCGTCCCGGATCAAGCACTGCTGCACCTCGCGCTCGTCGTTGAAAGTGTCCATCCAGACGATCGGCGACGATCCGCCGTCGCGCAGCATGGCGACCAACGCCGCGGCGAAGAGCGCCGCCAGCGCCGCCGCATGGAGCGCCCGTTTCACGTCTGGAAATCCGCCACGACGCCCGCGCCCATGTCACAGGCGGGCGGCGCGGCCAAGCGAGCCGCGGCGCGGGGGGCAGTTCGATTGCGCGTCAGGGGTCGCTCCGGGGAGCGGTCAGCTCGCGTATTACGCAAGCCATGGTGGCAGTGGCGGGCTTTCCGCGCCGGGACCAGCGACTCCGCGACCGTAGGAGTGCACCCCTGACGCGCAATCGAACTGACCCGCCACCCGGCGCGGCGCGCGCCCGCGGCCGCGCGCCCGAGGGCGGTCAGCGCTGGCGTCGACAGACGAGGATGATCTCGTCGGCGCGCTCGAGGTCGACGAGCCCCGGCGTCAGGCCGAGCTTCTTCTCGAAGCGGAGTGCCAGCGGCATGAACACGCGGTTGTACCACCAGATCGCCTTGCCGCGTTGCTCGACGAGGTACTTCATCCCGTAGTCCACGAGCCAGGACGACTTCGGTTGCATCGAGTACTCGGCCGTGTGCTCGACCGTGAGTCCGTGCCGGGCGAGGAGGGCGAGGAGGCGCGCCGGCTCGTAGCGGCGGCGATGCCCGACGATGTCGTCGAGCGTGGTCCACCGCGAGGGATGCAGCGGGATCGAGAGCAGCAGCACGGCCCCCGGCGCCGCGACGCGGACGAGCTCGGCGAACGCGCGGTCGTCGTCGTCCACGTGCTCCACGATGTCGAGCGCGGCGACGAGATCGAACGACGCATCCGTGAACGGCAGCGCCGTGATCGAGGCGCGCGCCGCGACGCCGCCCCCGCCGCGGAGCGCGTGGATCGCGGGCGGGCTGATGTCGACGAAACGCGTCCCCGCGATCGGCAACCGCGGCCGGAGCCCGGGTGCGACCTCGAGCCGCCGCGGCGCCACCGCCGCGAGGCGCGAGACGAGCGGCCAGGTGTTGAAGCGCTCGGGCCCGATGAGCCACGCGTCGCGCCAGAGGTCGTCGAAGAAGGTTTGGTTGACCTGGCGCAGCTCGTCTTCGGTGCGGTGGGGTGAGAGCGAAGGCATGCGAACCGACTTTTGCCGTTGTCGCGGTCTCGGTCCAGCCCGGTGCGCGTGACCGCATGATTGACACCGGCGTGCGTGCTCCGGCACAGCATCTCGCGATGCGGATCGCGGGTGCGATCATTGCCACGGTCGCCTCCGGGGTTTGCTACGGCCTGTGTTTCCCGACCGCGAGCCTTCACGCACTCGCGTGGGTGGCGCTCGTTCCTTGGCTCGCGGCATTGCGACGAGTCGGAGCGGGTGAGGCGCTCGGTCTCGCGTGGCTATGGACCATCACGGCGGCGTACACGCTCGGCGATTGGTTCGCGGGATCCGTGAGCCGGTACTACGACCAGCCGAGCGCCGTCGGCGCCGCGTTCTTCGTCGGTGTCTCGTCGCTCATGGCCGCTCCGTACTACATGCTTTTCGCGACGTGGTATCGGGCGACGACACGCTGCGCGTCCGTCGTGACGCCGCTCGGGGTCGGGGCGGCCTGGGTCGTCGCCGAGGTGCTCCGGGGGAGGCTCATCGCCGGGAACCCGTGGGCACTGTTCGGCTACTGTCAGATGGATGTCGCGCCGTTGATACAGATCGCGGACGTGACCGGCATCTACGGAATCGGCTTCGTCTTGGTCGCGGTGAACGCCGCGATCGTGGAAATGCTCGTGGCATCGGACCGCGCGCGCGCCGGCCTCGCTGCGGCCGTCGGGCTGGCAGTTCTCGCTTTCGGCTATGGCACGTGGTGTCTGTCGACGTCCTGGATCGATCCGGACGCCCGACGCGTTCGCGTCGCCATGGTGCAGGGCAACCTCGACGTCGGGACGCAGTGGCGCGAGGATCTGTACGGCTCGAACCTCGATGCCTATCTCGGGCTCACGCGCACCGTTCTCGCCGCCGAGCGGCCTGAGATCGTCTTCTGGCCGGAGAACGCGCTCACGTTCTTCCTCGAAGGCGAACCCGCCTACCGGCGCGCGATCGCTCATGTGTTGACCCCGTCGAACGCGGAGCTGGTCGTCGGCGGCCCAAGGATCGAAGAGGGCAATCCGCCCCGCTACTTCAATTCCATCTTCCTCGTGGCACCGGACGGGTCCGTGCGTTCCGTTTACGACAAGCAGCTTCTCGTGCCGTTCGGGGAACGCTTCCCTTTTCCCGGTCTCGGCTTTCTCCACCGCCGCTTCGCGCGCCTTCGCGAGTTCACGCCGGGTCCCACGCGGCCGCCCTTGCCGACGCGTGCCGGACCGGCCGGCGTCACGATCTGTAGCGAGGCCATGTTCCCGGAGATCGCTGCCACCCGCGTCCGCGAGGGAGCCGCATACTTCGTCGACCCGGCGCACGATACGTGGCTCACGCCGAAGTTCTCGGCGCAGCAATTCGACATCGTCCGTCTCCGCGCGGTCGAGCAGCGCCGCTATCTCGTCCGCGCGTCGACCTCGGGGCCCTCCGCGATCGTCGACCCCCACGGTCGTGTGACGGCCCGCACCGAGTTCTTCACGCGAGCGGCGCTGTCGGGAACGATCGCACTCAGCGACCACGTCACGGTGTACAACCGCGTCGGCGATCTGTTCGCGCTGTGCTGCGTCGTCGGCGCGAGCGTCGTTTGGGTACGCTTCCGGCGGAGACGCTGACCGTGCGCATCGGCGTTCTCGATCTCCTGACGCTTCCGGCCCGTCGCCCCGCGGAGATCGTCTACAACGTGATGCTGACCAAGCAATACGCGAGCGTCATGCCCCAGGCGATCGCGGTCTGGTGCCGGCGGCGCGGCCACGAGACGTTCTACGGAGCCTATTGGGGTCTCGGCGACCCCCGTCGCCTCCTGCCGACCGATCTCGACCTGGTGTTCGTCGCGAGCTACACGCAAGCGAGCGCGCTCGCCTATGCGCTCGCCAAGCTCTACCGCCGCGACGGCGTACGCACCGTGCTAGGGGGGCCGCACGCGAAGGCGTTCCCGGAAGACGCGCGGCGCTTCTTCGACCTCGTCGTCGGCGACTGCGACGAGCGGCTGGTCGCGGACATCCTCGCCGGTGACTGGGGGCGCGGGACGATCGTGTCCGGTGACGCGATCACCGAGTTGCCGTCAGTCGCGGAGCGCATGCCCGAGATCCGCCGCTCCGCATTCCTCCGGGATCGTCCGTACGCTTCGACGACCATTCCGCTGCTGGCCAGCGTGGGGTGCCCGTATGGCTGCGACTTCTGCGTCGACTGGGACCGTCCGTACCGCCAGCTTCCGCTCGATCGTCTCGCGGCCGACCTCCGGACGGTCGCGAGCGAGATACCGGGTGCGATGGTGTCGTTCCACGATCCGAACTTCGCCGTCCGCTTCGACGCCGTGCTCGACGTGCTCGACGCCTTGCCGCGATCGCGCCGCCCGCCCTACATCATGGAATCCTCGCTCGCCGTCGTGAAGGGCGCGCGAGCCGCGCGTCTCGCAGCTACCAACTGTGCCATGGCCGCGCCCGGCATTGAGTCGTGGACCGACTACGGCGCGAAGGCCGGCACGCCTTCGCTCGCCGGCGCCACCAAGGTGGCGCGCCTGATCGAGCACTTCCACGAGCTCCGTCCCCACGTGCCGTACCTCCAGGCGAACTTCCTCTTCGGCGGCGAGGACGATGCCGGCGACGAGCCGGTCGAGCTGACGCGGACGTTCATGAGCCGGACGCCGTTCGTCTGGCCGGTCGTCAACATCCCGCACCCCTTCGGAGGAACGCCGCTCTTCGCGCGGACCCTCGCCGAGGGCCGCATCCTCGAAGCGCTGCCGTTCAGCTTCTACTACTCGCCGTATCTCGCGACCGTGCCGCGCCACTACGAGCCCGTGGAGTACTACGCGAAGCTGATCGAGCTCTTCGAATACTTCACCGCGCCGGGCATGCTGCTGCGTCGGCTCCGTTCGACTGCGAGCCCGTTCATTCGGGCGGCCCACGTCGTGCGCACGCGGGTGAAGCGACGACGGCTCGCGATGTTCCGCCGCTTGCACGCGCAACTGGTGACCGACCGGCAGTTCCGGGCCTTCCACGCCGGCCGCTCACCGGACCTTCCGGCAACGTATCGCGAGACGTACACGCGTCTGCTGGGACCGTTCGGCGCATTGATGACGGACGCCGATGCGATGCCCGTGCTCGGCGGCGGAGCCGCCGGCGGTGTCGTGGCCGCTTCGTAGCCGAACGAACGCGTGTTCCCGGGGGGTTGCCCCAACAGGAACCGGCGGACCCGCGTCGGCGGCGATCGTTCGCACGTAAATGCCGGCGTTTGCGGCGTGCAAGGCGTGGCATGGCGGGTGCTCTCTCGGTGCAGACGTTCCAAACGCACTCGAACCGGAACGAGAGGAGCCCGAGCATGAGTACAGGGAACGACGCATCGGTTTCGCCTTCGACGGCCGTCGTCAGCCGTCGCATCGTATGCCGCGTGGCGCTGGTCCTCGCGCTCGGCTTCGCGATCGGCATGAGCAGCGGCTGTGCGCAGGTGATGGCCATCCGGCAGCCCGCGCCGCTCGATCGCAATCTGCTCGCGGTCGGGACCGACCGCACCGTCGTGATCGGCGTGCTCGGAGCGCCGGTGAGCGTCGACGACCGCAACGACGGTGGCCGTACCGAGATCTACAAGTACGTCGACGGCGGGACCAAGAACTCGTGGTGGTCCAAAAGCGGGCGCGTGTTGATCTACACGGCGGGGGACGTGTTCAGCGTCTGGCTCGCGCAGATCATCTGGATGCCGCTCGAGCTCGCATTTCGCGGCACCGAGTACGCGTCGACCGTGGGCTACGATCGCAACGGCGACCGGATGAGCGTCCGGAGCTTCGAAGAGATCGAGGCCAAAACGGGCCGCCACGTGCGCTCGGCCGGCCCGCCGGCACCGATCGCGAGCCGGTAGGCAGCGCCATGCACCGAATCGCCATCGTGATGCTCGCAGGGCTTGGATGCGCCGCCGTGCTTCTGAGCTCGGCCGTCCTCGGAATCGTGGCCGTTCTCTCGTTCGGTCTCGTCGCCCGGCGCCATGCGCATCACGGGCTCACGCTGCTGCTCGTCGTGACGATGGGATGTGCCGGCGTCGTCAGGACCGATCCGTCCCTGCAAGGCGTCGCGGTCCGACCGCTGAGCTTCAAAGGACGGCTCGCCGATGGTGCTCGTGCCGAGCTTCCGTCCCTGGTTGCCGCGGCACTCGATCCGGGTGCCGACGCGGTCTTCACCTACGACGAGCGCATCACGCAGACGCACGACGAGCTGCCGTTCGTCGTCATGATGATCACCGCGACGCTTCATCTCCTGGGCGTCCCGAGTGGGCGGGACGAAGTCACAGCGCGTGCCGAGCTGACCATCACGCGCCACGATCGCGAGATCGGTCGCTATCGGGCCGAGGCCAAGGCATCGCAGATCTATGGTCTCTACTACGGCGCCGATGTGCTCGCGCTCGAAACGCAGGCGCGTACGGCCGTGCGACGAGCCATCGACGAAGCCCTGTCCGGCGACGCGGCACGCCTGACGTCTCGGGTCGATTCGCCGCAACCCTGACCACCGCACCACAGAACAGAAAGGAAGGTTCCATGCGTACGAACTGGATCGTCGCTGTACTCATCGTGTGCGCTGCATCGTTCACCGCCGGCTGCGCGGCGAGCGGCCCCGCCTTTCAGCGCGTCGCCATCCCCGACGGCAAGAGCGTGATCTACGCCTATCGGCCGAGCTCGATCTTCGGGGGTGCGATCGTTCCGACCGTGACGTGTGGGTCGAGTGGGGTTCCCCTCTCCCGCGGCGGATACCATCCGTTCATCGTCGAGCCTGGAACGGTGACCTGTAGCGCGTCCACCGAATCGACTTCCACCGTTCGTGTGGATGCCAGGGCGAATGAAGCTGCCTACGTCAAGGAACGGATCGGGATGGGCTTCTTCATCGGCCGCCCGCATCTCACGGTGGTGTCTGCGGAGGAGGGGGAGCGCGAGGCGGGCAAGTGCAAGCTCCAGTGAGCCGCCGGGGATACGGCAGGTAAGCTTCGCGGCACCACGTACTGGCATGTGGCGTGCTCCACGATCTCCACGAACGATGCACCGACCACGAAGGGGGTTACCGATGCGTTCACGGTCTCGATGGTTCACGTCTGCGGTCGCGCTTTCTGCGCTCTCCCTTGCCGCCACGTTGGCAGGCTGCGGCAGTGACGGTGGCGGCAGCAAGGGGACGTGCCGCACCGCCGGAGGTTGCGGTGACGATTTCACTCGCGGGCAATGCGATCTGCTGAACGGCACCTTCGGCAAAGGCAAGTCGTGCGCGGTTCACAACGACGAGGAGCTCGCCGCGGAGGAGGAATGAGATCCATCTCGGCGCGACTCTTCGGTCTCGGGCTGGTACCCGTGCTCCTCGTTGGCGGCTGTGCGGCGACCAATCGCCATTGCGTGTCCTCGACGAGTCAGCCTATGCCGATGCTCGTCTGTACGTCGTTCGGCAACGGAGGCTGCAATGGATACAGCACGGTGACGACCTACATGAACGTTTGCACCGCATGGCGATGCAACGACGGCTTTCACGAACAAAATGGCCAATGCGTGAAGAACCAGGTGACGTTCCACGGCGGAGTGGCCGTTGCCGTCCCAGCGGCCGAGCGTGATCCCGCCTGCATCTACTCGGGTGACGGTGTTCTCGTCACCTGTCGCCGGGGCGAACGATGAGGATCATCGCTGGTCTCGCCGTCGTCGGCCTCTGCGCTCTTTCCTGGTGTGCGACGCGATGTTTCGCCGATGGTGTCGTGCCTTCGGCCGTCGCGCCGCTCATTGTCGCCACCCCGACGGCGCAGCCGTTTCCTTCGGCGTCGCCTTCGCCCGACGACCTCACGTCTCCCATGGCAGGAGGTTCGGCTCTCATGGTCGAGCTCGCGGGGTTGCCTGCGGCCCTGGTCGCACTGGTGACGATCGTATTCCTCACAGCGTGGCCGATCGTTCGATGAGCAGGCCTGGGCGACGATGGCTCGGAGTCGCGGTGGTGCTCACGGGCGTGTCGGGCTGCGTCAGCATGCGCAGCGGGACGTCTTCATCTCACGACGGCGTCTCGCCAGCCTCGGTGCTCGCCGTCGACCTCGAGACGATGCCGTCGATCGACTACCGCACCCACTTCGTCGGCCGCCTGCCGAGCGGCGCCAACGCATTCGCCGATCGCGTCGCCCGGATCCTGGCGCGTCATCCGGTCCTGGCGAGGGCGACACCCGATGCGGAAACCGCGCCCGTGCATTTGGATCTCACGCTCACGAATACGACAAATGGACTGGTGGCCGGGCTCACTGGTCTCGCCTGTGGCCTGAGCTTCACCCTTTTGCCGGGGTACGCGCGGGACGACTTCATGCTCGTCGTCGAGCTCCGCGCCGGCGGAGTGGCGAAGCAGCGTTTCGAGTATCGCGAGGCCGTGACGACCGTCGTGCACGCGACCGCAGTCTTCACACCGCGGGAGTCTCAGCCGCGCTACCTGGTCGAGCACGTCGTCGACGACCTGCTCATGCATGCGCTGCGCGACCTGGACGCCCGAGGCTTCGGGCAGCTTCCGGTGCCCCGGGACGGGGACGTCGGTGTTCCGCCTCCTCAGTGATCCTGCACGATGGCCTTTCGGTTGGCCGCGTATTCGGCTTCGCTGATGAGGCCGCGAGCCCGAAGGTCTTTCAGCGCCTCCAGACGTTCCGCCGTGCTTCGCGCCCCTTCGGACGCTTCGGCACTTTATCGCATCGGTGCCCGAGCCTCCGGTGGGATCGCTGGCCCGGCCGCTCGTGCGGCGGCAACGTCCCGAATGGCTTCGAGCACGTCTTCGTGTGCGCCCACCCACAGCATGCCGCGGCGCATGTGGCTCGTGTGGACGTGCGTGCCGTGGGCATAGTCTTTCAGCTCGACCCATGCGGACGTCGACCAGAAGCCGCGGGCGTAGTCGACGGTCGCAAGGCAGGCCTTGCGGCGGACGCTCCGTAGCTCGAGTCGGGGGTCGTTCTCGTCGACGACGACGAAGGACTGACCGAGCATCTGCGCCGCGGTATCGTAATACTGCTGGGAGCTCTGGCGGCTGAGCACCGCGTAGTCGTACTCACCGAGCGGCCGCCCGGGTCCGACCTCGCGCTTCACGGCGCAGCCGGCGCCGCCGAGCAAAGTCGTCGCGAGACAGACCGCGCTGATCGAACGAGCGAGGGTGCTGGCCCGCATGACGAAACCTCCGGGACTTCGATGAGGGGGCGCCGCTGCCGCGCGGTGGATGTTCACGGGCCGGTCTTCCCGCCGATCGCTTGCGAGAGGTGCAGAGGGCCGAGCCGGCTCGTCACGCGAAGCGGATAATTGGACCGCGACGAAGGCGTCAACGGGCGTCGGCGACTTCGAATGTTCCATACTGGCGCAGTGCGGCTCTTTATTGCGTTTCGCGCGCCAATTTTCGTTGACCGAAGCAGTCGCGTCGTGAGATGTGCGCCGACGCTACGACGGGAACGTGAGTTCCCGTTCGCGGGCACGAGGGGGAACGGACGGGCCGCGGCATCTGCGTCCGTGTGGAGAGGTTGGTGCGTATCGGTGTCTCCGGCGCATGGCATGAGCCGTGCTGAATTCGACGAACGGCCTCATCTACCTCACACAAAAGGAGCACACGGATGTCGCGCGCCCCATTTCTCCTCCTCGTCGGCATCATCGTCACCGGTGTCTTCACCGCGGATCAAGCACGGGCCGAGCGGCAATCCGGCGTGCAGATCACGCGCGACGGCAAGCGCACGCTCATCAGCAAGGACGTCGGCGACGAGCGCTGGGCGATCACGCTGAACGGCGACGACGGGTCGATCACCGGCAACGTCTTTCGTCGCGACGGCGGCGCGCCGCAGTTCGTGTGGTGCGATCAGACGGGAGCGTCCGAGGAGGGCCTCGAGTTCCTGTGCAAGGGCGCCGATGCTTGTCCGACCGCGTCTTGCGCGTCCGACGTCTGGACGACGATCGCGCCCGTCACCATCCCGCGCGCGTTCCTGTCTCCGCCGGACGGTGCGGCCGCGGGCATCGGCAGTGCCGCGCAGGGCGCGGACGCCGAAGCGGCGGGATCGGGGCGTGCCTCGGGCTTACAGACGACGCCCGACGGCGGCCTGCGCACGCTGGTCAGCAAGGACGTCGGCACCGAGCGTTGGGCGATCACGCGTCACCTCGCCGATCGCACGGTGACCGGCAACGTCTTCTCCGATTCGACCGCGCCGCCGACGTTCCTCTGGTGCGAAGAGAAGCCCGGGGCCGCGCCCGGCATGCTCACCCTCTCGTGTTGGGCCGCGCCGCCGTGCACCGCGGCCCCCTGCACGGCCGATCAATGGACGTTCGTCGCCGAAGTGCCGATTCCGCTCGAGTTCTTCGGCCTCGCGAGCTGCGCCGACGTGAGCGGCGGCTGGCGCTACTCGGAAGAGGGCCGCACGCACTGCGTCTCACGCCAGGCGGATTTCGACGAGACCATCCGCTTCGGCGGCAACGGCAACGCCACGATCACGCAGAACGGCTGCAACCTCATGATCGACGTCACGGCGCAGGGGGTTTCGTGGACGATGCGCGGCACGGTGACCGCGGACGCCATCAGCGTCTCGGGCCCCGCCAGCGTGCTCCTCGAAGACGACAGCGGTCTTCAGATCCCGCCCGGCGTCGACCTCGGCGGCACCTGGCGCTGGGACGGCTCCCCCGACGACGACGGCTTCACGCTCGAGAGCAGCGGCAACATCACGGCGCGGTACGCGGGGCGGACGATCCTGACGTGCAGCGTCGAGGGTGAGCACGAGTTTCGGCGGTGAGGGATTCGTGGGCCCCTCCTCTATGCTGGCGTCATCGGTGCGCCGCAACGAATGGCGGAGATTCTTTGACAAGCCCTCTTCAGCGGCAACGCTCGCGGGATCACGCTGTCTCGGCCCCGTTGGTGAGCATAGGTCGCTGCGCTGCGCATTGCCTTTTCGCAACGAAGACGTTCCGGCGAGTCGGGCTGAATCCTACGCCCCGATGATCGCGTCGCCGAATTGCACGGTGAAATTCTGCTGCCCTGCTCCATCGATTTGGCGAGCCGGCAACCCTCGAGAGGAGACGAATCATGTTCGGTAGTCAGCTGATTCCCCAGATGACCACGCGTACTCGCGCCTGTGCTCTTCGGATCGCATTGGTTGGGGTGCTCTTGGCAATCACGACGAGTCCTGCGCGAGCAGAGTTCCTGTTGCCCAACGGTGCGGAAGATTTCGAGTCCTCAAATTTCTGGGACCAGTGGTCTGCGTCGAACGGGACGTGGGAGTGGGGGGTGCCGACGAGTGGGCCGACAGTGGGGCCAGATGGTGGAGTACTGACTAAGCTGATCGCGACCAAGCTCGCTGGAAACTACAGCGAGAACACGTCGAGTCGGTTGGAGAGTCCGACGTTCGCGGTACCGGCAGCGGAGGTGAGCCCCCGGCTACGTTTCTGGCACTGGTTCAACTTCAACTGCGGCGACTATGGGCGCGTGGAGATCAAGCCTGCGGGTGAAGGGTGGCAGACGCTTGCCGAGTATCGAGGCTACAGCGGGGGGACTTGGAGCACTCCGCAGATCGATCTGAGTGCGTATGCGGGGAAGGCCGTGCAGTTGGGTTTCTATTTCTATGCGGTGGACTGTGACGGGTGTTGTGGTGCCGAGGTGGCACCGGGATGGTACGTGGACGATCTGGTGATCGTCACCGGGGCGACCCCCCCGTTGATGCCGAACGTGGTGGAGAGCTTCGAGGGGGCAGACTTCTGGAGCAACTGGTCCGCGCATAACGGGACGTGGGAGTGGGGGCTGCCGACAAGTGGGCCGTTGGTGGGTCGAGATGGTGGGCCACTCACCAAGATGATCGCGACCAAACTCGCAGGGAACTATGGTGAGAGCACGTCGAGTCGTCTCGAAAGCCCGCCACTCGTCGTTCCGCCGGCGCAGAACAATCCGAGGCTACGTTTCTGGCACTGGTACAACTTCAACTGCGGTGACTATGGGCGCGTGGAGATCAAGCCTGCGGGTGAAGGGTGGCAGACGCTTGCCG
>DAIQBH010000187.1:0-12576 GCA_036781285.1 Thermodesulfobacteriota bacterium | reverse complement strand
ACGGTTCGGACTGCTACATCCAGCCGACGATCTTCAACGACGTGCCCGCCGACGGCGGCCTCACGATCGCGCACGGCGAGCACCGGATCGCGATCTTCCACTTCGCGACGCGCGACGAATGGTGGGCGACCCAGGCAACGTGCCCGCACCGCCGGGAGGTCGTCCTCGGCCGTGGTCTCCTCGGCACGCAGGACGACGTTCCGAAGGTCGCGTGCCCGCTGCACAAGCGGACGTTCGCGCTACCGACGGGCGAGGGTCTGAGCGACCCGAGCCTCTGTCTTCGCACTTTCCCCGTCGAGCGGCGCGGCGACACGGTCTGGGCGAAGCTGCCGGCGCTCGACGCGATCGCGCTCGAGTCGTCGACCTCGCAGGAGGACACGTGCGCGCGTCCGTGAGCCTCCGCCCCTGGCGCGATGCCGCCGCCGTGACGGTGATCGTGCTCGCCGCGATCTTCCTCGGGTCGCGCGGCGGGCGCGACCTGGATCCGGCGCTCTTCGGCTATGCCGCCGCCACGATCGTCGCGATCGTCGCCGTCGCGTGGCGCGCGAGCGCGTTCTGGCGCCGCCCCGCTTCCGCCGTCTACGGGCGAGCGCTGCGAGCGGCGCTCTTCCGGCCTCACGAACTGCGGACTGCCTTTCGCTCCGCCGCCGTCGACCTGGGAGGGCAGACGTTCATCGCCCGGCGCTCGCGCATCCGCTGGCTCGCGCACATGGCCCTCTCGCTCGGGACGCTCGCGAGCTTCGCGATCACGGTGCCGCTCGTGTTCGGGTGGCTGCACTTCGAGCCGGTCGGCCAGGAGCATTACCAGCCGATGCTCTTCGGCTTCCCGGCGGCACCTGCCCTTCCGCTCGACGGCATCCCGCTCTGGTTCGCGTTTCACGGGCTCACGCTGGCCGGCGTGGCGGTCGCGGTCGGCGCGGCGTACTTCCTCGTCGTTCGGCTCCGGACGCGCTCGCTGCCCGGGGTCGTCGCGGGCCGGCACATGGGACCACTCGTTCTCCTGCTGGTCGTGGCGCTGTCCGGGCTCGCGCTGCCGGCGAGCCGCCATAGTCCGCTGGCGTTCGCGATCGCGTCGCGCCTCCACGAGATCGCCGTCATCCTGCTGCTCGTCGCGGTGCCCTTCTCGAAGCTCGCGCACGTACTGATCCGCCCGCTCCAGCTCGGCGCCCGCGTGCAGAACCGCCCCGCCGCCGAGCGCGCGGCGTGCGTCGGGTGCGGGGCGGCGCTCGCCCCCGTCGCGCAGCTCGCCGCCGTCGAGGCGCTCCTCGCCAAGCGCGGCGCGGCGTTCGCGGGACACCAACGGCATTGTCCGCCGTGCCGGCGCCGCCTCGTCGCGTCGGCGCAGGCGCGGCTCCTCGGCGCGCCCTTCCATCCCGACCTGGTCGCGACGCTGACCGATCGCGTGACGCCCGCTGGCGATACGGCAGGCAGGAAGGTCGCCTGATCATGGCTCTGCTTCCGACCGATCCCGCGACCCTCGCCGCCGAGTTCGGTCCGCACCTCGCCTGGGAGCCGCCCGGCGGCTTCGCCGCGCGGGGCAAGCCCGACCGTACCGTGAAGACGCACTGCTGCTTCTGCGGTCAGCAGTGCGGCGTGCAGCTCCAGGTGAAGGACGAGCGCATCGTCGGCGTCGAGCCGTGGGAGGAGTTCCCCTTCAACGCCGGGAAGCTCTGCCCGAAGGGCGTGAAGCGCTACCTCCAGAACAACCACCCAGACCGCCTGCTCCGTCCGCTCGTTCGCACCGGCCGCGGGTTCGCGCCGATCCCGTGGGACGAGGCGCTCGACCAGATCGTCGAGCGCATGCGCCGCATCCAGGACCGCCACGGCCCGGACTCGGTCGCGATCCTCTCCGGCGCCTCGCTCACGAACGAGAAGGCGTACCTCATGGGGAAGCTCGCGCGGCTCGCGGTCGGGACGCGCAACCTCGACTACAACGGCCGCCTCTGCATGGTGGCGGCGGGGGCCGGCAACCTGAAGGCCTTCGGCATCGACCGTGCCGCCAATCCCTGGGCCGACATCGCCGCGACCGATCTGATCCTCGTGCTGGGCTCCAACGTCTCGGAGTGCAGCCCGATCACGACGGATTACATCTGGCGCGCCCGCGACCGCGGCGCGAAGCTGATCGTCGTCGATCCCCGGCTGACGCCGATCGCGCGCACAGCCGATCTCTACCTTCCCGTGAAGCCCGGACGGGACCTCGCGCTGTTGAACGCGATCCTGCACGAGGTGATCCGGCTCGGCGGCGTCGATCACGATTTCATCGCCGATCACACGAACGGCTTCGATGACGTCGCGGCGACCGTCGCCGAGTGCTCGCCCGACAGCGTGGAGCGTCTGGTCGGCATCCCCGCCGCGCGCATCCGCGAGGCCGCCGCGCTCTGGACGCAGGCGCCGCGCACGATGCTGCTCCACGCGCGCGGCATCGAGCACCACACGAAGGGCGTCGACAACGTGCTCGCCTGCATCAACCTCGTCCTCGCGACGGGCAAGATCGGGCGTCCGGGGTGCGGCTACGCGACGATCACCGGTCAGGGCAACGGCCAGGGCGCGCGTGAGCACGGGCAGCGCTGCAACCAGCTGCCGGGCGCGCGCGACGTGGAGAACCCGGAGCATCGCGCGGCCGTCGCGGCGGCCTGGGGTGTCGACGAGGCGCGCATCCCGCGGAAGGGCGCCACCGCGCCGGAGATCTTCGAGAAGATCGCCGACGGTGAGATCCGCGGCCTCCTCTCGGTGTGCTTCAATCCGCTCGTCTCTTTGCCGGACGCCGCGTTCACGCGGTCCGCTCTCGAGAAGCTCGACTTCTTCGGGTGCATCGACTTCTTCCTCTCGGAGACCGCGCAGCACGCCGACCTCGTGCTCCCGGGGTCGCTGCACGAGGAGGACGAGGGTACGGTCACGAGCGCGGAGGGACGCGTCGTCCGTATCCGTGCCGCCGTGGCCCCGCCCGGCGAGGCGTGGCGCGACTGGGAGATCATCTGCGAGCTCGGCCGCCGGTTCGGCGCAGCGGAGCAATTCGCGTTCGACTCGACGCGCGAGGTCTTCGAAGAGCTGCGTCGCGTCTCGAAGGGCGGCGTCGCCGATTACTCGGGCATCACGTGGGAGAAGATCGACCGCCAGCTCGGCGTCTTCTGGCCGTGCCCGAGCGACGACCATCCCGGGACGCCGCGGCTGTTCGAAGGCGGCCGCTTCAACCATCCCGACGGGCGCGCTCGCTTCCACGCCGTCCGCTACCGGCCGCCCGCGGAGGACGTCGACGGGGAGTACCCGACCATCCTCACCACGGGCCGCGTCGTCTCGCAGTTCCTGAGCGGAAACCAGACCCGGCGCATCGGCCCGCTGGTCGACCAGTACCCGACACCCAAGGTCGAGATCCATCCGCGGCTCGCGGACGCGCTCGGTATCCGCGACGGCGAGCGCGTGCGTGTCGTCAGCCGGCGCGGCGACCTCGAGCTCCCGGCGCACGTCGTCGCGACGATTCGTCCCGACACCGTCTTCATTCCGTACCACTGGCCCGGTGACCGCTCCGCGAACCGCCTCACGGTGCGGGCGTACGACCCCATTGCCGGCATCCCGGAGTTCAAGGTCGCGGCGGTGCGCATCGAGAAGCTGCACGCCGCGCCGCAACCCGTCGGCCTCCGGGCGACGCGAGGCGCCCAATGAAAATGGAGCTCTTCATCGACCCCAACCGCTGCATCGGCTGCCGCGCTTGCGTGCAGGCGTGCAGCGAATGTCCGGAGCACGGCGGCGTGTCGATGATCCACCTCGACTGGCTGGAGCGTGCGACCTCCGTGCAGACGGCGCCGACCGTGTGCATGCACTGCGCCGAGCCGTCGTGCGTCGCGGTGTGTCCGACCGACGCGATCAAGATCGATCCCGACGGCGTCGTGCTCTCCGCGCTCCAAGAGCGTTGCATCGGCTGCGGCAACTGCGCGCTCGCCTGCCCCTTCGGCGTGCCGCAGATCGACGTCGCCCAGGCGCTGATGCGGAAGTGCGACCTCTGCTACGACCGCACGTCCGTCGGGCAGAAGCCGATGTGCGCGACCGTCTGCCCCTCCGGCGCCCTCTTCTACGGCACGCCCGAGGAAGTGAGCGACCTCCGCCGCGCCCGCCCGCAAAGCCGCTTCGTCTTCGGCGACGAGACCGTCCGGACCCGCAACCAGCTCATGGTGCCGCTCGCCGTCGACACGGTCGTCGTCGGCGTCGACGCGACGCCGCGCCGGCTCCCCGCCGAGCTGCACCTCGAGGAGGCCATATGCTGACCCGTGACACGTCCGTCTTCCCCCCGAGCGTCGCCGCCGAGCGCCGGCTCGACCGCCGCCGCTTCCTCGGCGCGTGCGGAGCTGCGGCTGCCGTGGCGCTCCTCGGGGATCGGCTCGGTCGCCGTGCCGAGCACGATCTCGCGACGCCGGCGGAGATCGTGGAGCCGCGCGGCCTCGACGGGCTCGCGATCGGCGAGGCGCGTGACGTGCTCGCCGCCGACGGACGCGTCGCGCTCGCCGTCCGCCTCGACACCGAGACCGTCGTCGCGTTCGATCGCCGCTGTCCGCACCTCGGATGTCCGGTGCGCTGGTCGGCGGAGAACGGCCGCTTCGAGTGTCCGTGCCATCACGCCGCGTTCGACGCGCGCACGGGTGCCGTGCTCTTCGGCCCGCCGACCCGCGGTCTCACGCCGGCGCGAGGCGTCGCGTGAACCTCCGCGCCTTCCGCACGGCCGACCACTGGCCGAAGAGCGCCGGTCGCGACAGGTCCCGAGCGACGCCGCCGGCCCGCCCGGCGCGACATCCGAGCGGGCCGGCGGCTCGTTACGGCGTGACGTTGAGCTCGACGTTGATGGTCGTCGAGCCCGTCACGTCGACCTTCTGGGCGTTGCCCGTGTCCTCCAGCTCGGCCGTCACCGTGTTCGTCAGGTCGCCGGCCGTACCCGGATCGGCGTACTCGACCGTGAACGTGCACGGGTCGCTCGTCGCCTTCGGCGCGAGCGTGTCACCGATCAGGCCGCCGCAGTCGGTCGTCAGCACCCCACCCTGGACCTGGGTGACGTCGCCGTAGATGTCGTCGACGAGCGAATTGATCTTCACCGTCCGGCCGTTGCTGTTGTTCTTCACCTCGATCTGGAACGAGACCACGGCCTTGGTGGCTTTCTTGACGACGGCGCCCGTCGGCGCCTCGATGGTGACCGGCACCTCGAACGTGTCGTCGCAGTTGCACTTCGACTTGGTCTCGGGCGCGGCGGTCGAGAAGCCGCTACAGACGGTGCTGCGGTTGCTGTGCCACGAGGTGCAATTCGGGAGGTTCAGAAAGCCGTTGCCGTCGGCATCGTCGCAGAGCACGTCCGGAATGAGGAACGTGATGGTGTCGTACGATCCCGCGTTCAGGTCCCCGCAGACGTCCTGATCCAGATTCAGCACCGGAACGTTCGGATCCGAGGTCGTCGGATTCCGGAGGATGCTCTCGGCGCAGGTGCCGTTCACGTCGCGCGCGTTGGCGCCGCCAGCGGTGTTGAAGAAGAAGGCCGCGTCGTACCGTTCGCTGGCAGTCACGTTCACCTGGAACGTGCCGAGCAGATCGAAGGTTTCGCCCTCGATGCAGGTCGCCTGGCCGGTCGTCGCGTCCACGGCGCTGATGGCGCGGGCGATCTTGATGTCGTTCGCGGTACAGCCGAGTCGATTCGCGTTGGTGACCGTCGGGCCGCCGTAGACCCGCTGCATGCAGACCAAGCCGCTGGTGGTCGGCCCCGAGACGGTCTGCGCAAGCGCGGCCGTGATTGGGAGCACGCTGGCCGCGAGGCCGCCGAGGACGAGCGCGGTCATCCGACGAGGATCCGTGTGCCGGTGTTTCATGGTGATTCTCCTTGGTTTCGGGTGGTGGGATGGGACGGCAGGGGGGCAGTCCGTTCAGCCACGAACGCAAATCCGGGACCATCGCCATCGGCCACGGCCGCACCCGTGGAGACGATCGCGTACGACACGCGGCCGCGGCTCGGCGACGTCCGAATAGCGCTGCTGCCCGAGCGGGTTGTACGGGACGTGACTCGAGATGGACGCCGCAGATGCTTGCGCCTGCGCCGCTGCGCGCGCAGCGGCATCGGCGCATTCGCACGCGAGGGTCACGGTCGTGCACGCCTGCCGCACCGGCCGCGACTCGCGCACACGCACACGAGTGCCCTGCGCCGCTCTGGCGCAGCGGAATTCCGCGTGCTGGCGTTCCGCCTCGCGCGGCCGGCCGAGATACGCGATCGCTGCGATCGCGCCCGGAGATCGCTCTCGTCTGCCCGCGCAACGGGCGGCACTGCCGGCGCCGTCATCACGCGGAGGCGTCGAACGCGGGGCACGACGCGCTCGCGGCCGCCTCACGGCTGGCATCACGGTTGCTCTGAGTGTCTCGCAATGACGACGACGCGCGAGCGATCTCGAGCGACGATTCGAGACAGAAGCGCGCGCGATGCCTCACGGGGAGGACCAAGGTGACGAAGGCATCCACGAAAATGAGTCGCCGCCGATTTCTCGGCGGCTCCGCGACGGCGCTCTTGCTCGCCGGGTTGCCGAAGGGTTGGGTCGGCCGCGTCTACGCGGACGAGGGGCCCGAGACGCCCGACGTCCGCATCGGGATCATCGCGCTCACCGATTGCTCGTCGATCGTGATGGCCCACGAGCTCGGGCTCTTCGCCAAGTACGGCATCCGCTCGACGGTCTCGAAGGAGGCATCCTGGGCGGTGATTCGCGACCGTCTCACGCTCGGCGAGAACCAGGCGACGCACATGCTCTTCGGGATGCCATTCGGATCCACGATGGGGCTTCTCGGATCGCCGAAGAAGCCGATGGTCATCCCCCTCTGCCTCAACCGCAACGGCCAGGCGATCACGCTCACGAAGACGCTCCTCGAGAAGGGCGTCAAGAAGCCCGCGGACCTGAAGCCGCTCGCCGACGCCGCCAAGGCGGGCGGCACGCCGATGACGTTCGCGATGACGTTTCCGACGGGCACGCACGCGATGTGGATGCGCTACTGGCTCGGCGCCGGCGGCATCAACCCCGACAAGGACATCACGCTGATCACGATCCCGCCGCCGCAGATGGTCGCGAACATGAAGGTCGGCAAGATGGACGGGTTCTGCGTCGGCGAGCCATGGAACGCACGGGCGATCGCCGACGGCATCGGCTACACCGTCACGACCACGCAGCAGATGTGGCCGGACCACCCGGAGAAAGTCCTCGGGTTCACCGCCGAGTTCGCCGACGAGAACCCGCGCACCGTGCGTGCCGTCACGCGCGCCGTCGTCGAGGCCGGCCAGTACATCGACAAGCTGGAAAACCGGCCGCATGTCGCCGAGGTCGTGAGCCGGCCGCAGTACATCAACACCGATAAGGACGCGATCCTCGGCCGCCTGCTCGGCAAGTACGAGTACGGCGACGGGCGCGCCGAGGACGACCCGAAGTACATGACGTTCTTCGACCGCGATACCGGGTTCCCGTGGAAGTCCCACGGAATCTGGTGGGTCTCGCAGTTCCGGCGCTGGGGCATGGTCAAGGGCGACGTCGATTACGGCGTGGTCGACCAGGTGATGCGGCCCGACGTGTATCGCGCGGTCGCGAAGGACCTCGCGATCGCCGCTCCGGCCGTGGACCTGAGACCCGAGACGCTCTTCGACGGCGTCGCCTTCGATCCGTCCGCACCCGAGCAGTACGCGCGCGCCTTCGCCGTGAACAACGTGGTCGCCTGAGGAGAGGAGGAATTCCCACCGTGACGAAACGCGAGACCCTGATGACGTATCTCCTGCCGTTCGTCGGCATCGCGACGGTGCTGACGATCTGGACGATGCTGTCCCGGCACGTGGCGCCCGACCTGCCGTCGCCGTGGCGCACCTGGCAGGAGTCGGAGCCCTACGTGCTGCGGCCGTTCTTCAAGGACGGCGAGATGAACCAGGGCATCGGCCGCTTCGCCGCCCTCAGCCTCTGGCGCGTCACCAAAGGCTTCGGCCTGGCGATCCTGATCGGGACGCCGCTCGGGTTCCTGCTCGGCCTGTCGTCGCACTTCCGGCTCGCGTTCGACCCCGTGATCCAGGTGATGCGGCCGATCTCGCCACTCGCATGGCTGCCGCTCGGGCTCATCATCTTCCAGCGCTCGGAGCCGGCGGCACTCTTCACGATCGCCCTCTGCGCGATGTGGCCGACGGTGGTGAACACCGCCGTCGGCGTGCGGTCGATCAACCAGGAGTACCTGAACGTCGGCCGGGTGCTGAAGCTCTCGCGGGTGACGATGCTGCGGAAGATCATCGTGCCGGCGACCCTGCCCTACCTCTTCACCGGCTATCGACTCTCGCTCGGCATCGCGTGGCTCGTGATCGTCGCCTCCGAGATGCTGACCGGGGCGCCCGGCATCGGGGGCTTCCTCTGGCAGGAGTACAACAGCCTGGTCTATTCCCACATCCTCCTGTCGATCGTGACGATCGGCGTGATCGGCTACGTGCTCGACCGTCTGATGGGCGTCGTCGAGGCGCGCGTACGGGGATTGTGATGGGCGCGCCGTTCCTCCAGCTGACCGACGTCGCGAAGGGCCATGCCGATCCGACCGGGCGGATCACACCGATCCTCGCCGGCGTGGAGCTGGCCGTGGCTGAAGGTGAGCTCGTCGCGATCCTCGGCGCGTCCGGCTCCGGAAAGACGACCCTCGTGTCGCTGATCGCGGGGCTCGGGACGCCGGAGCGCGGTACGATCGCGCTCGACGGCGTCCCGATCGATGGACCCGGGCTCGAGCGCGGCGTCGTGTTCCAGAGTTATTCGCTGCTGCCCTGGCTGACGACGCTCGAGAACGTGCAGCTCGCCGTCGATGCCGCGCGACCGGACTGGTCGCCGGCGGCCCGGCGGGCGCGCGCCGAGCACTGGGTGCGGCTCGTCGGCCTCGGCACGGCGGCGGACAAGCGGCCGGCCGCGCTCTCGGGCGGGATGCGGCAGCGCGTGAGCGTCGCCCGCGGGCTCGCCGTCGAGCCGCGCCTGCTGCTCCTCGACGAGCCGTTCAGCGCGCTCGACGCGCTCACGCGCGCCTCGCTCCAGGCGGAGCTCGCGCGCCTCTGGGCGGCCGACCGCCGCACCATGCTCCTCATCACGAACGATCTCGACGAGGCCTGCCTCCTCGCCGACCGCATCCACGTGCTGATCCCGGCCCCCACCGGCGGCAGCCTGCTGTCGCCCGGCATCGCGGTCGACGTGCCGCGGCCTCGGAGCGCCGCGACCCTGAACCGCCAGCTCGCGTATCAGCACATCCGCCGGGAGATATTCACGCACATGCAGCCAACCAAACGCGCCGCCGTCGCCTGACCATGGAGACCGTCATGCAACCGTCCAGCGACCGCTTTCTCGAGTTTTCCCGTCTGTCGAAGAGCTTCCCGATGCCGGGCGCGCCGGACACCGTCGTCGTCGAAGACTTCGACCTCCAGGTGGCGGAGGGCGAGTTCGTCTGCCTCGTCGGCCACTCCGGCTGCGGCAAGTCGACCGTGCTCTCGATCGCGATGGGGCTCGTCTCGCCGTCGAGCGGCGGGGTCATCCTCGGCGGCCGCGAGATCGACGGCCCGGGGCTCGATCGCGGCGTCGTCTTCCAGTCGCCCGCGCTCCTCCCCTGGTTCACCGCCCGGCAGAACGTCGAGCTCGCGATCGAGCAAGCGCGGCCCGACGTCGCGGCGGGCGAGCAACGCCGCCTCGCGGAGCTCGCGCTCGCGCGGGTCGGCCTCGCCGACGCCGCCGATCGCCGTCCCGCCGAGCTCTCGGCCGGCATGCAGCAGCGCGTCGGGATCGCGCGCGCCTTCGCGCTCGCCCCGCGTGTGCTCCTCCTCGACGAGCCGTTCAGCCTCCTCGACGTCTTCACGCGCATCGACCTCCAGGACGAGCTCCTGCGACTGTGGGAGGACGACCGGCGAACCGTCGTGATGGTGACCCATGACGTCGACGAGGCGCTCCTCCTCGCGGACCGCATCGTGATGATGACGAAAGGACCGCGGGCGCGGATCGGCGACAGCATCCGCGTGCCGTTCGCGCGGCCACGGGTGCGCGGCGAAGTGCTCGACGACCCGCGCTACTATCCGCTCCGCGAGCACCTGCTCGAGTTTCTCGCGGCGCAGGAAGGCCACTAACCGTGCGGGCTCTCCGCGCCGCGATCGCCGCATGGCTCGTCACCGTTCCCGCGCTCGCCTGCGCGGGTTTGCCGGAGACGCCGCCCTTGAGCCTCGCGGGCCCGGACGGGTCGAGCGTGACCCTCTCCGCGAGCAATCGCCTCCGCGGGGAATTCGCCGACTGGTTCGACGCCGACGGAGCGGCCCCGAACAGCGACTACGGCTTTCTCGGCAACCGCACCCAGGTCGGCGTCCTCGCCAAATGGCGCATGCTCTCGGGATTCCTCCAGTACCAGCACACCATACTGAACGACGTTCCTCAGAAGGCTCCCGGCGTCGGCGGCATCTACCGCGCGAACACCAAGAGCGACTTTCAGGAAGCCGGCTGGCTCCGCCAGGGCTGGCTCCAGGGCGAGGGCGTGCAGGGCGATTGGAAGTTCACGGTGCAGGGCGGCCGCATGCGATATCAAGACGGCCTCGAGTCGGTCTCGAAGCAGCCGCTGCTCGAATGGATCCGGAAGAACCGCATCGGCGAGCGGCTGATCGGGCCCTTCGATTTCACCCACGTCGGCCGGAGCTTCGACGGCGGCCGGGTCACCTTCGAGAACCCGTTCGCGCTCGTGTCCGGATTCTACTTCCTTCCGACGTCGGGCGGGTTCGAGATCAGCGGCGGCCGCCACATGGGCCTCGAGCTCGGCGGTCTCTCGCTCATGAAGAAGGACAGTCCGGCCCTCCTCCCGGGCATGGAAGCGCGGCTCTTCTACATCCACTATCGCGATCACCGTCCCGGCGACGGCGACGTGGTGGCACTCGACAATCGTCCCGCTCCCGTGCGGCAGGCCGATCGTCGCGACATCGAGGTCGAGACGATCGGCGGCGAGGTCGTCTACACCCGCGCCCTCGGGCCCGGCTACGCCGAGGGCCTCGCGTGGTCGGCCGGACAGCTCGGCGAGTGGCAATCGCTCGACCAGAAGAGCTGGGCGTACGCGCTGGAGACGGGCTATCGCTTCGCCGACCTGCCGGGCACGCCGTGGCTCCGCGGCGGCATCTTCCGGAGCTCCGGCGACGACGATCCCTCCGACGGCGACCACGGCACCTTCTTCCAGCTCCTGCCGACGCCCCGCCTCTACGCGTTCTCGCCCTTCTACAACCTCATGAACAATCAGGACGTGATGGCGCAGCTGATCGCGAAGCCGCTCGGCACGCTGACGACCCGGCTCGACTTCCACTGGCTGCGCGTGACGGAGGGTCGCGACCTCCTCTACTTCGGCGGCGGCGCCACCAAGCGCGACTTCTTCGGATACGGCGGGACACCGGCCGGCGGCGCCCACGAGACCGCGTACGTGGTCGAGCTGACGGTGACGTACGCGCTCTCGCGGAACGTCGAGCTGCAAGCCTACTGCGGTCACGCGTTCGGCCAGCAGGTCGTCAGCAAGGGCTTTCCCCGCGACGACGACCTCACCTACGGCTTCCTCGAGGGTACGCTCACGTTCTGACGTCGTACGTCCGGTACTCGCACTCGACCCGATCGTCGTGGAGGGTGACGACGTTGAAGCCCGGCGGCGTCCCGTGGAACGCGCCGCGCCACCACGCGCCGGAGACCGCGCCGCCGGTCAGGAACGTGGTGTCGCCGAAGCGAATCTCTTCGCGCACGTGCAGGTGGCCCTGGAGCACGAGCTGGAGCGGGTGGCGTCCGAAACGCGCCAAGACCTCGCGCGAGTTCACGACGACGCGGTCCGCCGGCGCCGACGCCGTGGCGCCTTCGGTCGCGGCGTAGAGGGCGGTCACGAGCGGCAGGTGCGTCACGACGACGATCGGCGTCGTCGGTGCGACCCGTGCGAGGTCGCGTTCGAGCCACCCGAGCTGCGCATCGTCGACCCATCCCCGGTAGCCGAGGGCGCCGCCCGTGACCTGGATCGAGTCGAGCAGCACGAAATGCCGTCCGCCGCGGTCGAACGAGTAGTACGTTTCCCGAATCCCGAACCGCGCCCGGAACTCCTCTCGTCCGTCCCGCGGACGCCCGGCGCCGTCCGGTCCGAGCGCGCCGACGAGGTCGTGATTGCCGATCGCCGCGTGCCGCTCGCCGCCGAGCGCATCGTGCATCGTCATGAACGCGTCCCAGTACGGCCGCATGACCGCCGCGGACAGCGCGAAGCCGTCGCTGACGTAGTCGCCCCCGCCGATCACGAGGCCGGCGCGTTCGGCGTTGATCGCCGCCGCCGCGGCGGCGAGGGCTGCGCGCCGCCCCTCGCCGGGCCCCGCGTGGACGTCGGTGTAGAAGACGAGTCGGAGCGGCTCGCGTCCGCTTCCCGGCGTCCATCCGGTGTGGATTCGGCCCGGGGCGCAGCCGACGAGCAGCGCCGCGCCGCCCGCGATCCGCAGTACCGCGCGGCGCCCGATGCTCCGGTCACGCATGCGCTGCGGGCCCCTCGCGCGCCGCCCACCACGCGACGGCGAGCGCCGCGAGGAGCGCCAGC
>DAIQBH010000186.1:0-12784 GCA_036781285.1 Thermodesulfobacteriota bacterium | reverse complement strand
CGCGCTCGAGCAGGAAGTCGACGGTCGCGGTCACGAACAGCGGATTGCCGCTCGTGCGCGCGTGAAGACTCTCGGCGATCCCGGGCGCGATGGCCGCGCCCGGTAGCCGATGCGTCAGGTAGGTCGCGACGTCGGGCGTGGCGAGCGGAGCCAGCGCGAGGTCGACGGCCCGCCGCTGCGCAATCAACGACTGCCGCGCAGCGGCGAGCCCGCGATCCGCGTGTGCGGCGTCCGCGGGACGACTGCTCGCGACGAGCAACAGACGCGCCGGCCTCGCGCGCTGCGCCAGATACGAAAACGCGTCGATCGACGAGCGGTCGCTCCAGTGAAGATCCTCGATGACGAGCATCAACGTGCGCTCGGTGGCGAGCGCCTCGAACGCGTCCGCGAGCTCGCGCAGCATCCGCTCGCGGTTCGGGTTCGGCACCCGCAGCCGCAGTCGCTCGACCGTCGCGGCGTCGACGACACCGGGCAGCTGTAGGAGCCAGCTCGGGGCCCAGCGCTCGAGCGCCGGGACCGCCGCGTCTCTCGCCTCTTCGGCACAGAGCCGGCCGAGGAGATCCAGGATCGGCAGGTACGCGATCGTCCCGCCGGCGAGCTCGACGCACTGTCCGCCCACGACGAGCGCGTTCGTGCCGGCCCGGGTCTCTTCCACGAAGCGGTCGAGGAGCGTCGTCTTGCCGATGCCGGCCTCGCCGCTGACGAAGACCACCTGGCGGAGACCCGCATCGGCGCGCGTGAGGGCGCGCTGCAACGCCACCAGCTCTCTCTCCCGGCCGACCAGCGCCCTCGGCGAGGCGCCACTCGCTTCGCCGCCGACCGAAAGCCGATAGCCGCGGCGCCCGACGTTCTCGATCGTCGGAGCATCCGCGCCGGCAACCGCCAGTGCGGCCCGAATCTCCATGACGCAGGTCCGCAGCACGGTTTGGCTCACCGCGATCCCCGGCCAGCAGCTGCGGAACAATTCCTCGCGCGTCACCATTCGCCCGCTGCGCCGCACGAGACGGCAGAGCACCGCGAAGGACTTCGGTCGGAGGCGCAGCTCCGCCTCCCCGAGCCACAGGCGCCCGCTGTCCTCGTCGAGAAGAAATGGACCGACGGGAATCATGTGCGAGGGGTGCAGTCTCGCACACTCTCGCGGCGTTCTGCACGCAACGGGGAGATCTGCACCGGCGGCCAGTCCGCCAGGAAAACCGGTGCGATTGTCGCGCGCATTGCCGCCGCCGCGGAGCGAAAGCGGATGTGGTGGTCGTGCCGAAGAAGAGACGAAGACGCGCACGGAGTCACGGAGAAACTCCACGCTGCGACGGTGCGCGGAACAATGGTCGATCGCGGCCACCCCTAGAGCTGCAACCGCTCACCCCCATTTGAATCACCGACCCGGGACGATCACCCCGAAGTCATGGGGCAATTGTCTCATCCGACGCAGCTTTCGTATCGGAAACACCGGCCATGGCGAGCAAGGCTCGGGCTCCCTCCCGCTCGCAGAGAAGCTCGCGGGCGCCAGAAATCCCGACTCACCTGTGCCGGTATATCTTGGAGATTGGGGATTGGTTTACTTGATAGGGTTCAGAATGGTTGCCACGACGAAAGGGCCTCAGCAAAGCTTCGCGGCGTCCACACGCATACGGCATGCATCGCGGCTGAACATCGAGCCTGTTGGTGGAACATTATTTTTAGAATCGCCGTGGTTCTACGCACACCGGCCGAGCCAATGCGAAGCAACAGATCCTACACATCAATCTCATCCACCTTCGGCGCCCTCTCCATGATGAACTCGAACCGCGGCGCCACTTCTTTCCCCATCAGCGTCTGAATCGCCGTCTCCGTCGCCGCCTCGTCCCCGATCGCGACCCGCAGCATCGACCGACTGGCTGGGCTCAGAGTGGTTTCTTTCAGCGTGGCAGGATTCATCTCGCCGAGCCCCTTGAACCGCGTCACGTGCACCTTCGACGATTTGCCGTTGAGCCCCGCGAGGATCTTGTCGCGGGCGGCGTCGTCACGCGCCCACTGCGTCTGCTTCCCGATCTCGACGCGGTACAACGGCGGCTGGGCGATGTAGACGTAGCCCTGCTTAATGAGCTCGGGGATGTGCCGATAGAAGAACGTCAACAGCAACGTGCAGATGTGGTTCCCGTCGGAGTCGGCGTCCATCAATAGACAGATCTTGTGGTAGCGGAGCTTCTTGGCGTCGAAGTCCTTGCCGGCGCCGCAACCCAGCGCGCTGACGATGTCGGCGAGCTCCTTGTTGCCGAGCACCTTCACCGTCGACGCTTGCTCGGTGTTCAGGACCTTGCCGCGCAAAGGCAGGATCGCCTGGAACTTGCGCTCGCGGCCTTGCTTGGCGGAGCCGCCGGCGCTGTCGCCCTCGACGATGAAGAGCTCGCACTCGTTCGGATCCGTGGACGAACAATCGGCGAGCTTCCCGGGGAGATTCAGGCGATGGGAGATGGCGCTCTTCCTGGTGACCTGCTCGGCGGCGGCGCGCGAGGCGCTGCGGGCGCGTGACGCCAGGATGACGCGGTTCGCGATCATGTCGCCGGCGGTGCGGTTCGCGTTCAACGCGTTTTCCAACGCGGTGCGGACGATGCCGTCGATGACCGGCGTCACCTCGGTGTTGTTGAGGCGCTCCTTGGTCTGACCCTGGAACTGCGGCTGCGGGATCTTGATCGAGAGGACGGCGACGATGCCTTCGCGCGCGTCCTCGGCGGTGATGGTCACGCCGCGCGGCAGCAGATTGTGCACCGTCAGATAATTCCTGACGGCTTTGACGATTCCGCTTTTCAACCCGTTCTCGTGGGCGCCGCCCGAGCTCGTGGGAATGCTGTTGACGAACGACAGCACCTTCTCCGACGGCTCGTCGGTCCAGGCGATCGCGCAATCGAGGTGCAGGTCGTCCTGCTGCTTGGTGATGGCGAAGAGCTCGCCGCCGAGGGGAGTCTTGCCGCCGTCGGTGATGATCTTGCCGAGGTAGGTCTTGAGGCCTTCCTCGAAGTGGAAGCTCGTCTTGGTGCCGGCGGACTCGTCGTTGAAGTCGATGGTGAGGCCGCTGTGCAGATAGGCCTTGGCCTCGAGCGCCTCGACGATGCGCTTGGCGTCGAACTGCACCTTCGGGAAGATCTTCGGATCGGGTCGGAAGAAGATGGTGGTGCCGCTGCCGCGCGCGTTGCCGAGCTTCTTCAACGGACCGGTGGCGACGCCGCGGGCGAACTTCTGCTCCCACTCGGCGCCGTCGCGCTTGACGGTCGCGACGAGTTGCTCCGAGAGCGCGGTCACCACCGAGGCGCCGACGCCGTGCAGTCCACCCGAATGAAAGTAGTTCTTCGCCTCGAACTTCCCGCCGGCGTGCAGGGTGGTCAGGATCAACTCCAACGCGGGCTTCTTGTACTGCGCGTGCTTGTCGACCGGGATGCCGCGGCCGTTGTCGCTGACGGTGATCGACGAGCGGTCCTTGTGGAGCGTGACGGCGATGCGGTCGGCGTGGCCGTTCATGGCCTCGTCGACGGAGTTGTCGACGACCTCCCAGATCAGGTGATGGAGGCCGACCTCGTCGACGCCGCCGATGTACATGCCGGGCCGGCGGCGGACGGGCTCGAGGCCTTCGAGAACGAGGATGTCTTTCGCGGTGTACGTCGCTGCCATTGGTTTCCTACGCCTCCGCCTCGATCCGCTTGATCGCCGCCACGCCGCCGCGCTTCACGACCTTCTGACCCTTCTGCGCGCGCTTGCCCAAAGGCACCTCGCCGACGCCGATCTTGCGCTCGTTCCCTTCGCCGGTGACGGCGAGGAACTCGTCCTTCTTGCCGAGTGCTAGGGCACCGACGATGCGGTCGTCCTCTTTCGAGTCGGGCTTCATGAGGATGACGCCGCGGCCGGGGCCGGCGAGCTCGGGCACCTCGTCGACGGCGAAGCGCACCATCTTGCCGCGCGCCGTCGCGACGATCGCGACCGGACCGCTCACGGCGTCCACGCTGACGATCTCGTCGCCGTCGCCGACGCGCGCGATCTTGCGGCCGGCGCGGGTGGTTTCGGTGAGATCCGGCGTGGCGCGGAAGCCGTAGCCGCCGGCGGTCGCGACCAAGACGGTCAGCACTTCCTCCGTCAGCTCCACGATCCCGGGCAGCGCGGGCTGCGGATCATTGGAAGACGCGGCAGCACCCTTGTCTGGCTCGCGCAGCAACCGCGCGACGACCACCCGCTCGCCGTCGCCGAACTTCAGCAACGACTGCACCGGCTCGCCGTAGCCGGTCGTCGCCGGCACGTCCGCGACCCGCAGCACGTAGACCGTGCCTTTCGACGAGAACAGCACCAGCCGATCGCGCGTCGACCCCGGCAGCACGGCGGCGAGCGCGTCGCCTTCGCGAAGCCGCGTCGCCGACGGGTCCTTCAGCTCGCGCACGCGCCGGAGCCAGCCGTCGCGCGAGAGCACGACCGTCGCGTCCTCGTGCACGACGTACGCCTCCGGGTCGTACTCGAGCTCGTCGCCCGAGCCGGCGAAGCTCGTCCGGCGCTTGTCGCCGAACTTCTCGTCGATCCGCAGGAGATCGGTCCGGATCAGCTTCCAGCGCTCCTTCGGCTTCGCGAGCAGCGCCTCGATCTCCTTGAGACGCTTCTTCTTCTCCGCCATCTCGGCGCGGATCTTCTCGATCTCGAGTCGAGCCAGCTGGTACAGCCGGATCTCGAGCACGGCGTCGGCCTGAATCTGATCGAGCTTGAAGTGCGCCATCAACTTCGTGGCCGCGTCGGCCCGGGATTCCGACTTCCGAATGATGCGAATCGCCGCGTCGAGGTCGTCGTAGATCTTGGCGAGCGCCACCAGGATGTGGAGCCGCTCGAGGAGCTTCTTCTTCTCGTGCTCGAGCCGCCGCGTGACGACGATCATGCGGAAGTCGAGGAAGTGCTGGCAGAGGTCGCGGAGCGTGACGCGCGCCGGCTGGCCGACGGCGGGATTCGCGGTCGGCGTCAGACACGTCAGATTGACGTTGAAGTTCGTCTGCAGCGAGGTGTGTTTGTAGAGATACGCCATCGCCGCCTCGGGCGAGGCGTCGGGCTTCAGCTCCAGCACGACCCGCACGTCGGTCGTCGACTCGTCGCGTACGTCGAGGATCAGCGGCAGCTTCCGCGCGATGATCTCGTTCGCGATCTCCTCGACCATCGTCGACTTGTTGACGGTGTACGGGATCGACGTGACGACGATCTGCTTCTTGCCGCGCGCGCCGGTCTCGACCTTGTACTCGCCGCGGAGACGGATCGCGCCCGAGCCCGACTCGTAGATCTCGCGGATCTCCTTCTTCGAGCTCAGGATCTCGCCGCCGGTCGGGAAGTCGGGGCCTTTGATGTGCTTGACCAGATCCTTGACCGCGAGCTTCGGGTCGTCGATCAGCGCGACCAGCGCGGCGATGATCTCGCGGAGATTGTGCGGCGGGATGTTGGTCGCCATGCCGACCGCGATCCCGGTCGAGCCGTTCATCAGGAGCTGCGGGATCGCCGACGGCAGCACGATCGGCTCGTCGAGCGTCGAGTCGTAGTTGGCGCGGAAGGGCACCGTGTCGGAGCCCAGGTCGTCCAACATCTCCTGGCAGAGCGCGGTGAGCTTCGCCTCGGTGTAGCGCATCGCCGCGGCGCCATCGCCGTCGAGCGAGCCGAAGTTCCCTTCGCCTTGGACCAGCGGGTAGCGCAGCGAGAACTCCTGCGCCATGCGGACCATCGCCTCGTACGCCGCGACGTCGCCGTGCGGGTGATACTTGCCGAGCACGTCGCCGACGATCGCCGCCGACTTCCGAGGCCGCGAGCCCGCCGTCAGGTGCAGGTTCTGGAACATCGAATAGAGGATGCGCCGCTGCACGGGCTTCAGCCCGTCGCGCACGTCGGGCAGCGCGCGCGAGGTGATGACGCTCAGCGCGTAGTTGAGGTACCGCTCTTCAGCGGCTTCCTTGAGATCGGTATCGATGGCTTGCGCTGCGGCTGGACCCATGCTGCCCTCCACTACCCCACCCGGCGGAACTGGGCGCGCATACTAGCAGCCTCGGCGCCGAAGGCGAGCAGATTTGAGGGCCGCCGCGTCGCGCTTCCGCCCATTGTAGATGGGATGCCCAGTCGGTTATGGCCGCGGAGATGCCGGGCGGGACGCGGAACCACGTCGACGACCTCCGCGGCGCAACCCGGCTCGCGATCGAGGCGACGCGCGGCATCACCGATCTCGTGCAGGCGATGCACGAGGAGATCGCGGCCGGACCCGACTTGCTCGGGCGTCCGCTCGAAGGTCCGATCCGCGCCCTGAACCAGCTGATCTACGGGCCCGTGCGCGGCGTCACGGGGCTCGTCGGCGCCGGGATCGATTTCGCGCTCGGCCAGCTCGCGCCGCTCGCGGGCATGGCCGCGCCGCGGCCCGAGCACGAGGTGGTGCTGGCGGTCCTGAACGGCGTCCTCGGGGACTATCTCGCCGCAACCGGCAATCCGCTGGCGATCGAGATGCACTTCCGCCACGGCGGCGAGGCGCTGGAGCTCGAGCGCCAGGCGCTCCGCACGGCGCTGCCGGGAGCCGGGAGCCGCGTGCTCGTCATGGTGCACGGCTCGTCGATGAGCGAGTCGCAGTGGCACCGGCTCGGACACGACCACGGCGCGGCGCTCGCGCGCGACGTCGGGTTCACGCCGATCTATCTCCGCTACAACACCGGCCGGCACGTCTCCGAGAACGGGCGCGACCTCGCGCGCCTGCTGGAGCGCGTCGTGACCGAGTGGCCGGTGCCGGTCGACGACCTCGCGATCGTCGCCCACAGCATGGGCGGGCTCGTCGCGCGGAGTGCCTGCCACGCGGCGGAGGCGGCGGAGCAGCGTTGGCGGTCATTGCTGCGCGTGCTGGTGTGCCTCGGCACGCCGCACCACGGCGCGCCGCTCGAACGGGCCGGCAACCTCGTCGACCGCCTGCTCGGCGTCAGCCGCTACAGCGCGCCCCTCGCGCGGCTCGGACGGATCCGGAGCGCCGGGGTCACCGATCTCCGCTTCGGCAACGTGCTCGACGAGCACTGGAACGGCTCCGACCGGTTCGCGGGCGGCGGCGATCCGCGGAAGGGCATGCGCCTTCCCGCCGGCGTCGCGTGTCACGCCATCGCGGGGACGCTGTCGCCAACGCCCGTCGGCCCGCTCCGCGGCGACGGCCTCGTCCCGGTCGCGAGCGCGCTCGGCCACCACGACGACGCCGCGCTCGACCTGGCGTTCCCCGTCGCGCACCAGACGATCGCCTACGCGACGGGGCACCTGACGCTGCTGAGCTGCCCCAAGGTCTACGCCGCGATCCACGCGGCGCTCGCTCACTCGTAGCGGCGCGCGCCGCTACTCGTAGACGAAGCTGATCGGCGCCTCGACGTCCGCGTGCAGGCTCTTGTGCACTGGGCAGGTGTGCGCGGCGCGTTCGAGCAGCACCCGATCCGCGGGCGCGATCGACGCCGACATGCGGATCGTGACGGGCAGGCGGCCGATCCGGCGCGTCGGTTCCACGACCATGTGCTTCTCGACCGTGAACGTCGCGCTCGAGAAGTCGATGCCGCGGCGCTTCGCGAGGATCGCCATGGTCGTGATGACGCACGTGCCGAGCGCGGTCGCGACGAGGTCGGTCGGCGAGAACATCTCCCCGCGGCCCATGTTGTCGGCGGGGGCGTCGGTGACGAGCGTCGAGCCCGACGGGCCGTGCGTCGCCTCGCAACGGAGGTCGCCGGTGTACTTGCCTGTGATGACGACGGCCACGCTTCGATCTCCCTGGATCAGATTTTGCGCCACACGGTCGCGAGCCACGGCTGTTGCGCGCGCGGCAGGCCCGGTGGGCGGTAGTAGTGCTCGACCTCCTCGAATCCCGCGGCGGTCACGACGCGACGCCAGGTCGGGGGATCGAGGTAGGAGCCGTAGCGGCCACGGTTCCAGCCTTCCTCGTTGGCGCCGTGCGGGTTCGACGCGAAGAAGACGCCGCCCGGACGAAGCGCCGCGTGCAGCTCGCGGAGCACGCGCGACATCTCCTGCGTCGGCACGTGAAAGAACGACGCGTTCGCGAACACGCCGTCGAACGACTCGGTCGGGAGATCGAGCTTCAAGAAATCCTGGTGCAGCACCTCGCAGCCGCTGAAGCGACGCGCCATCTCGACGAACGCGAGCGCGCCGTCGAGACCGACGGCTTCGTGGCCGCGTGCGGTGAGCGCCGCAAGGTCGCGGCCGGGGCCGCAGCCGAAGTCGAGGAGCCTGAGACGCCGATCGGACGGGAGATGTCGCAGCAGCGCGTCGATGTTCTGGCTGACGTCGTGGTCGCGCGTGCCTTCCCAGAACGACTCCGCGCTGCCGTCGTAGTGCGCGATCGTCGTTGCGCTGATCTTCCGCAGCTCCGCTTCGGAGATGGTCACGCGCGCGGGGGGATCGGGTACTCGCGGTCGAGCGCGTCGTTGCGCCGGATGCCGACCGCCTCGCGGTGGATGCGGAGCTCGTGGCGCGCCGTCAGCGCGGCATCGCGGAGCGCGTTGAACGCCGTGGCGAGACGCGCGCGCTCGCCGGCGTCGGTCGCGGCGGCAAGCGCCTTCCCGGCGAGATCGAGCCGAAGCAGCGCCAGGTCGACCTTCTCGCCGGCGCGTCCCAGCGCCTGCGCCATCTCGTGGATGATCTCCTTCTCGAGCTCTTCCTGGGCGGCGGCGACGTCGTGCCGCGCGCGCAGGCGATCGAGGTACGGGCTTTCGATGCCCGCGTCGCGCAGCTCACGCACCAGGGACTGCCAGGGTCGCTCCATCCCGCCCCCTTTCGTACTCGCGGATCGGGGCGGAGCCAAATCCACCTCGCGAGCGCGTTGCCGTCCGTCGTAGCGAACCACATGCGGTGAGCCATGGTGAACGCGAAGGTGAGGGAAACCGACCACATGCTGCACGCGGCAGCGAATGAGCGCGCATCGGTCATGTCGGGCAGGGATGCAATGCATCGAGGGCTCGAACTATGCGGTGTTGCGACACTTGCGCTGGCACCTGCTGTGCACTACGGCACCGGCGACTCCTGGGTCTCCGATTCCTGTCCCGCATCACAACAATGCAGAAGACGATTCATCTATGCCTCGCCACGGTGCTCGCCGTGTGCGCCTCGATCGCGTCGCCGCGCGACGGCGTCGCGTTCGACGTGCGCATGGCGTGGACCCCGGTTGCGAACGTCAGCGGCTATCGGGTCTACGTTCGCACCGCCGAGGATCCGTACGCGTCGGGAACCGACGTCGGGCTTCCGACTCCCGATTCCGACGGCGTCATCCGGTACGTGCTGAACGGCCTGACGGCGAGCAGCAGCCACTATTTCTCGATCACGAGCCTTGCGGGCGCGCAGGAGAGCGCGGAATCCAACGAACGCGTCCTCTCGTACCAAACGGTCGCGCGGCTCCTCGATTCGGACGACGACGGGCTCCTCGACATGCTCGAGGATCGCGACCTCGACATGGTGACCGACGCCGACGAAACGGATCGCCGGCGCGCGGACACCGACGGCGACGGCATCGGCGACGGCGTCGAAGTCCAGACCGGGACGGATCCGCTGGATCCGAACGACCCGCCGCGGGCGCCCGCGTCACCGACCGCCGCCCCGACGGTCGCGCCGTCGCCGTCGGGAGGCACGTGCGCCGCGCCGATCGCGATCCCCGCGGACGGTGGCACGTTCACCGGCACGACCTCCGGAACGGGGGCGCTCCGCGGCTCGTGCGCGGGGACGTCGAGCGGTCCCGAGCGTGTGTACCGCTGGACGCCGACCGTATCCGGTCGCGCCGTCATCGAGACGTGCAGCGCGGTCGGCACCGACTTCGACACCATCGTGTATCTCCGCCGCGCGGACTGCACCGTGGGCGCCGAGGTCGGGTGCAACGACGACACCGGCAGCTGCGTGACGGCGGAGCCGAGCACCTACCACGGCTCGCGGCTCGCGCCGTCGGTCACGGCGGGCGAGACGTATTTCATCGTCGTCGACGGCTTCAACGAGAGCGGCGCCTTCACGCTCCGCGTGATCGCCCCGACGCCGCCGATCGACGCCACGCCGACCGCGACGGCGACCGGTCCGACCCGCACCGCGACGCCGTTTCCCACGAGCACGGCTCCGCCGACGCTGACACCGACACGGACCGCCACCCGCACGCCGACCCGGACTCCGACGCCGACGCGCACCGTGACTCCGACCCGTACGGCGACGCGCACGCCCACGCCGGCCGCGACCGCGACCCCGATCTCGACGGCGAGCACCGGGGCTACGGCCGCCGCGACGGCGAGGTCGACGCCCACCGGGTCGTCGTCGCCGACTCCCACCGCGACGTCGACTCCGGAAGCCGTCGGCGCCTGCGCGGTCGCGACGGAGATCCCGGCCGAAGGCGGGGCGTTCCCCGGTACGAACTCGGCGGACCTCCCCGGCGAGCTCGTCGGCTCGTGCGGCGACACCGAGGTCGCCGGCGAAACCGTGTTCAAATGGACCCCGGCCGCGTCGGGCGAAGCCATCGTGTCGACGTGCAGCAGCACCGGGACGACGTTCGACTCTGTCGTGTACGTGCGGGGTGACGATTGCGCTACGGGCGCGGAGCTCGAGTGCAACAACAACTCCGTCGGCTGCAAGACGACGTTCGGCGGGCCGCCGCGCGGCTCGCGCGTCCGGCTGGATGTGGTCGCCGGTGCGACCTACTTCCTCGTCGTGGACGGCGTGAAGGGCGCCGCCGGCGACTTCGTGCTGACGGTCGAAGCGCCGCTCGCGGCGAACCGCCTCGCGTCCGATCCGATCACGACCGCCCCGGACACCGGCAGCGACGGGCCGGCGGACGATCCCGGCGAGGACGTCGACGAACCGACGCCCATGGACGCCGCCTACGTATGCCGGCCGATCGAGCCGTCGATCGAAGGCATGGAGCCCGAGGAGACGCCGGACGCGCAGGTGAGCGACCCGTTCGGAGACCTGATCGGCGCGGCTGCGGATGCCCGCGCGCTCTGTCTCCCCGCCACGGCGGCCGCGGCTCCGACCGCAACGATGGAACCCGCGCTGGTCCAGCACGACGTCGCGGTGGAGGCTTTCGCGCCGACGGGCCTCCGGACCGTGCGTCTCCGAAACGCGCTCGGGGAAATCACGGTCGACGTCTACCCGACGCACGCCGCGCTCCAGGCGCCGGCGGCCGTCACGCCGCCGCTCGGTGCCGCGAGCGAGATCGACGCGGCCGCCCCGCATGCGTGCTATCGGGTGCGCGCGGTGAGCGACGTGCGCAGGCAAACCGTCCTGCTCGCGTCGCAGGACGCCGTCGCGAGGTTCCGCATCAGCGTGCCGGAGCAGATCTGCGTGGCGACGCCGACGAGCGATGCCGCCGATGGCGTCGTGACGCTCTGCTATGCGGCCCGGCGCCGCTCGACGGCGGAGGATCCGGTCACCCGGTCCGAGGTCGAGATCACGAGCGCGATCGGCACGGTGGCAGGCCGGCTGGGATCGGTCGACCAGGTTTGTCTCCGCTCCGAAATGCTCCGCGAGGACGCGCCCGCGACTCCGGCGCCGTAGCGATCGCCCCAGCGATTCCCTACGCACCACTACTCGTCGCCTTGCGGAGGGCGGATGGGACGCGTACCACGGCGCGCATGGAAGAAGCGCTTCGCATCCCGGTCGCCGATTTCACGCTCGATGCGCGTATCGGGATCCCGCCCGACGCGACGAGCGGGGTCGTCATCTGCCACCCGCATCCCCAATACGGCGGCAGCATGGAGAACGACCTCGTGGTGACCGTCGCGGAGGCGCTCCGCACGCGCGGCCTCGCGACCCTGCGCTTCGATTTCCGCAGCGTCGGCACGAGCGGCGGCACCTACGACGACGGCCGCGGCGAGGTCGACGACGTGCGTGCCGCGGCGGCGTTGCTGCGCCAGCGGCTCGACGTGGCGCGCGTGGCGCTCGTCGGTTACTCGTTCGGATCGGTGATGGCGCTCCGGGCCGGCGTCGCCGATCCCGAGGCGACGACCGGCGTCGTCGCGATCGCGCCGCCCGTCCGGATGGTCGGGCTCGACTTCCTCGCTGGATTCCCCGTGCCCCTCGCCTTCGTCACCGGCGACCGCGATCAGTTCTGTCCGCTCGAAACGATCGAGTCGGTACGCGACCGCTTCGCGCCCGCGAGCACGCTCTCGCTGGTGCCGGGCGCCGACCATTTCTTCGGCGGCCACCTCGACGGGCTCGCGTCGCGCGTCGCCGAGCTCGTGAGCGACTTTCCGGCGAGCTGAGGTGCGCGCAGGGGAGCGATCCCCCTGCGGTCAAAAGCCCGCGAACTCCTCCGCGTAGCGAACCAGACCGCGGCGGCCGAGCAGCGCGCCCGGCGCGAGCGCGATGACCTGAAAGACGCCCGGCGGCACGTGGTACTCGGACGTGAGCCCATGGCGTTCGGCGTCCACGAAGCCAAAGCGGCCGTAGTAGACGGGGCTGCCGAGCACGACGACCCAGGCATGCCCCGCGGCGCGGCACCGGGCGAGCCCGGCGCGCACGAGCGCGCCGCCGATGCCCTGCTTCTGCGCGTCCGGCGCGACCGCGAGCGGCGCCAGCCCCGACGCGAACGGCGCGCTCGGCGCCTCCGCGAGCGTCACGGGACTGAAGAGCACGTGACCGACGACGCGGCCGTCGCGCTCGGCGACGAGCGAGATCGTCGCCTTGCCGGCGCGGCGGAGCGCATCGACGAGCTCGGCTTCGGCCGGCTGCTCGAAGGCACGCGTCACGACGTCGCGGATCGCGTCGACGTCGGCCGGGGCCTCGTCACGCACGAGAACTGCCGAGCTCATCCATC
>DAIQBH010000185.1:0-12912 GCA_036781285.1 Thermodesulfobacteriota bacterium | reverse complement strand
ATGAGACGGCCGCCGTCGCGGGAGGCGATGCGCGACGGGGCGTCGCGATCAGCCTGGCTTGGTGACGTTCGCCGCCTGGAGGCCCTTGGGCCCCTGGGCGACCTCGAACGTGACGCTCTCACCTTCTTGCAGAGATTTGAAACCGCTGCCGTTGATGGCGGAGTAGTGGACGAAGACGTCCTGCCCGTCATCGCCGGTGATGAAGCCGTATCCCTTCTGCGCGTTGAACCACTTCACTTTCCCAGTGGGCACGAGAACCTCCTGACTGGCGGGGGAAGCCCGCACGACCGAGCTCGTGCGGACGAAAAACGGGCTCGCGATTAACACGGATCGGAATCGCCGAGCAAGAAATTTCGTTCCACAACGGCGCAGTCGCCGTGACGCGGGGCGGCGGTTGTCACCCTCGAAGCGGTCACTTATAAGGCCGGCAACTGTCCGCAGCGGGCGGTTGCCGGTGGGAGGGCCGCCGATGGCTGGCGAAGCGCGACTGATCACGTTGTTCAGCTACTACCGCGACGCGGAGCTCCGCGGGGCGACGCTGCTCTTGAAGCTCTTGCAGCGGATGGACGACGCGGACGCGCAAGTGAAGCTGACGAAGCACCTCGAGGACGAGGTGCGCCACGCCTGGCTCTGGACGAAGCGCATCACCGACCTCGCTGGCGTCCCGGAGAAGGTCGACGACGGCTACCAGCGCCGCATCGGCCACGAGGTCGGCATCCCGCGGACGCTGGAACAGCTGTTGGCGCTCACGATCGTCGTCGAGGAGCGAGCCCTCGCGCGCTATCTCGCGCACGCGGCGGCCGCGGAGGTCGACCCGGAGACGCGCCACGTGCTCCACGAGGTGACGAAGGACGAGAAGTGGCACCTCTCGTGGATCGAGCACAAGCTCTACGAGCTCGCCGGCGCGGACGGCGCGGAGCGCGTCCGCGAGCTGCTCGCCCGCTATCGCGACGTCGACCGGCGCGTCTTTGCCGAGCTCGAGAGCAAGGAGCGGGCGACCTTCGGCTTCTCGGTCGCTGACGCTACGGCGTCCTGAAGGCTCCCGCGCTCGTGAGGGTCGCGTAGCATGGCCGACCCGTCGGAGCGGCCGCCGATCTCGCTCCGGTACCGTCTCGAGTACCTGGCGTTCTGGCTCGTCACCGTCGTGCTCGGCGTCCTGCCGCTCGGCGTCGCGATGCGGTTTGCCGCCGGCGTCGCGGCACTGATCGTCCGGGCGAGTCCGCGGCTCCGGACGATCGGCCTCGTCAACCTCCGGATCGCGTTTCCGGAGAAGACCGACGCGGAGCGCATGGAAATCCTGGTCGCGAGCTACCGCAATCTCGGACGCATGGCGGCGGAGTGCGCGCACATGACCGAGATCAACGCCGCGAACGTGCGCGAAACGGTCACGCCCGACGACGGCCCGATCTGGACGAACGAGATCCGCCCGCATCTCCAGTCGCAGGGCGTGCTGATCCTGACCGGCCACTTCGGCAACTGGGAGCTGTGCGCGTACGCGTACGGGCTTCTCGGCAATCCGGTCTCGCTCGTGCACCAGACGATCAAGAATCCGCTCGTCGACGACTGGATCGAGCGGCTCCGCAGCGGGGGGGGGACGCGACTCTTCCGCAAGCAGGAAGCGGCGCGCTCGGTGTTGCGCTCGTTGAAGGAACGGAAGCTCGTCGTGCTGCCGCTCGACCAGAACCAATCGCGGCGCGCGGGCATCTTCGTCGACTTCTTCGGGGTGCCGGCCAACACGAGCGACGGTCTCGCGCGGATCGCGCTGCGGACGGGCGCGCCGATTTATCCGGCGTTCCTTCTCCGCGACGGCGAGAGCGCGCATCACCGCATCGTCTTCTTGCCTCGCGTGGAGATTGGCAGTATCGAAGACCGCGATTCGGCCGCGCGCGAGCTCACGCAACGTTGCACGGCCGTGCTCGAAGCGATGATCCGCAAGCATCCCGATCACTGGCTCTGGACGCACAAGCGCTGGCGTACCCGCCCGCTCGGCGAGCCGGGGCTCTACGAGCTCTGAGGAGACCCCCCGATGGCTACGACGAAGCGCAACAAGGGAGGGCGCGCGACCGCGAGTCGCGCGAAGACGACGGCGCGCGCCGCGAAGAGCGCGAAGCCGGCACCGAAGAAGAAGACGGTCGCGAAGGCGAAGCCGGTTGCGAGAGCCAAGCCGGTTGCGAGTGCCAAGCCGATTGCCAAAGCCAAGCCGGTCCCGAAAGCGAAGGCGACCGAGAAGAAGCTGGTCGCCAAGTCGAAGCCGGCGCGCGCCGCCGCCGACAGTCCCGAAGTCGTCGCGTTGCGGGCGAAGTTCTCACGCGAACGGAACGGGCTCGAGAAGCGGCTCACCGAAGCCGTTCGCGAGATCGGTCTTCTGCGGCATCACGAGCTCCGCGCGATGCAGCTCGAGCGGGTGGTCGCCGAGCGCGAGGCGACGATCGAGCGCCTCCAGGCACAGCTCACGGATCTCCAGCGTCGCCCCGCCGAACCGGTCTACGTCCACGAGGTGCAGCAATCGCTCGCGCTTGGTGCGCCCGCGCACCATCAAGGTGCCATCAGTGTGGCTGCGCATGCAGGCATCGACGGTGGTAGCGCCGATCTGGACCAATCGGCCGTCGACCTCGACGAGTTCGAGGACGATCGGCTCGGCGACGACGCGGACCTCGTCAGCGACGACGACTGAGTAGTGTTCCGGAAGGCATCGCCTCTCGACTTCAGGTGAGGGGCGATTCTTCTTGAATACGTGATCCCGGCAGTTTAGCTTGAGCCCTGCTCACGTCATTCCGTGAGTGCGCAGTTGGACGAGATGGGGACCGGCCCCGCTGCATCAACCTCCAGGCCGGCTGGCATCGTGAAACGCTCGCCGCTCATGTCGTCCGCTTCTGGTGACCGCAAAGGGGGCTGAGGCCATGGCGAAAACGCGCGTGTTGCTCGCCGAAGATCACACGGTCGTCCGTCAGGGATTACGGAAGATTCTCGAGTCCGATCCCGAGATCGAGATCATCGGCGAGGTCGGAGACGGCCGCGGGGCCGTCGAGGCGGCGAAGCGTTTGCGGCCGACCGTCGTCGTGATCGACATCGGCTTGCCCGGTCTGAACGGCATCGAGGCGACGAGTCAGATCATGAAGGGCACGGAGGGGGTGAGCGTGCTCATCCTGTCGATGCACTCCGACGACGTCTACGTCCGCCAGGGACTGAAGGCCGGCGCCAAGGGCTACCTCCTCAAGGACTCGGAGGACCTCGATCTCATCAAGGCCGTGAAGTCGCTCGCGCGCGGCGGCTCGTACTTCAGCCCGTCGGTCTCGAAGGTGCTGCTCGCCGGCTACTTGAACGAGTCCGGCACCGCGGCGGGCGAGGACGCGTTGTCACGTCTGACCGGCCGCGAGCGCGAGGTGCTCCAGCTCATCTCCGAGGGCAAGACCAACAAGGAGATCGCCCGCATCCTCTCGCTCAGCATCAACACCGTCGAGAGTCACCGCAAGCACGTCATGGAGAAGCTCGATCTCCACAACACCGCCGAGATCGTCCGGTTCGCCGTCCGCAAAGGGATCGTTCAGTAGTCGAGGGCCATCGGAGGATCGGCGCGGAGCGCCGACCGCCCGGGGCCGTGATCGAATCGAACTGGCAGGGCGCGCGAAGCGTCTCTGTGGCCGCCTGAGCTCATCGGTCACGGACGACCGCGCGAGTCTCCCCCCGTGCGGCGTTCACTCGGGCGCGCCCTGCGTGTCCTTGGATCGCGAGCTGCCGCGATCCCCACTCCACCACACCACCACCGCCGCGCCGAGCGCGCGGCTGCGTCGTCGGACGCTCAGCCCGCGTGACGCGCGGTCCAGCGCCAGCGTTCCCAGAACGTCTCGGACCCGGCGTTGGCGTTCGCGGCGCCGTTGCGCATGAACGTCCGCACTTCCCAGGTTCCGTTGATCTTGCGCCCCGTCGCGAGCATCCGCTTGGCTGGCTTCCGCGACCCCTCACTCTTCTGCTGGCTCATCCGCCCCTCCTTGGGCTGCAACGACTCGTGATGGAGGAGGCAATCAGCAGGAAGCGTTCCACGCGCCGGGGTGCTGAATTTACATGCGAAATGTCGCACCGGAGGACACGAGCCGTTCAGAATTGGCCGGCCGCGAACGAGCTTTGTACGGCGCTCAGTGGAGCAGCAGCGTCAGCAGCCCGAGGAAGAAGAAGAACCCGCAGCAGTCGGTGAAGGTCGTGAGCACGACCGCCGACGCGATCGCGGGATCGACGCCGCACCACTTGAGGCCGAGGGGTATCAGCACCCCGACGAGGGCCGCGATGCAGAGGTTCCCGACGATCGCGAGGGCCACGACGACGCCGAGGAGCGGGACGCCCTTCCAGGCGAACGCGAGCGCGGCGGCAACCAAGCCGAGCACGAGCCCGTTCACGGCGCCCGTCATGAACTCCTTCCACACCACGCGGCGCGCGTTCAGGAAGGTGAGCTCGCCGAGCGCGATGCCGCGGACGACGAGTGCCAGCGTCTGCACGCCGGCGTTGCCGCCGCTGCCCGCGACCATCGTCATGAAGGCCGCCGCGATCGCGAGGCTCTGAATCGTGCCTTCGAAGAGCGCGACGACGCTCGCCGAGAGGAAGCACGTGCCGAGGTTGAGGATCAGCCAGGGCAGGCGACGGCGGACGGAGACGCGCACCGACTCGTGGACCGACGCCTGATCGCCGAGGCCGGCGAGGCGATAGATGTCCTCGGACGCCTCTTCCTCGATGACGTCGACGACGTCGTCGACGGTGATGCGGCCGACCAGCTTGCCGGTGGCGTCGACGACCGGCAGCGACAGCAGGTCGTACTTGCTGAACAGCGTCGCGACCTCTTCCTGGTCCATGCCGGTATGAGCGGTGACCGGCGTCTGCATGAGGTTGCGAAGCGCCGTCCGCGGGTTCGCGAGGATCAGCTGCCGGATCGGCAGCACGCCGATCAGGCGGTGCTGCTCGTCGACGACGAAGATGTTGTGGATGTCGGGGACGTCGGCGGCGCGCCGGCGGACGGCGTCGATGCCGTCGTCGACGGTCGCGTCGGGCGGCAGCGCGACGAACTCGCGCTGCATGATGCCGCCGGCCGATTCCTCGTCGTAGCGGAGGAGGTCGCGGACGTCGGCGGAGAGGCGCGGCGGAATCGCCTGGAGGAGGCGCTCGACCTTCTCGCGCGGCAGCTCGGCCAGGATGTCGGCGGCGTCGTCGGACTCGAGCGCGGTCAGGAACCCGCGGAGGCGCGTCTCCGGAAGCGAATCGAGCAATGTCTCGCGCGCTTGGTCGCCGAGGAGGCTCAGCACCGCCGCGGCGCGCGCGGTATCGAGGTGCGCGAAGAGCCGCGAGCGCAGGTCGTCCTCTTCGATCGCGTCGAGCAGCTCGGCCGCGTCGGCGGCGTGCAGGCGCCGCATCGCGTCCTGCACCTGGTCCTCGCGTCCCATCTCCGCGAGCATGACGAGGTGGTCGGTGGTTTCGGGTGTCGTCATGGGTTCGGCCGCGGGGGAACCTCGACCGCCTAGCACACGACTCGCAAATAGCCACGGACGGTGCGATGGCGCGGGGGTCGGGCGTCACTCGAAGCGACGCGGGCTGCGGGCGCGCGGCGTATGGGGGCGGCTCCAGTCGCCTGCGGCGGCGCCGCGCGTGATCGGCGCGTCGCGGGCGCGCGACGGCGCGTTCGACGTGTCCGACGGCGCGCCACGCTGCGCGCTCGAGGGCGAGATCGAGGGGTTAGTGCGAGGTGAAGAAGGTTTCGAGGGCGGCGTTCACGGCTTCCGCTTTCTCGAGGGCGGGGCTGTGGCCGACGTTCGGGATCAGGAGCCACTCGCCGCCGATGCCGTCGACCAGCTGACGGGCATGGTGCAGCGGGAAGATCTTGTCCTCGTCGCCGGCGATCACGAGCGTCGGCGGCTGGATCTTCCCGAGCCGGTCGAGCGTGTCGTGCGCGAGGTCGGCGTCGACCTGGCGGCAGAAACCCTCGGCGGTCTGGGGATTGGGCGCGGCGAGGAACATCTGCACCATGGCGTCGACGCCAACGCTGTTGAGGAAGGTGTGCCCGACGCCGGTCAGCAGCATGGTCTCGAGGAAGGCCGCCGGCTCGAGCGTCGTGCGAAGACGCTTCCAGCCGCGGAAGAGCGTGCGCGTGTACTCGTCGTTTCGCGCCCAGCTGCCGATCAGCGTGAGCGTCCGGACGCGATCCGGCGAGGCGAGGGCGAGCTCCTGCGCGATCGCGCCGCCGAGCGAGTGCCCGACGACGTGCGCCGCGGGGAGATCGAGGGCCGCGAGCAGCCCGTCGACGTCGCCCGCGAGGTCGCGCGGGGTGTAGGCGCTCGCCGACGGCGGACTCTCGCCGACGTCGCGGTTGTCGATCGTGATGCAGCGGTAGCGATCGGCGAACGCGGCGACCTGCGGGCCCCACACGGTGCGGTCGAGGCTGGTACCGCTGATGAAGACGACCGCCTCGCCGTCGCCGACCTCGTCGTACGCGATCTCGGTCGGGCCGACGGTGACCTTCGCCATCGGGTCAGCTCTCCGGCGCGGGCGCCGGTGCGGCCGGGGCGGGAACCGGGCGGGCACGCACGACGTCCGCGACCGCCGGCACCGCCTTCATGATCATGTCGAGGCGCGCCGCGGCGGGGCCGACCTGACCGACCAGCACTTGCTCGTACTCGCCGAGAGCCGCGTCGAGATCCGCCGTCTTGTCGGGCTGGATCCCTTGCTCGTCGGGCGTCAGCGTCGCGTTGATGCGGTCGGCGATGCCCTCGAGCGTCTTGTCGTGCTCCTCGCCGATCGACCGTCCGACGGTTTCCGCCCAGACGGTATGGAAGGCGATCGTGGCCGGGACCTGCCGCCGCAAGCCGCCGCTCAGATTGTAGAGGCGGTCGGCAAGGATGGCCGGCGTCGGCGGACGCTTCCGCGAGACGAAGGCGTTCAACTGGACGAGGCGCTCGTACAGCTTGCCGTAGCCCATGCGCTCGGCGACGAGGCTGACGGCTTCGCGCATCTCTTGTCCGGTCGGATTTGCCATGCGAGGGACGGCTGTCTTTCCCGTTTCGATGCGCGGAGTCAAGGTTCGCGGGCCAGTCGGCGCGCGCGGTTCAGACGTCGTCGGTCGGCAGTACGGGATCGTCCGGCAGGTGGACGCTCGCCGCGCGGAGCGCGCGCGTCGCGATCCGCGCCAGCACGACGCTGACGGCGATGGTCACACCGACCGCGACGGCGGTCGTCGTCCAGTACAGGGCGTCGCGCGGCGGCGCCGCGCCGCCGGCGAGCGCGGCGACGTCGCCGATCAGCTTCCCGTAATAGACGTAGAGAAAGCACGCCGGCAGCATGGCGACCGACGCCACGACGTAGTCGACGAAACGGATCGTCGTGACGCCGAGCGCGTAGTTGAGCGCGTTGAACGGCACCGCCGGCGAGAGCCGGAGCATGAACACGATCCGGCGTCCCTCCCGCGCGACGGCGCGGTCGAGGCTCGCGAAGCGCGGCGAGCTCTTGAGCCGCGCCTCGACGAGCGGCCGCGCAACCGAGCGCGCCACGACGAACGCCGCGACGCCGCCGAGCACCTCACCGAGGAAGGCGTAGAGCGTGCCCTCGCCGAGCCCGAAGATCGCGCCCGCGGCCATGGTCGGCAGCGCGCCCGGCACGAACGCGACCGTGAGCACGACGTATCCGGCGAGGTACGCGACGGGCGCCCACGCGCCTTGCGCCGACACCCACGCGGTGAAGCGCGGCACTCCGCTCCCCGCGATCCGCGCGACCATGAAGACGATCGCGATGACCGCGACGGCGATCCCGACGCGCTGGACGACGACCGCGGTCGTCGTGGCCTGCGACGCGAGCTTCTCCTGCGCCTTCGGCCGTCTCCGCGTTACCACGTTTTGCCGCTATCGTACGGCGTCGTCCATTGCCACTGGCGGCCCCACACCGCTACCCGCGCACGAGCTTGTATCCACGCGGCGAACATGGTCGAAGCGCGCATGACCGCCACGAGTCCGGAAGACGTCGATCGCCTGTTCGGCGAGCGGGTGAATGCGGGCGACCTCGAAGGCGTGGTCGCGCTGTACGAAGCCGACGCGACGCTCGTGACCCAGGATGCTGGGACGCTCGTCGGGCGGGCGGCCATCCGCGAGTACTTTCAGGGAATGATCGCGATGAAAGTGGTCATCGACATGGGGACGTATCGGGTGCTGCCCGCGGGCGAGGGACTCGCCGTCGTGCACCACGACTGGACGGCGACGGTCACGGCGCCCGACGGCACCTCGTTCCCGATGAGCGGCAAGGCGACGGAGGTCGTGCGGCGGCAAGCCGACGGCAGCTGGCTCTTCGCGCTCGACGACCCCGACATGCGGGCGTAGGCGCGCGCGGACTACTTCCGCCGCAGCCGCGCGAACGCCGTGGGCGTCGGGCTCTCGAACCGCATCGGCTTCCCCGTCGCCGGGTGCGTGAACGCGAGCGTCGAGGCGTGGAGACACAGGCGGCGGACGGGATCGGTCGCGGCGTGATAGCTGCGGTCGCCGACGACGGGGTGCCCGATCGACGCGAGCTGCACGCGGATCTGGTGGCGGCGTCCGGTGCCGAGCGTGAGGTCGAGGAAGGTCATCGTCGCGCCGCGCTCGCGAACGCGGTAGCGCGTGACGGCGAGCTTGCTGCCGGCCTCTTCCGGACGCGCGCGGCGCACGCGCAGCGTGCTGCCCTGGGTGATCCGGTCCTCGAGCACGCCTTCGTCCTTCGCGACCCGGCCCTCGACGACGGCGACGTACCCGCGCGTCACGCTCCGCGCCGCGAACTGGGATTGCAGGTCGCGCTTCACGTCGACCTTCTTCGCGAAGACCAGCAGACCCGACGTCTGCCGGTCGAGCCGGTGGACGATCAGGAGGCGCTCCGGCGGACGTTTCGCCGCGAGGTAGGCGTAGAGCATCCGGTACGCCGTCCGCTCCTCGTCCTTGTCGGTCGCGATCGTCAGGAGGTCGGCGGGCTTCTCGATCACGAGCAGGTGCTCGTCCTCGTGGACGAGCTTCAACGGATGGGCCAGTCGGACGCGCGCGACCGTCTCCGTGCCGAGCCGGACCGTGTCGCCGGCGCCGACCTCGGCGCGGCCGTCGCGGACGACGGCGCCGTTGACCGTGACCCGGCCGTGCGCGAGCCAGTCCTTCCGGCTCACCCCCGAGGCTTCGGGGAAGAGCGCCTTCAACCGGTTCGCGAGGGTCTCGGCAGCCATGCGATCGAGCCTTAGCACCGAATCGCGTCGACCGCCGCTCCGCCGAAAGCCCGCTCGCGAGCCGTCGACGGGGGTTCCGGCATCCGAGCGACATGGAGCCTCCACCGTGGAATCCCTCTCGCGCGCGCTCGACTTCCCGGTACTATCGAGGCACTGAGCCCGCCGGGGGAGGGGAACGCGTGGACACGACCGCCATGGCCGAGGCGACGCGCCTCGACGAAGACGCGCAACGGATCCGCAACTGGAAGCGCTGGGGCCCGTACCTCTCGGAGCGGCAGTGGGGCACCGTGCGCGAGGACTACTCCGAGCACGGCACCGCCTGGGACTACTTCCCGCACGACCACGCCCGGAGTCGGGCGTATCGCTGGGGCGAGGACGGGTTGCTCGGCATCTCCGACCGCGAGTGCCGCCTCTGTTTCGCCGTCGCGCTCTGGAACGGGCGCGACCCGATCCTGAAGGAGCGCCTCTTCGGCCTGAGCGGCCCCGAGGGCAATCACGGCGAGGACGTGAAGGAGCAGTACTTCTACGTCGACTCGACGCCGACCCACTCCTACATGAAGGCGCTCTACAAGTACCCGCAGGCCGCCTTTCCGTACGCCGAGCTCGTCGCCGAGAACGCGCGCCGCGGCCTGAAGGATCCCGAGTACGAGCTCGTCGACACGGGCGTCTTCGACGAGCAGCGCTATTTCGACGTCGTCGCGGAGTACGCGAAGGCGGGCCCGAACGACCTGCTGGTGAAGATCACGGTCGCGAACCGGGGGCCCGACGCGGCGCGACTCCATCTCCTGCCGACGCTCTGGTTCCGCAACACGTGGTCCTGGGGCCGGAGCGGCGAAGGCTACTGGCCGCGCGGCACGATGCAGCAGATGGGCGACAGCATCGTCGAGGCCGAGCACGCGTCGCTCGAGCGGATGCGCTTCTGGGCCGAGCCGCACGAGGGCCGGCCGCCCGAGCTCCTCTTCACGGAGAACGAGACCAACAGCCGCCGCCTCTTCGGCATCGACGGGCCGACGCCCTACGTGAAGGACGCGTTCCACGCGTTCGTCGTCGACGGCCGGCGCGACGCGGTGAACCCGGCGGGCTTCGGCACGAAGGTGGCGGCGCTCTACGTGCTCGACGTGCCGGCGCGCGGCGAGGTCACCGTGCGCCTGCGGCTCGCGTCGTGCGACGAGGCGCCGCGCGCGCCGTTCGGGCCCGAGTTCGAGCGCGTCGTCGCGCAGCGCATCCGCGAGGCCGACGCGTTCTACGCCGCGCGTTGTCCGACGACGGTCGGGGAGGGCGAGCGCCAGGTGATCCGCCAGGGCTACGCGGGTCTGCTCTGGAGCAAGCAGTACTACCACTACGTCGTCCGCGACTGGCTCGACGGCGACCCGTCGCAGCCGACGCCGCCCGCGGCGCGGCGCACCGGGCGCAACCACGACTGGCTCCACCTCTACAACCGCGACGTCATCTCGATGCCCGACAAGTGGGAATACCCCTGGTACGCGGCCTGGGACCTCGCATTCCACATGATCCCGTTCGCCAACGTCGACCCGCACTTCGCGAAGGAGCAGCTCGTGCTGTTGTCGCGCGAGTGGTACGCCCACCCGAACGGCCAGTGTCCGGCGTACGAGTGGGCCTTCTCCGACGTGAACCCGCCGGTCTCCGCGTGGGCGGCGTGGCGGCTCTACAAGATGACGGGCCAGCGCGGCGCGCGCGATCGCCTGTTCCTGTCGCGCATCTTCCAGAAGCACCTGATCAACTTCACGTGGTGGGTGAACCGGAAGGACGTCGAGGGGAACAATCTCTTCAGCGGCGGCTTCCTCGGGCTCGACAACATCGGTGTCTTCGACCGCTCCCGACCGCTCCCCACCGGCGGCCACCTCGAGCAGGCCGACGGGACCGCGTGGATGGCCTTCTACTGCACGACGATGCTCTCGATGGCGATCGAGCTCGCGCGCGACAATCCGGCGTGCGAGGACCTCGCGTCCAAGTTCTTCGAGCACTTCATCGCGATCGTCGACGCGATGAACAGCCTCGGCGGCCACGGCCTCTGGGACGAGCAGGACGGCTTCTACTACGACCAGCTCCACCTCGACGGCTCGAGCATACCGCTGCGCATCCGGTCGATGGTCGGGATCATCCCGCTGTTCGCGGCCGAGAACCTCGAGGCCGACGTGCTCGACCGGCTGCCGGGCTTCGCGAAGCGCATGCGCTGGTTCGTCGAGAACCGCCAGGATCTCGCGCGCTACATCTCCTACTTCGAGTCGCCGGGCGATCACGGGCACGGGCATCGCCTGCTCGCGATCCCGTCGCGCGATCGCCTCGAACGGGTGCTGAAGTACGTGCTCGACGAGAACGAGTTCCTCTCGCCGTACGGCGTCCGCTCGCTCTCGCGCTGGCACGCGGACCATCCCTTCGTGCTGCGGGCCGGCGGCGAGGAGCACCGGGTCGCGTACACGCCGGGCGAGTCCGACACCGGCGTGTTCGGCGGCAACTCGAACTGGCGCGGGCCCGTCTGGCTGCCGCTCAATTATCTGCTCGTCGAGGCGCTCGAGCGCTACCACCACTTCTACGGCGACTCGCTGAAGGTCGAATGTCCGACGGGCTCGGGCCGCTGGATGAACCTCTCGCAGGTCGCGCGCGAGCTGGCGCGCCGTCTCACCGCGATCTTCCTCCCCGACGCGAACGGCCGGCGGCCCTGTCACGGCGACGACCCGCGCTTCCGCGACGACCCCGCGTGGAAGGATCTCGTGCTCTTCTACGAGTACTTCCACGGCGACACCGGCCGCGGCGTCGGCGCGAGCCATCAGACCGGGTGGACCGCGCTCGCCGTACGCGGCATCGAATACCTGGCGCGGCGCGACGAGCAGGAGCGGACCGACGCCGAAGCGTTCGCGCTCCACGACATCCGCGACGAGCCGAAAACGGTCGCGGAAAGGAGATGACATGAAAGCCGTCGCGATCTTTCCCGGCACCCGCGAGGTGAAGCTGGTCGACGAGCCCGAGCCCCGGATGACGGGTCCGACGGACGTGCGCTTCCGAGTCCTCGACGTCGGCGTCTGCGGGACGGACAAGGAGCTTTGCGCGTTCAAGTACGGCACGCCGCCCGCCGGCAGCGACCATCTGGTGATCGGGCACGAGACGCTCGGCGAGGTCGTCGACGTGGGCGCGGGCGTGTCGCGCGTCGCGGTCGGCGATCTCGTGGTCCCGATGGTGCGGCGGCCCTGTGCCCATCCCGAATGTGTGCCCTGCACGTCCGGCCGCCAGGACTTCTGCTCGACCAACGACTACACCGAGCGCGGCATCAAGGAGCGTCACGGCTTCCTCACCGAGATCGTCGTCGACGACGAGCGGTATCTGAACGTCGTGCCGCGCGACCTCCGCGAGGTCGGTGTGCTCGTCGAGCCGCTGACGATCGCCGAGAAGGCGCTCGCCCAGGTGCGCCGAATTCAGCAACGCCTGCCGTGGGCGTGCCCGACGCCGGCCTCGCCGGATCGCGGTGCGAACGCATGTCGCCGCGCGCTCGTCCTCGGCGCCGGTCCGGTCGGCCTCCTCGGCGCGATGGCGCTCGCGACGGAAGGGTTCGAGACGTTCGTCTACTCGCGCGGCGGCGCCGACAGTCCGCGCGGCCGGCTCGTGCGCGAGATCGGCGGCACGTTTCTGGAGGCGGAGACGACGGCGATCGCGGACCTGCCGCGCCGGATCGGCGCGATCGACGTCATCTA
>DAIQBH010000184.1:1868-12943 GCA_036781285.1 Thermodesulfobacteriota bacterium | reverse complement strand
CGCGCTCGTGGCGTTCGTGACCGCGCCCGTCTCCGTGCGCGCCGACGTCGAGCCCGACGAGCACGGGCAAATCGCGGTCCTACCGGCGCCGACGGGCGCGCACTGGGTGTGGGTCCCCGACCGCGTGCTCCGCCACGCGCAGCTCTTCGACGGGGACACGGGCCGCGCGCTCGGCACGCTCGACGGCAGCTTCACGCTGAGCGGCCCGACGATGATGTTCTCGGCGCGCCGGCGGGAAATCTACGTCATCGACCCGGTGTACGCGCGCGGCCATCGCGGCGAGCGCAAGGACTACGTCACCATCTACGACGCGACGACGCTGACGGTCCGCGGCGAGGTCGAGATCCCGCCGCGCTCCGCGAGCATCGGCCACGGCTACCAGACCGCGGCCGTGCTCGACGACGAGCGCTTCCTCGTCATCTTCAATCAGGACCCGGCGAGCTCGGTGTCGGTCGTCGACCTCGAGACGCGGCAGTTCGTCGACGAGATCGTCGTCGGCGGCTGCGCGCTCGTCTACCCGACCGGCGGCAGTCAGTTCGGCGCGCTCTGCGGCAACGGCACCGCGGTCGAGGTCGAGCTCGACGCGACGGGGCACAAGGCGCGTGCGACCCACAGCGAGAAGTTCTTCGACACGATCGCCGATCCGCTGACCGAGAAAGGCGTGCGGGACGGGTCACGCTGGCTCTTCGCGTCCTTCGAAGGGAAGCTGCACGTGATCGACTTCTCGGGCGAGCAGCCGGTCGCGGCGCCGCCGTGGCCGCTCGTCAGCGAGAGCGAGCACCGGGACGGGTGGCGCATCGGCGGCGTGCAGCACCTCGCGATCCATCGCGCGATGCGCCGGCTCTACTCGATCGTCCATCGGGCCGAGGGGCCGGGGACGCACAAAGAGCCCGGCACGACGATCTGGGTCTACGACGTCGACGGGCGGAAGCGGGTGGACGACATCACGCCGCCGAGCCTGCTGCCCGCGTTCGTGCGACCGGTGCTCGCTCTCACGCCCGATGGCTGGGGCGATTGGCTCATGCGCCAGGCGCTCCCCAATCCCGGCGTGCACTCGATCGCGGTCACGCAAGACGCGAAACCACTGCTCTTCGTCCGGCACGACGAGATCGGCGCCGTCGGCGTGCTCGACGCCGTCTCGGGCGCGTGGCTCCGCGACATCGACGAGGCCGGCTTTTCCGGGCCGACGCTCCTCGTCCCGCCGGGGCCGCAATGATCGATCCGGTCGTGACGCTCGTCGCGCGGGTGGGCCTGGTGCTGCTCTTCACGAGCGCGGCGCTCCACAAGCTGCGCGACCGCGCGGCGTTCACGGGCGTGCTCGCGGCGTATCGCGTGCTGCCGGCGGCGCTCGTGCCGGCGGCTGCGGCCGCCGTCGCCGCGGCCGAGCTGCTGGTCGCGGCCGCGCTCGCGGCCGGAGAGGGCATCCTCGGTCCGGTCGGAGCCGTCGTCCTCTTCGCGATCTACTCGTTCGCGATCGGGATCAATCTCGTGCGCGGCCGGCGCATGATCGATTGCGGCTGCGGGGCGCTCGGGTCGCGTCAGCCGATCTCGGAATGGCTGCTCGCGCGGAACGTGCTGCTCGCGGGCGCGGCGTGTGTGCTCGTGCCGGCGCCGGTCGCGGCGCGCCAACTTTCGTGGGTGGATGGGGTGTCGGTCGCGGGAGCGGTCGCCGTCGCGGCGCTGGTCTGGACGGCCGCGCACGGGCTCGCCGCCGCGGCCGCTCGCGTCCGAGCCGCGAGCGCGAGAGGAGCGCAGGCATGATCACGGCGCTCCTCGTGTCGAACGTGCTGCTCTGGATCGCCGTCGTCGTGCTCGCGGCCGTCGTGGTGGCGCTCGTTCGCCAGATCGGCGTGCTCCACGAGCGCGTGTTTCCGGTCGGCGCGCTCGTGATGCCGGGCGGACCGAAGGTCGGCGAGGCCGCGCCCGTCGTGCAGGCGACCGATCTCGCGGGCCGTGCGCTGTCCATCGGCGGCGCCGCGGCCGACGGTCGGCAGACGCTGCTCTTCTTCGTGTCGCCGACGTGCCCCGTCTGCAAGACGCTGCTGCCGGCCGTGCTGTCACTGGTCGCGCGCGCCGACCCGCCGACCCGGCTCGTATTCGCGAGCGACGGCGACGTCGCGGAACAGCGTGCCTTCGTGGCGCGCGCGGGCATCGGCGCGCACCCCTACGTCGTCTCGAGCGACCTCGGGCTCGCGTATCAGGTGGGCAAGCTGCCGTACGCCGTGCTGATCGATGCCGCCGGGGTCCTCCGCGCCAAGGGTCTCGTCAACACGCGCGAGCACGTCGAGAGCCTGTTCGAGGCGGCACGGCTCGGCGTCGCGTCGATGCAGGAATGGTTGCAACACGAGCAGGGCGACGTCCGGAGGACCGCATGACCGGCATCGACAGGCTGACCGAACGTCTCGCGCGCCGCCTGGCGCGCCGGAGCGATCGCCGGAGCGTGCTCGCGCGGCTCGGCGCGTTCGTGGTGGGGGCGAGCGTCGTACCGCTGCTGCCGATCGCGCGCGGCCTCGCGGCGTCGGCCGACGAAGCGTCGGCCAAGAAGGCGCCCGTGGAGGTCGCGGGTCCCGAGGGCGATCCGACGCGCTGCGAGTACTGGCGGCACTGCGCGATCGACGGCTTCCTGTGCAGCTGTTGCGGCGGCTCGCAGACCGCGTGTCCGCCGGGCACCGAGATGTCGCCCGTCACGTGGATCGGCACCTGCCGCAATCCCGCCGACGGAAAGGACTACGCCATCTGGTACAACGACTGCTGCGGGCGCGGCTTCTGCGGCCGGTGCTTCTGCAACCGCAACGAGGGCGACCGGCCCGTCTACCATCCGTATCGCAGCAACGACATCAACTGGTGCGCCGGCGCGTCCTCGCAGATCTACCACTGCTCGACGGCGCTCGTGATCGGCCTGGCCGAGGAAGGCCAGCCGGAGAAATGAGCGTGCGGCGGCTCGTCATCATCGGGGCCGCGCTCGGGTCGCTCCTCGCGTCGCCGGCATCGTCGCGGGCCGCCGACATCGACGGCCCCGCGCACGACTATCTGCTCAGCTGCGGCGGCTGCCACGGTCTCGACGGTACGGGCTCCGCCCGGGTGCCGTCGCTCCGCGGCGTCGATCGCCTGCTCGCGCGGCCCGGTGGCCGCGACTACGTGCTGCGCGTGCCGGGAGTCGCATCGGCGCCGCTCTCGGACGCACGGCTGGCCGCGCTCCTCGATTGGATCTTCACGCACTTCGACAACCGTACGCCGACAAACTTCAACGCCGCCGAAGTCGGCGCGGCGCGCGTCGCCCCTTGGCTCGATCCCAAGGCCGCGCGTGCCGCGCTCGACTGAACCAAGGAGGATCTCCAGATGCCGGTCGTTCGCATGTCGTACCCGAAAGGCGCGCTCAGTCAGGCGCAGAAACAGATGCTCGCGAGCGAGCTCACGGACATCGTGCTCGACGCCGAGGTCGATGCCGTGACCGCCAACGGCAAGAGCGTGACCGTGGTGCAGTTCCAGGAAGCCGCCGTGGAGGATTGGGCGGTCGGGGGCGTGCTCGGCGCCGCCGCGGGGCCCGGACCGAAGCACTTCATCGTCGACGTCGTCGTGCTCCAGGGCTTGCTCGAGGGCGAGCGGCGCGCCGCCACGCATCGCCGCATCACGACCGCGTTCCAGCACGCCTTCGCCGGCGACCCGAACGCCGACCCGATGCTGCCGATGCGCGTCTGGGTGCTCGTCCACGAGATCCGCGAGGGCTCGTGGGGCGCCGCCGGCACGACGGTGTCCGCTCTCGACGTCGCGTCCTTCATCAATCCCGCGCTCGACGCCGCGCGGCGGGCCGAGATCGCGGGAGCGATCGGGGCGAGTTGACCGCGTCAGCGCCGGGGCGAGTCGACGCCGCGGTCAGCCTTTGTCTTTGATCGAGCGATTCAGGAGCTCGCCGAAGGTGCCGAGGCCGCGCGGCGAGTTCACCTTCGCCATCGTCACGGCTTCCTCCTGACGCTCGGCGTGCTCCGCGGCTTCCTGCTCCCGGCGTACGCCCTCGACCATGGAGAGCGAAATCCGGCGCTGCTCCTGATCGACCCCGAGCACCGTCACCTCGACCTGATCGCCGACCGTGGCGGCCTGCTTCGGGTGCGAGATGCGGCGGTCGGTGACCATGCGCGACACGTGCACGAGCCCGTCGATGCCGGGCGCGATCTCGACGAACGCGCCGAACGCCTCGAGCTTCCGCACCTTGCCGATGACGGTCGTGCCGACCGGGAACTGCGACGCGACGGCGCTCCAGGGATCGGGCGCGAGCGCGCGGAGCGAGAGTCCGATGCGCTTCTGTCCGGTCTTGGGGTCGGGCTCGATCTTCACGACCTGCGCCTGCACGGTTTCGCCGACCTTCACCACGTCGGACGGATGCTGCGAACGGCCGTAGCCGAGCTCGCTCACGTGGATCAGGCCCTCGACGCCGCCGAGGTCGACGAACGCGCCGAAGTCGCGGATCGAGCTCACGGTGCCGGACACGGTGGCGCCGACCTTCACGGTTTCCCAGGTCTGCTCGGCGAGCTTCGCGGATTCCTCTTCGAGGAGCTGCCGGCGCGAGACGACGATGTTCCGGCCGTTCCCTTCGATCTTCGTGACGCGGAAGCGGAAACGTTGGCCGACGTACTCGGCGGCCTCGCGGCGGCGGTTGTCGATCTGCGACGCCGGACAGAACGCGCGGAGTCCCATCACCTGTACGTCGAAGCCGCCCTTGTTCTGGCCCGTGACGGTGCCCTCGACCGGGATGCCGTGCGCGAGCGCCTGCTCGAGCTCCCCGGGGACGTGGCCGCCGCGCCCGAAGGTCTTCTTGAGGACGATCGAGCCCGAGCGGCTGCCGTCGTCGGTGACGGTCGCCTCGAGCTGATCGCCGACGGCGAGCGTGATCTCACCCGTGTCGGGATTGCGGAACTCCGCGAGGCTGATGACGGCCTCCGCCTTGCCGCCTATCGCGACGAAGGCGGTCTCGCTGCCGACCGCGATCACCTTGCCGCGCACGTTGTCGCCGGCGCGCACGCGGCGCTCGGCTTTCGGCGCTTTCGCCTCGCTCGCCGCGAACAGCGCGGCGAAGCTTTCTTCCTCGGGGGCGGGCTTCTCGTCGTCGTTGGTCGGATCACTCATGGTGGTTGGGCTTTCGGGCTTACAACGCCGCGCCGAGTTTGGCGAACGGTGCCGCCGTTCACGTAGGGGTCAGTTCGATGCGTGTCAGGGATGCACTCCTACGGTCGCGGGGTCGCTGGTCCCGGCGCATAAAGCCCGCCGCTGCCACCATGGCTTGCGCATACGCGAGCTGACCGCTCCCCGGAGCGATCCCTGACACGCATCGAACTGATCCACGACCCTGGCTCGCTCTCGCTCGGCCGCTACGCGCGCGGAGCGTTGGCTTGGGGGAGCCTCCTAAGCGGCGCCGTCGACGAGCGAGCGAAATCCCGAAGGCGCGTGCGGTCCGAGCACCAGCTGCTCCAGCACCCCGATGCCGTCGCGGCCGTCCATGCGGGCGCGGCAGAGCTGTTGCACGTGCAGGTGGCGCGGGTCGAGCGGATCGAGGTCGGCGAGCGTCCAGACGTCGCCGCCGACGGCGAGCTCGCCCTTCCACACGCCGTGGCCCCATTCGGGGTCGAGGTAGCCGAGCCCGCGCATCTGGAAGGTGAGGATGGGGTCCAGGTCGATCGTGACCGGCGGCTTTCCGTGCGGGGTGAGCGCGATCGCCGCGCGCGCGGCGCGGCGCGTGCCCGGTTGCCAGACGATGTGTTGCCGAACCGTCGGTGTCTGCTCGATGGCGTCGTCGCCGAAGGCGCCGACGCGAGCCAGATTGCCGTTGGCGTGCCAGCGCCGGCCCTCGCCGTCCTCGTTGACGTCGAAGTGGACGCAGACGTCGTCGAAGTTGATCGGCGCCCACAACCAATAGAATTGCGGCATCATGCCGGGCGCGCCGCTCTCGGGCTCGCCGACGATGCGGATGCCCCAGGAGCGGTCGCGGACGCCGAGCACCTCTGCGGGATCGAGCGCGATCGTGGCGCCGTCGACGCCGAGGCTGCCGCTCCACGTTCCGAACTGGGTGAGGCGGGTCGAGTCCATGACCAGGCGGCCGGCGACGCGATGGGTGAAGCGCGGCTCTTCTATCGGAGCCGTGCGCGCCGCGAACGTCAGCTCCCCCCGCAGGCCCCAGTCGTTGTCGGCCACCGTCAGGCGGAGCGTCCGGAGCGGCTCGACGACCTCGACCGTGATCGGCCCGACCGTCGTCTCGGTGCGTTCCGTCGGCGCCAGGCGCGACGCCCGCACGACCCACTGCTTCCCCCCGCGGACCACGCTGAACGCCGCGTCCATGACGCGCCGGTTCGGGTAGACGCCGAGCGCGGCCGCGAAGAAGAGGTCGCCGGCGCGCGTGTAGCCGCTGAAGAAGTAGCGGTCGTAGAAATTGCGGTCGCCGGTCGACGGCTGCGCGATCGGCTCCGCGGTCTGGTGCAACGGGTAGTCGTCGAGGCGTGTCAGCACGGTGGGTCCTCCTGGGCTTGGCGGCCGCCGGAGATCTCGGCGAGCAGCGACGGCTTCAGCACGGCGACGTCGCGCATCGTCTGGCCGCCGAGGTGTTCCAGGATCGGCGCGCGCGCGGCGCGCGCGACGTCCGAGGGGAGCGCGTCGACTACCGTGAGGGCGGTGACGAGCGCCGCCCGGAGCGCGGCCGTTCGGGCGAGCGGCGGATCGGACGGAACGGCGGCGACCGCCGCGCGAATCGCCTCGACCGCCGCGGGCGCGGCGGCGAGCACGGCGAGCGTGCGGTCGAGCGCCGCCGCCGCGGAGTCGCTCTCCGCGTGGGCGAGATCGGCGCGCGGCTCGACGCGATCGCGCAGGTTCCGCAGCACGTCGACGGCGGCGTAGAGCTGGCCGCGCGCGTAGGGGGTCGCCAGGTCCGGCAGCACGGCGTCGAGCAGCGTCTGGACGACGCCGTCGACGAGACGCTCGACCGTCGTTCGCATCAGTCACCTCCTCCGAAGAAGTTCAACGTCATCGCGAGCACCATGAGGAGGAACGGGAGCTGGTGATCGAAGATCGCCATGCGGAGGTCCTGTGTGCGTCCGTCGTCGAAGGCGCGGATGCCGGTCCGCATGATCGCGATCATCTTCACGAGCGTCAGCACGTCGTAGAAGCGGAGCCGGGCGGGATCGACGGTGCGTCCCGACGCGGCGGCGTATGCGGCGGCGAGCTCGTCGGGCGGCAGGAGACCGGACGCGAAGTCGGTGCCGGCGCGCCAGAGCGGCGACGCGCACCAGGCGAGATCTTCCAGCGGGTCGCCGAGATGCACCATTTCCCAATCGAGGACGCCGGTGAGGCGCGCGCCGTCGCCGTCGCGCGCGACGAGGAAGTTCCCGAGCCGGAAGTCGCCGTGCACGAGCGTCGTCTCGTCGCAGCTCGGGACGTTTCGTCGGAGCCAGAGGAGCGCCGCCGTGAGCGCGGGATCGTCCGGGAGCCCGCTCGCCGCGATGCGCTGCTCCCAGCGCGCGAGCTCGCGCTCGGCGGTCGCGCGGCCCGGCCCGGGCACCCCCAGAAAATCGAGCCCGAGGCCGCGCCAGTCGATGGCGTGCAGATCGGCGAGCGCCTGCGTGACGGCGGGCCCGAGCGTCCGGCGCTCCTCGTCGGTGAACGGGCCGCGGCCGTCGGCGCGCGGCGCCGGAACCGGCACGTCGCCCGGCAGCGCTGCCATCACGTAGAACGGCCGGTCGAGCACGGCGGGGTCGCGCGTGAACCACGGCGTCGGCGGCGACGGAAACGGATCGGCGGAGAGCGCGTGCAGGACTCGGAACTCGGGCTCGAGATCGTAGGGCTCGAGCAGTCCCGCGACCGGCTCGCGTTTCGCCACGTAGCCGTGCGTTTCGCGACGGCCGTGCGTCGTGACCTCGGCGTCGAAGCGGAAGGTTTCCTGCGAGAACCCCTCGGTCGAGCGTGCGAACGTGACGATCCGCACGGCATCGGCCGCCAGTCGCGAGATCAGGAAACGTTCGAGGCGGTCCTCGAGGTCACGCATCGGCGCGGGAACATGGCACCGCGATCCCCCTCACTCAAGGTCGCGCGTACCGTAGAAGCCCGGCATTTTGGAGACTTTGCAGCGTCGCTCGCGCGCCGGTGACGCCCGGCGCGGGCTCGTGCTGGTCCCGGACTTGCACGCTTGTCATCGACCGAACGTCGGACGGAGGAGCGACCGCGATGGCGACCATAGCGATGCCTGTTGGAGAAGGTTTCGAGGACAGCGAGTTCAGCGAGCCGTTCGAGCGGCTCCAGGAGGCCGGGCATTCGGTCGTGACGTTTGGCGCGGAGCGCGGCGAGCGCATCTGGGGAAAACGCGGCCAGGCCATGGTGACGATCGAGCACATTCCCGACGAGATCGACCCCGATGAGATCGACGCGATGGTGATTCCGGGTGGGTACTCTCCCGATCATCTGCGCACGAACCAATCGGTGGTCTCGTTCGTGCGCCGCTTCATCGAGAGCGGCAAGCCGGTCGCGGCGATCTGCCACGGTCCGCAGTTGCTGATCGAGGCCGATGCCGTCGAAGGGCGGGAGATCACCTCGTGGCCGTCGGTGCGGAAAGATCTCGAGAACGCCGGCGCGCACTGGGTCGACCGCGAGGTCGTCGAGGACGGCAACCTCATCACCTCGCGCTCGCCCGACGATCTCGACGCGTTCTGCGACGCGATCTTGCAGCGGCTGCCGGTTCGCATCGGGCAGGCGCACGCCGAGATGATCGGCTGATCGCATGACGGCACCGCGCGAGATCCCGGATCCGAAGCCGCCTGTCCAGGATCCGCCGCCCGAGCCGCCACGGGTGCCGCCGAACGAGCCGAATCCGCATCCCGAGCCGATTCGCGAGCCGCCCGCGCCCCCGTCGCCGGGGGATCCTCCGCCGAACGAGCGGCCCCCGATCGGCGATCCGCCGACGCCCCAGCGTCCACCCGAACGCGCGGGGTAGGGAGCCCGTCCGCGTGCTGTGATAGCTCGTCGACCCGTGCAACGGCGAAAGCGAGCGGAACGGAGAGCGCGGCGGGACCACGTGCGCGACCTGGACCGTCTGGCGAGGCTCGCGCCGGGTGGCGCGCCCGATCGCCCGCTCGTGATCGACACGCCGCCGCTGGTCGACGTCATGGCGACGGCGGTGCCGTGTCCGCTCTGCGGCGGCGGATTCCGGCTCGACGAGCACGCGGCCGAGACGATCGACGGCCGGCGGCTCCGGATCGCGCGCGTCACGTGCACGACCTGCGGAATCCCGCGTGAGATCTACTTCACGCTGCGCGAGCTCCAGCTCCAGTGACCCAGCTGGCGATGCGGCGGGCAGAGGTGAAGCTCGCCCATGCGGTCGCGGCGACGAGGGCGGCGTCGCCGGGCGCGGAGCGGCGGAACTCGGCGATCGTAGCGTCATCGACCTGAAAGGGCGCGAGCGCCGTGAGGAGCGCGAGGCGTGCGGGGGGTCGATCGCGCTCCGCGAGTGGCGCGACCGCGTCCGCGAGCCACGCGCGTCCGAGACCGGGGTCGGCGCCGCGCCATCCCGCGAGCATCTCGCCGACCCGGGTGCGAACGGCGGGCGACAGCACCGCCGCGGCGGCGGCTTCGATGCCCGCCGCGGCGCGTGCAAACGCGGCGGCGACCGTCGGGTGGGGCGCCGCCCACGCGAGATCGGGTGGCAGCGGCGCATCGGGCAGGAACGGCAACGCCTCGCCGGCGGCGAGCGCGTGCCGGAGCTGGCCGGCCAGCACGGGTGCCAGCGCGCGCCGCGCGATCGCCTTCAGGCGCGGGCTCGCGAACGGCAAGGGCGAGGGCGCAAGGAAGAGTGCGACCATGCGGTTGATGTAGTGGAAGCAGAACGCGACCGCGGTCATCTCGGGCGTCTCGTCGCGTGGAAAGGGCGGGACGCGCAGGCGCGGATCGTCGGCCGCCCGCGTCGCTTCGGCCCAGGCGACGAGCGTGGCCAGCGGATCGTCACCGGCGATGCGCCCGTCGGGCGTGGCGAGCGCGTCGGCCGTCGTGGGGTCGCCGAGGGCGTGGAGCGCGGCCGTGTGGGCGTCGACGCAATACGTACATGCGTTGGCGCGCGAGACGGCGGAGGCGACGGCTTCTTTGCGGCGGCGATCCACGTGCGTCGTGACGAGCGCCTCGCGGAGCATCATCCAGCAGGCCGCCAGGACCTGGGGCGCTGCCGCGTGCAGCGCGAACGGCGGAACGAACGCGCCGAAGTCCCGCTCGATCTGCGCCGCGATTTGCCGGGTCAGAGGGTCGGCGAATGGTCGCGGGGGCGGGCGCACGCGACGAATCTGCTTCGCCATCGTCGCATCGATCGGGCGACCGATCGCGGACGTGATCCGCGCCCACATGACGCGGGCCGCGCTACTCGGACGCGGGTGCGGCGTCCGCGTCGAGCGCGCCGGGAAGCAGGATCGGCTCGCCGGCGTCCGTGGACGCGGTCCCTTCGACGCGGGCGCTCGCTTCGACGAGCGCGAGCGCGAAGGCTTCGATCGAGGTCAGGCGCAAGCCGTGCACGGCCGATGCACGGCATCGAAGCGCGTCAACGAGGGGTTGGGTGCTCGCCACGCGGCCATACTGACGGCGTGCCCGGCCGAGTCAACGGGTCGCTCTTCATTCGCGCGCGAAGGGCCGCTAGAGAGCGCGCCGGGAGGACGTCGCATGATCGTGCTGCGCTGGGTCATTCGCCTCGTCGCGTTCGCGGCGCTGCTGATCGGTCTCGCGTTCGTGGGGGCGCGCTTTCACGACGGCCCGCTCGGCCCGATCCCGGGCGGCCCGCTCGCGAGCGGCGCGATCGTGACGGAGCCGGTGGCCGACTGGTCGTTCGCCGCCGACGTCCCCGAGATCGAGCTCCAGCTCGCCACCCAGACACGCTCCCGCACGACCTGGATCGTCGTGCACGAGGGCCAAGCGTACGTCCCCGCCTCGACGCAGTTCCCGCCCGGCAAGACCTGGCACCGAAGCGCCCTCGAAGACGGCCGCGCCACCGTCCGGATCGCGGGCAAGCGCTACCCGGTGACCCTCACGAAGCTGGAGGATCCGGCACGCGTCGCCGCCGTCCGCGC
>DAIQBH010000184.1:0-1768 GCA_036781285.1 Thermodesulfobacteriota bacterium | reverse complement strand
ACCCGGTGACCCTCACGAAGCTGGAGGATCCGGCACGCGTCGCCGCCGTCCGCGCCGTCGGCCTCAAGAAGTACCCGAACAGACCCGAAGGCGACGCCTGGGTCTTCGCGGTCGCGTCCCGCGCGGCCGACTCGTGAGTGAAGTGACCGAGTCGCGTCGCGCGCGCTGACCGCGCAGCGGAAGCGCTGATGCGGACGGCGGGGGAGTCAGGGATCGCGCCGGGGAGCGGTCAGCTCGCGTATTACGCAAGCCATCGTGGCACCGGCGGGCTTTACGCGCCGGGACCAGCGACCCCGCGACCGTAGGCGTGTATCCCTGACTCCCCCGCCGTCCGCGCACCGACTCCTGCGCTGCGATGTAAAACGATTCAGCGCCGCGGCCAAGCGACTCGATCGGCCCGCATCTCGCCGTAGAACCAATCCGCGAAGCCCCGCGCGAGCAGCCACTCGATGCGGTCGCCGCGCCAGACGATCTTGGCGGGCCGTTGCAGGTTGGCGCCCAGGTCGCGCAGGAACTTCTGCGTGCGCTCGAGGTCGGCGCGGCAGACGTCGAGTTGGCGGAGGCGCTTGTACCAGGCGAGAAGGCGCGGATGCGCCGCGCCGTCGAACGCGATGTCGAGGAACTTGACGGCGGTCATGTGGGGAAAGAGCGCGAGGTCGGCGATGGAGAGCGCGCCGCAGAGGAATTCGCGGTCGGCGAGGCTCTTCTCGAGGTCGGCGTAGATCGGAGCCAGGTCCTCGCGCGCGGCTTCGAGGAGACCCGGCGGGCGCGAGTCGCCCGGGAACCCGAAGCCGCCGTTCGAAGCGTCGTGGGTGATCGCGTCGAAGAGCGTGTCGGCCGTGCGTTCCCACGCGAGCGCTTGCACGCGCGTCGCGGGATCCGCCGGGTACACGGGCCGGTCCGGGTAGCGGTGCTCGAGGTAGGCCACGATGTGGGACGAGTTCACGACCGTCAGCGCGCCGTCGACGAGCACGGGCACCTCGACGCGCGGGTTCACCGTCGCGAGCCGGGTGTGCCCCGCCGGCGTCAGGCCGTCGATCGCTTCGAACGGCAGCCGTTTGTGCTCGAGAACCATGCGCACCTTGCGGGCGAAGGGGCTGAACGCGTTGTCGTAGAGCAGCATGGTGCCCCGTTACCCGAGCCGCGGAGGCGACACCATGCGTTGACACGGGGTAGCCACGTGGCGCATGGAGGCGGCATGCAGCCGCGCCGCCGCGAGTACCTCTCCGCCGTCGCCGACACGACCCGGTGGGATCACGTCACCGTCCGGCCGGGCGACGTGTTCGTGTGTACGCCCGCCAAGTGCGGCACCACGTGGATGCAGTCGATCGTGGCGAGCGTCCTCTGGCCGGAGACGGACGCGCCGGGACCGGTGCTCGCGATCAGTCCGTGGATCGAGATGCAGATCATGCCGCCCGCCGAGCTCGGCGCCATGCTCGAGGCGCAAACGCATCGGCGCTTCATGAAGAGCCACACACCGGCCGACGGCATTCCCTGGTACGACGAGGCCCGGTACGTCTTCGTCGGCCGCGACGGACGTGATGCCTTCATGTCGCTCTGCAATCACGTCGAGCACATGCAGGACGCCGTGCGGGAGGAGCTGAACGCGCGCGCGCCCGAAGGCGTCCCGCAGCTGCCGGCGTGGGACGGGGACCTGCACGGCTTCTACGAGCGCTGGCTCGCCGACGACCACCTCTTCTTCCGCCTGGTCGAGACCTACTGGGCGGAGCGCCACCGGCCGAACCTGCTGTTCGTCCACTACAACGAC
>DAIQBH010000183.1:0-13050 GCA_036781285.1 Thermodesulfobacteriota bacterium | reverse complement strand
AGCGCCGGAAGGAGCGAGAGGTAGAGCGCGTCCATGCCCATCGCCAGGAGCAAGGTTCCGCAGCCGACCGCCGGAACAGCGAGGACGCCGAGCACTCCCGCGGCCGCGACACACCATACGGCTCGGTGCCAGGCCTCCACTGCACGCGTAACGGCCGCGGAGGAGAGACCGGCCACCGCGCCCATCCGCGGCACACCTTCCACGATCGCAAGGTCAGCCGATAGGACCAGCGCCAAGCCGACCCCCGCAGCGACCACCCGAAGCCCGATGTCCCGAAGAAGCAACACGACGTGACCGGATCGGTCGACTACGGCCTCTCCGCCAACGCCTGCGTCAACGCGATCGCGCGCTCGCGGGTCATGAGCGGCAGGATCTCGCCGACCTGCTTCTCCTTCATGCGGCGGAAGATCGTGAGGACGGTCGGGTCATCCAACCGATCCAAGATCGGCGCGGCGGCCTCCGGCTTCATGCCGCCGTAGATCTTGGCGAGCGACTCGGCGGCGGCGTCGACGGCTTGCGTGGCGGCCGTGGCGCGGGCGGAGAGACGCTTCTCGATCTCTTCGAGGCTCGCGACCTTCGCGGTCACGTCCTTCTCGTAGAGCGCGAGGCGCTCCTCCTTGCTCGCGAGCTCGCGCTCACGGGCGTCGAGCTCGGCTTGGCGGCGCTCGAGCGACTCCAGCAACGCGCGAATGTCCGGCCGCACGACGGCGCCCGGGGCCGCCTTGGGCGCCAGGCCGCCGGCAGCACCGGACCCGTTGGACGCCAGCGCCGACCCGACGGTCGGAGCCGCGGGGGCGGACGAGCCGCCGGCGCCGATCGCGAGCGCGGGCCCCTCGCCTTGCGCCAGGAGTGCGAGCTTCGCTCCCAGGATGAAGGCCAGCGCGAAGCGCACGCTCCGGCGTCCCTTGAATCCGGTGCTGATCGTCTCAGGCGTTGTCATGGCCTTGGTCCTTCCGAAGGCGGCGATGACGGTCGGCCGCGATCTCGTCGAGCGTGCGCTCGGCCTCGCGGGCCTCGTCCTCGAGCACGCGGGCACGATGGGCGGCGGCAAGCCGCACGTACTTCTCTTCCTCTTGCTTGTCGCGCAGGAGCTGGGCGCGCTTGGCGTCGAGCGCGTGGCCGAGCTGGACCGCTTCGAGCGCCCGCGCCCGTTCGGTCCCCGCGAGCGCCGCCTCGTAGGCGCGGCCGACCCGCAACGACTCGGGCGTCAGCGTGCCGGCGAGCGCCGCTTCGCCCTCGAACATGCCGCAACGCTCGCGTGCGGCCGCGAGGTGCTCGACCTCCGCGCGCACGACGGCGAGCCGGCTCGCGAGCTGCTCGGCCTCGTGGGTGCGCAAGCGGCGAATCTGCTCGCGGAGGCGCAACACGCGCTGCAAGCGGAACGGCTCCGCCATCAGCTCGACCCTCCGACGAGCGCGGCGAGCGCCGCGGCGCCCTCCTCGATCGAGCTCTTCTCGTTCAAACCCTGGCGGAGGAACGTCTGCACGGCGTCCATCCGGGCAACGGCCTCGTCGATCCGCGGGTTGCTGCCCGCCGTGTACGCGCCGATGTTGATGAGGTCCTCGGCATCCCGGTACGTCGAGAGCCAGCTCCGCACCTTGTTGGCGCGCTGGAGCTGCCCTTCGGGGACGATGTCGTTCATGAGGCGTGAAATGCTGCGCAGCACGTCGATCGCGGGATAGTGGCCCTGGTTGGCGAGCGTCCGCGACAGCACGACGTGGCCGTCGAGCAGGCTGCGGGCGGTGTCAGCGACCGGCTCGTTCATGTCGTCGCCTTCGACCAAGACCGTATACAGGCCGGTGATGGCCGCACGGGTGCTGGCACCGGCGCGCTCGAGCAACCGTGGCAGGATCGCAAACACGGACGGGGTGTAGCCGCGCGCCGACGGCGGCTCGCCGATCGAGAGCCCGACCTCGCGCTGCGCCATCGCCAAGCGCGTCAGCGAGTCCATCATGAGCATCACGTCGAGGCCCGCGTCGCGGAAGTACTCCGCGATCGCCGTCGCGAGGAAGGCACCACGGATGCGGACGAGCGGCGGCTGATCCGACGTCGCGACGACGACGACCGAGCGCGCGAGGCCTTCGGGTCCGAGGTCGCGCTCCATGAACTCGCGCACCTCGCGGCCGCGTTCGCCGATCAGCGCGATGACGTTCACCTGCGCCCGCGTGTTGCGGGCGATCATGCCGAGAAGCGCGCTCTTGCCGACGCCGGAGCCCGCGAAGATTCCGAGCCGCTGCCCGCGGCCGCAGGTGAGCATCGTGTTGATCGCGCGGACGCCGAGATCGAGCGGTTGCCGGATCGGCGGCCGTTCGAGCGGATTGATGTGCGAGCCGTAGAGCGCCACCTCGCGCTCCACCGCGATCGGCCCGCCGCCGTCGATCGGCTGGCCGAGTCCGTCGAGCACGCGGCCGCGAAGGCCGGGCCCGACCGCGACGGTCGGCCGCTCGCGGGCGACGACGATGCGGTTCCCGGGCTCGATCCCGCTGACTTCGCCGAGCGGCATCAGGAGCACGCGGTTCTGGCGGAAGCCGACGACCTCGGCGGCGATGCTGTCGCCGCCGTCGCGGCGCTCGATTCGGCAGACGCCGCCGATCGGCAGGCCCGGCCCGGTGCCTTCGATGACGAGCCCGATCACGTCGGTCACCCGGCCGCTGATGCGGACGGGGTTCACGTGGCGGAGCTGCTCGACCGCTTGCGCCAGGTGCCGCGCGATCGCGCCGCCGCGCTCGGCGACGCCGTCGAGCTCGGCCGTCGTCGGGATGGCGTCCCGCTCGGAGTCCACGGTCAGACGCCCTGCGACAGCGCGGCGCGGATCGCGCCGATCTGGCTGTCGATGCCGAGGTCGAGGTCGCCGAACTGGCTTTCGAGAATGCAGCCGCTCTCGGTGAGCGTACCGTCCTCGACGAGCTCGAGCTCCTTCACGTCCTCGAGCATCGGCCGGAGGGTCGAGAGGTGCTCGACCAGGAACTTGTGCAGCACCGGCCCGACGCGGATGCGGATCCGTTCGCGATCCAGCGCGTGACGGACCGCCTCGCGGATCATGCCGAGCCAGTGCTCGGGATGCTCGGCGAGCTCGCGCTGCACGACCTTCCGGGCGATGCCGAGCGCCAGCGCCAGCAGCTCGCTCTGGTAGCGCTCCATGAGGCCGGCGCGGAAGCGCTTCACCTCGTCGAGCGCTTTGGCGAACGCTTCCCCGTCGTGCATCAGCTCCGCGACGGCGGCGGCGCGGCCGGCGTCGAAGCCGTCGGCGTCGGCGGCGTCGGCGGCCTGCTGCGCCACGTCCATCTGAGGCGCCGTTTCCGGCGCTCCCCCCGGCGCCGCCTCTACGTGAGCGGACGGCGCGTCGCCGTTGCCGAAGTCGCGGAACACGCTGGCCGCGGCGACGCGCGACCCGAGAGCCACCCGTCCGAGCGACTCGAGCGGCGCGGCCGGCGGCGCCGCGACGGCCGCCGGCTTCAGACGCTCAAACGAGGACATCGTCCGAACCCCCACCGGCGAGCACGAGCTTGCCGTCGGCCTCGAGATCGCGGACGGCGGCGACGATGCGCTGCTGCGCCGCCTCGACGTCCTTGAGACGCGCGGGACCGGACGACGACAGGTCCTCGCGCAGGATCTCGGCGGCGCGGCTCGAGACGTTGGCGAAGATCTTCTCCGAGAGTGCCGGGCTCGCGGTCTTGAGCGCGAGCAGCAGGTCCTCGCGGGCGACCTCCTTGAGGAGCGTCTGCATGCTCCGATTGTCGAACTGGAGGCAGTCCTCGAACGTGAAGAGCATCGCCCGGATCGAGGTCGCGAGCTCGGGATCACGCTGCTCGAGGTCCTCGAAGATGCGGCCCTCGGTCGCCTTGTCCGCGTGCTTCATCATCTCGGCGACGACCTTCGGCCCGCCGGCCGATTTGCCGGCCTCGCGCGCGAGCCCCTTCACCTGCTCGCGGAGCGCGATGCCGACCTCCTGCACGACCGACGGTGGGATCGCCGCGTCGAGGCGAGCCAGGCGCTCGACGAGGTCGGTCTGGAGCGCCTCGGGAAGGCTCCGCAGCACCAGCATCGCCTGCGACGGCGTGAGGTGCGCGAGAATGAGGGTCGCGATCTGGGGATGCTCGGTCTCGAGGAGCCGCGCGAGGCCGTCGGGCGGCACGCCCTCGAGCGCGCGCGCGAGCCCGGTCGACTCGCCCGTCGGCAGCTGATCGAGCTCCGCCAGGATCTCGTCGCGATTGACCGGCGCCGACGCGTCGCCGCCGCTCTGGGTGACGAGCGAGCGCGCGAAGAGAAGCCCGTCGACGCGGAGACCGCGGTAGCCTCACACCCGCTTCCGCTCGTCCTGCTCGACCTGGCGGAGATGCTCCGCCGGCACCGTCCGGACGCGCGCGAGCGCTTTCGTGACGGCGCGGACCTCGCCCTCGTCGAGATGGCGGAAGACCTCGGCCGCCACCGACTCCCCGAGGGAGAGAAGAAGGACGGCGGCCTTGTCGACGCCCGTGAGCTCGTCACCCGCCATGGCTTACTTTTGCGCCAACCACTGGCGGATGACCTCCGCCGTGTGCTCGGGATTCTGGCTCGCCATCTGGAGCATGCCGGCCGGCACGGGAAGACCGGCGTCCGCGGCGCCGGCGACGGTCGCGCGCGCGGTCGGCGGCGGCATGTACGGCGCCGGCGCCACGACCGGGGCGCGGCTCGCCATGGTGAGGAGGAACGGCCGCACGATCGTCATCAGCACGATCAGCACGATCGCGATGCCGACCGCCCGCCAGAGCACGTCCGAGAACTCTCCGATCTGCGCCAGGATGCCCGGCGCCTCGGGCGCCTCGATCGCGGCCGCCTCCTGGAACGGTGCGCTCGCGACCTCGATCTGGTCGCCGCGCTCCTCGTTGAACCCGACGGCGCGCTTGATGAGCTCCTTGTAGCGGTCCACCTCTTCCTGGGGCCGCGGCACGAAGGTGCGCGCCTCGCCCTCGCCCGTCCAGCTGCCGTCGAGCAGGACGGCGACCGACAGCTTCTTGATCGCGCCCATCGCCTCGACGCGCCGGCTCGTCACCTTGCTGATCTCGTAGTTGAGCGCGGTGTCCTCGCGCTCCTGCGTCGGGCCGCCCGCATCGGCCGCCGGCTCGTTGGTGATCTCTGCGCTCGCGGCGGCGCCGCCGCCAGCCTGCGCGCTGCTCTCCTTCGAGCGCTTCTCGTTCCGCACGGCGACGCGGTCGGGATCGAAGCTCTCCTCGGTCTTCTCGACTTGCGCCATGTCGAGCGCGACCGTCACGCGCGCAAGCGCGTGGCCTGGGCCGAGCACACGCGCCAGCATGCTCTCGATGTTCTCGGTGTAGCCCTGCTCCATGTCGCGCTGGAAGGTCATGAGACCCTTCCCGGGCGACCGCGTGTCGGTCTCGTGCTGGTCTTGCGTCAGCACCTTGCCGTTCACGTCGACGACGGTGACGTCGGACGGCTGGAGCCCCTCGACGCTCGCCGCGACGAGGTGCACGACGCCGCTGATCTGCTCGGGCGCGAGCGAGCGGCCGGGACGCAGCTTCAGCACGACGGATGCGGACGGGCGGCGCTCCTCCGCGACGAAGAGCGAGCGCTCGGGCATCGCGAGGTGCACGCGCGCCGCCTCGACGGTGTCGAGCTCGGAGATCGAGCGCGCCAGCTCGCCCTGGAGGGCGCGCTGATAGTTCAGGCGCTGTACGAAGTCGGTCATGCCGAGCGTCTGCTTGTCGAAGATCTCGAAGCCGACGCCGCCGCCCTGCGGGATGCCGCGCCCGGCGAGCGCCATGCGCGTCTCGTAGAGCCGGCCCGCGGCGACCTCGATGTTGCCGCCGGCGTCGCTCACCCGATACGGGATCTTCTCGGTCTTGAGGTACTCGATGACGGCGGCCGCATCCGAGCCGCCGAGGCCGCTGTAGAGCACGCGGTACTGCGGCTGCTGCACCCACCAGGCGAGCGCACCGGTGCCGACCAGCACGCCGACGGTGAGTGCCACGAACGTGAACCGCCGTGCCGGCGGCAGCGCCAGGAAGAAGTCCCGCAGCTGGGCCAGTAGTGCGCTCGCCCGATCCATGCTCTATCCCCGCCTCCCCGCTCTCCAGCCCATCAGACCTGCATCCGCAGGATCTCTTGGTACGCTTCGACGATCTTGTTCCGCACCTGCATCATCATCCGGAACGACACGTCGGCCTGCTCCATGGCGATCATGGTCTCGTGCAGGCTCACCTTCTCGCCGGTCGCGAGCGCGGTGATCGCGGCGTCGGCCTTCTGCTGCATCTGGTTGACCTCGCCGAGGGACTTCTGGAGGACGTCGGCGAAGCCTCCGGACTTCTCGTCCTTCTGCGACGTGCGTCCGGGCGCCTCGGGACCGCCGAGCCCCGCGACGTTCGGGAAATTGGTGATGTCCTTGATCTCCATGGACTATGCCCTTCCGATCGACAGCGCGGCCTCGAGCACGCGCTTGGTCGCGTTCACCGCGGCGACGTTCGCCTCGTAGGCGCGCGTCGCGGCCATGAGGTCGACCATCTCGGTGATCGGGTTCACGTTCGGGTACGACACGTAGCCCTTGGCATCCGCGTCGGGATGGCCCGGATCGAAGACGACGCGCGGCGGCTTCTCGTCCGCGACGACGCGCGCCACGCGCACCGCGCCGCCCGCCGTGGAGCCCATGATGTCCTCGAAGCTGCCGCCGGAGAGCGACTCCAGGACGACGTCGCGGCGCTTGTACGGGCCGCCTTCCGGCGTCCGCGTGCTCTCCGCGTTCGCCAGGTTGGCGGCGATGACGTCCATCCGCAGGCGCTGCGCCTGGAGCGCGCTCGAGCTGATCGCGAGGCTCGCCGAGACGTCCATCAGTTACCTCCCTCGATGACGCGCTTCAGGCCCTGGTAGCGGCCCGACAGGATCTGCGTGAGCGCCTGGATCTTGAACGCGTTCTCGGCGAGGCGGCCGACCTGCGTATCGAGTGCCACCGAGTTGCCGTCGGGCTTGATCGTCGCGTTCCTGTCGACGCTCGGCTCGATGCGCATCGGCATCTTCATGTTGGCGGGTTCCGGCGGCTGCCCCGACTCCTGCGGCGCCGTGAGCGCCGCGGCGAGCTGGTCCGCGAACTCGATGTCGCGGGCGCGATAGCCCGGCGTCTCCGAATTCGCGATGTTCTCCGCGAGCACCGTGTGGCGCGCTTGATACAGATCGAGCGCGGCCCCCAGGCCTTCCGTCACCGTTCCGAAGAGCTTCATGGCAGATTCTCCCCCGGCGCGGTGGCAGCAAGACGTGTTCCAGCGCGCGGTTGGCGGCGGAGGCCGCGATTTCGCGCGGACCGCGACCCCGCGTCGGCGTTCCGACGCGCGGCGCTGTCAGTTCCCTGACCGGCAGATTCTGCCGCCCGCCAGTTTCGTGGCCGCCCTCGCATGCGTCCTCAGGCCGCGCCGACCGCTTCGCCCACGCCCGCGCGATACTCCGCGAGCTTGTTGCGGAGCGTGCGGACGCTGATGCCGAGCATCTCGGCGGCGCGGCTGCGGTTGTTGTTGGTGCGGCGGAGCGTTTCCATGATGAGCCGGCGCTCCACCTCGTGGACGGTGAGTCCGGCGAGTGACCCGGTCGCGGCCGGCTCCGAGAGCGGCTCCTCGTCGATCTGCACGTCGGCGGCCGTGATGACGCCGCCGGTCGCGAGCAGCGCGGCCCGCTCGATCACGTGCTCGAGCTCGCGGATGTTTCCGGGGAACGGCTGGCGCTTCAGGTACGCACGCGCGGCCGCGTCGACGGTCAACGGCTTCTCGGCGGCGAAGCGGCGGCAGAAATGGTCGATCAGCGCGTCGAGGTCTTCGCGTCGGGCCCGCAGCGGCGGCAGCGTGAGCGGGATCACGTTCAGCCGGTAGTAGAGGTCGCGCCGGAACGCGCCCGACGCGACGAGCGCGCGGAGCGGACGGTTCGTGGTCGCAATGACGCGCGTGTCGATCGGCACCGGCCGCGTACCGCCGACCCGGTCGACCTCGTGCTCCTGGAGCACGCGTAGGAGCTTCGCCTGGAGCACCGGCTCCATCTCGCTGACCTCGTCGAGGAGCAGGGTGCCGCCCGACGCGAGCTCGAACTTGCCGAGCTTCCGCGTCGCGGCACCCGTGAACGCCCCGCGCTCGTGGCCGAAGAGCTCGCTTTCGAGGAGCTCGCGCGGGAGCGCCGCGCAGTTGATCGCGACGAAGGGCTGCGCACGGCGCGGCCCGGCGGCGTGCACGAAGCGCGCGACGAGCTCTTTGCCCGTCCCGCTCTCGCCTTCGAGCAGGATCGGCGCCCGGCTCGCCGCGACGCCCGCCGCGACCGCGAGGACGCGCTGCATCGCCGGCGCGTGCGTCACGATCCGGCGCTCGACGCGCCCGCGTCCGTTCTCGCCGTTCGGGTTCGCCACGCGTTCTTGCTCGGGATCGCGCAGCACGCTCCGCACGAGGTGCACCAGGTCGGCCGGCGCGAACGGCTTCGTGAGGAAATCGCGCGCGCCCGCCTTCATCGCGTTCACGGCGTCCTCGACGGTGCCGTACGCGGTCATCATCACCATCGGGAGGCCCGGGTGCCGTTCGTGTACGGCGGCGAGCAGCTCGGGTCCCGTGATCACCGGCATCCGCATGTCGGAGAGCACGAGCGCAAAGCCGCCCTCCCCGAGCGCGTTCAGCGCCGCCGCGCCGGAGTCGACCGCGGTGACCGCGAAACCCTGCCGCTCGAGCACCTCGCTGACGCCCATGCGCATCGCGCGCTCGTCGTCGACGACCAGAATGCGTTCCATCACACGTCTCCTTCTTCGAGTGCCTCGTCGCTCACCCACGCGCCGTTCGGCAGCGTCAGTACGAAGACCGCGACGCCCTGCCCCGTGCTCGGCCGGATGGCGAGCGTGCCGCCGTGCGCCGCGACCGCCGCCCGCGCGACCGCGAGCCCGAGACCCGTGCCGCGCTCCTTCGTCGTGAAGAACGGCGCGAAGATGCTCTCCTCGCGTCCCGGCGGGATGCCGGGGCCCGTGTCCGCGACCGTGAGCCGCACCCAGCTCCCGGCCGGCTCGATCGCGATCGTGAGCGTGCCCGATCCGTCCATCGCCTCGCCGGCATTCCGCACGAGGTTCAACAAGGTCTGGAGCAGTAGTCCGCGATCGAGCGCGCAGCTCGCGCCGGTGGCGCCGCGCCGCTCCACGCGCACCCCTGGTCCGAGCGCGGGCGCGCCGGCGAGGAGCGCGTCGTCGACCAGCGCGTCGAGGTCGACGAGGGTCCGCTTCGGTTCCGGCAGCCGCGTGTAGTCGAGGATGTTGGTGACGAAGTGGTTGAGATCCGCGATGCAGCTCGCGATCTGACCCGTCAGGCGGCGCGCCGACGGCCGATCGGCGACCTCCTCGTCGAGCATGCCGACGAAGAGCTCCATCGCGCCGAGCGGGTTCCGCACCTCGTGCGCCAGCGTCGCCGCCATCTCGCCCATCGCCGCGAGCCGGCTGTGACGAAGCGCCTGGCTCTCGAGGCAGCGCTGACGCTCGATCGACGCGGTGAGGGCGCGTTGCTTCTCCTCGAGCTCGGCGCGAAGCGCCTGTACGTGCGCCTGGAGCGCCCGGTACTGCTGCTCGAGCACCGACGTCGCGCCGGTGAAGACCTCGAACGCGGCCTGGAGCTCGGCGAGACGATCGCCGGTCGCGAGGGCGCCGGTCATCGCGCGTCCCTCTCGGGAGCGGCCTGGGCTGGGGCGCCGCCGACTGGCGCAGGGGCGCCGCCGAATGGCCGCATGATCGCCTCGTACTTCTGCGCCGCGCCCGCCATGCGCCGCGCGAGCGGGTCCTTGCTCCTCGCGGCGTCGTCGTACGCGCCCGGCGCCGACCCCGGCACGCGCCGGGCCGCGAGCCGCGCCGCGCGATAGGCCGCGTCGGCCGCGATCGGCTCCTTGCCGTAGCGCGCGGTGAGGGTCGTGAACGCCGCGAGCGCGGTGTCGTCGTCGCCCGCCTGTTCCGCGAGCGAGCCGACGAGCGCGAGCCCCGCGGCTTCGCGAGCTGCCGGAAGCGCCGGCGCGGGGCCCGGGTCGAGCGCTTCCCGGGCGAGCACGAGCGCCGCCGCGGGTTGCCGGTCGCGCAGGAGCTCCGCGACGTCGAGTCCGAGCGTACGCGTCAGATTCGGATCCTCGATCACGGCCGCGGCGACCGCGGCGGAGGCGGCGGTGCCGTCACCCGCGAGCGCGGCGGCGCGCGCCTTCAAGCCGAGCGCGCCGGCGTTCCGGCCGCGCGCCCGAATCCAGTCGTCGGCGATCGCGAGGCCCTGCCCCGCGTCGCGCCGCTCGATCGCGAGCGTGCCGCGCTCGGCGAAGAGCGCATCGGGCGCCTCGCTACCGGCCCGCGCCTGCGCGCCGGCGAGCAGCTGCTCGGCCTCGCGGCCGAGCCCGATCGCGCGATAGGCACGCGCGACCACCAGCTGATCTTCCAGAGGAAGCTCCTGGGGATCGACGTGCGCGTCATGGAGCGCCGCGATCGCCGCACCTGGAGCGCCGCGCTCGAGCGCCGTTCGTGCCGATTGCATCACCAGCGACTTCCGCGCGCCGCCCGCCGCCTCCGGCGTGAGACGCTCGAGTCGCTTCAAGCCGGCGGTGACGTCGCCGCCGACGCCGTCGAGGATCGCGAGACGGACGGTCGCCTGGCGCGCCGTCCGCGCGCCGTACGCGCCGCCGAGCAGCTTCTCGTAGCTCTCGCGGGCAGCCTTCGCGTCGCCGGCCGCCTCGGCGACCGCGCCGAGGTCCGCGGTCACGGCACCTTTGTCGTACTTTCCGAGACCCTTCTGGGCCTCGCCCAGAAGCGTCCGCGCCGCCGCGAGGTCCTGCTGCGCGAGTGCCAGCCGGCCGCGGACCCAAATGGTTTCGGCGTCGGCCGCGATCTCGGGCGGACAGATGCCCGTGAGACTCCCCACCTCCGCGGCGGCCGCGCCGACGTCGTCGGCGGCGAGCGCGAGCCGTGCCCGGCCCCGGGCAGCGAAGCACGCGCCGACGCCACCGGCGTCCGCGGCGAGCTTGTACTCCTCGATCGCGATCGGCGGCTTTCCCGTCACGAACGCCAGGTCGCCCGCGAGCCCGCGGACGAGCCCACCGCTCCGATCGAGCGCCGCCTCGCGGGCCACGGTTCGGAGCTCGGTCAGGAACTCCATCGCGCGATAGGCGAGCGCGACGTTGAGCCGCGCGCGCCACGCCTCGGGAAAGTCGGGATGCTGCCGGAGCGCCGCGCGATACGCGTCGACGACCGGCAGGAGCCTCGCCTCCGGTGCGCGGGTCGCGAAGAGGACGTCGGCCTTCAGGAACGCGAGCGCGGGGGTCGCGACGGCCGGCGTGTCCTCGGGCTCGGGAAGCTTCCCGCGCGCGAGCGCGCCGACGAGCGCCATGATCGTGTGGTCGCCGGCGTACGGCGGCGATTTCGGATCGGCGACGCAGATCGCGAGGCCGCCGAACCGGCGCCAGAGGCAGCCGAGGCCGAACGGCGCCGCGGTCGCGGTCGCCGGGGAGATCGTTTCGAGGGCGGGCTTCGCGGGCGCGGGTCCGTGCGCCGGGGCGGTCGCATCGGAAGACTTCGCGGTCGCGTCGTGCGATGCGCCAGCGGGAGCCGCAGCGGCCGCCGTGCCCGCCGCCGCGTGGGTTGCCGCGGCCGCCGCGGCCAACAGATGCTCCGACGGCCGATCGGCCGGCGGCAGCTTCTCGACCGCGAGCGCCGTCAGGACCGTCGCGCGCGCCAGCGCTTCCGCCGTCGGGGGCTCGGCAGCGCGCGCAGGCGGGTCCACATGGTGTCCCGGTGCATCGGTCGTCTGGAGATCGACTCCCGCCTTCGGTGCCGCCGCGATCGCGACCGGCTCCTGCGAGGTGGCGGCGGGCGTCGCGGTCGCCGCCGGCTTCGGAAGCTCGCTCACGGTCGCCTTCGGTTTCGGAGCCTTGGTCGCCGTCGGGTGCGGCGTCGCGTCGGGGGCGGCCTTGCTCTTTGCCGCCGCCGCGGAACGCGCGGGCGACGGCGAGCGTGCCGGCGTCTTCGTCGGCGCCGGTGTCTTGGTCGGTGCGCTCGCGAGCAGCTCGATCACGAGCCGCGGCGGATCGTCGACCGAATGCGCGTCGACGCCACCGACGGGTCCGCTCGGTTGGATGCGGATGTTGGTGTCACCCGCGGCGCCGGCCGCGAGCACGAGATGCTTCACCGCGTCGCCGCCGTTGCCCCATCCGTCCGCGCCGAAGTCCTGGCCCTGGATGGCCGGTGCCACAGCGCTCCGCGGAACACGCACCTCGTAGCCATTCCCCGACCGCGCCGCGAGCGCCCCGCTCACCGGCTCGTTCAGGAAGAGGACGATGCGCGACCCGTCGTCGTCGGACACGACGTGCGGCGGCGACGCGAAGATGGGCTCGGCGGCGCTGTCGCTCGCGAGGAAGGTCGCAGCGATCAGCAGCGCGGCGGTAATCGATCGAAGGCGTCGTGACGTTTTCATGGCTGCACTCGGCAATCTTTGCCGGGTTCAGCAACGCACGTGCCACGCGCCCCCGCCGTGATTGCCGGCGTTTCCGGTCATCCGGCGCGCGGATCGTGGGTCGGACGCCAGACCCTTGGCCACGCGCGAGTCAAAGAGCTGTCGTACCGAGGCGTCGACGTCTCGTACGCTTCTCGTCTCCTCGGCCTCGAATGCGGCTCCTACGCCGACGGATGTCCGAAACGCGCTTCGCTCCGTATGGGTCCGGCCTCGTCCGGAGAGTGGTTCGACGGGTGGCGAAGGAAACCGCCGGAGACCCGAGAAGGCGACCTCGCTGCACGGCCCGTCGCGAGTCCACGTAGCGGTTGCTGGCCGTTGGATGGCGACGACTCGGATCGATCGATCCCGCCTATGTTCCGGGCTGAGGCCCATCCCATGAAGGTCTTGGCCGACGCTCCGTGGACGGCGCGCAAGATCGCGTCGATGCGCTTCATGTAGACGATCGTGACGAGCACGCACCCGATCGCGAGCTCTTCTTGCCTGCGAGTCGCGCGGTCCAGGAGACGGGTCGCACGCGCGTGCGTGCTACGCCGCCGCGTCGAGCCTCGCCCGCGTCGACGCCGCCCACCGCTCGAGCGTC
>DAIQBH010000182.1:0-13057 GCA_036781285.1 Thermodesulfobacteriota bacterium | reverse complement strand
AACTGGCCGAGCAGCTTGTTGTTGGCCGCCATCTCGCGCTCGCCCTGGAAGACCCGGATGGTGACCGCGTTCTGGTTGTCCTGCGCCGTCGAGAAGACCTGGCTCTTCTTGGTCGGAATCGTGGTGTTCTTCTCGATGAGCTTCGTGAAGACGCCGCCGAGGGTCTCGATGCCGAGCGAAAGCGGCGTGACGTCGAGCAGCAGGACGTCCTTCACCTCGCCCTTCAGCACGGCGCCCTGGATGCCGGCGCCGATCGCGACCACCTCGTCGGGGTTCACGCCCTTGTGCGGGTCCTTGCCGAAGAGCTTCTTCACACGCTCCTGCACCGCCGGCATGCGAATCATGCCGCCGACCAGGATGACCTCGTCGATGTCCTTCGTGGAGAGCCCGGCGTCGCGGAGCGCGGTCGTGCACGGCGCCTCGAGACGATCGAGGAGATCCGCGACCAGCATCTCGAGCTTCGCGCGGCTGAGCTTCATGTTGAGGTGCTTCGGACCGGTCTGATCGGCGGTGACGAACGGCAGGTTGATGTCGGTCTCCATCACGGTGGAGAGCTCCATCTTCGCCTTCTCGGCCGCTTCCTTCAGGCGCTGGAGCGCCATGCGGTCGGTGCGGAGATCGATGCCCTGGTCCTTCTTGAACTCGTCGGCCAGGTAGTCGATCACCCGCTGGTCGAAGTCCTCGCCGCCGAGGAAGGTGTCGCCGTTGGTCGCCTTCACCTCGAAGACGCCGTCGCCGAGCTCGAGGATCGACACGTCGAAGGTGCCGCCGCCGAGATCGAACACCGCGATCTTCTCGTCCTTCTTCTTGTCGAGTCCGTAGGCCAGCGACGCCGCGGTCGGCTCGTTGATGATGCGGAGGACGTTCAGGCCCGCGATCCGACCAGCGTCCTTCGTCGCCTGGCGCTGGCTGTCGTTGAAGTAGGCGGGGACCGTGATGACGGCTTCCGTGACCGGCTCGCCGAGGTGGTCCTCGGCGGTCTGCTTCATCTTCTGCAAGATGAAGGCGGAGATCTCCGCCGGGCTGTACTTCTTGCCGCGGATCTCGACCCACGCGTCGCCGTTGTCGCCCTTCACGATCTTGTAGGGCGAGATCTTGAGGGCCTTCTGCACCTCGGGATCCTCGAAGCGGCGGCCGATGAGTCGTTTCACCGCGAAGATCGTGTTCTCGGGATTGGTGATCGCCTGCCGGCGCGCGATCTGCCCGACGAGGCGCTCGCCGCCCTCCGTGAACGCCACCGTCGACGGCGTGATGCGACTGCCCTCGGCGTTCGTGATCACGACGGGGTCGCCCGCCTCCATGATCGCCACGCAGGAATTGGTGGTGCCGAGATCTATGCCGATGACTTTCGCCATTTTTATCTACGCTCCTTTGTGTGGCGTTCGTTAAGCATCGCTGGAGTCCTTCGCAACGTCTTCGGCCCGCGAGGCGGGCCCTTTGCCGACGGTGACGAGCGCTGGACGGAGCAGCCGGTCGTGCAGGACGTAACCGCGCTGGTGCTCGTCGATCACCGTGTTGGCCGGCGCCTCGCTCTCGACGTGGCTGATGGCCTCGTGCCGGTTCGGGTCGAACGGCTCGCCGCGCGCGGGAACCACCTTCACCCCATGACGCTCGAACACGTCGTCGAGGCCGCGCAGCACCATCTGGACGCCGGTCACGATCGGATCGTCGCTCTTCGCGTGGGCGAGCGCGCGGTGCAGATTGTCGATGACGGGGAGGAGATCCTTCAGTAGGTTCTCGGAGCCGAACCGCAGGGCGTCCTGCTTCTCGCGAGTCGCGCGGCGCTTGAAATTCTCGAGCTCGGCGCGTTCCCGCACCCAGCGGTCCTTGATCTCGGCGAGCTCTGCCCTCAGCTGGATCGCTTCGAGGGCGGCGGCTTCCGGACCGGCCGTTGCCGCCTGCTCCGGTGCGTCCACGCTCTCGCCGCCGTTGGGCGCGCCGGGTTTCGGGCGCATGGCATCCTCGTCCGTCATCCCTGCCTGCCCCTTTCCGATTGGATTCGCTGCGGATTTCTGAAAACCCGCGCGAACGTAAGGCCGATCGGCGAGGTGTCAACCGCACGCGCGCGAGAAAAATCTCGGTGCGACGCGAAGTTTGCCGCTGCGATCGACCCTCGCTACTAAGGGTCGGTGCCTTGGTCGGCCATACCACACGAGGAGACCGTCACCCCCGCCGTCGTCGTCCGGACCCGGGCCTTCGGGGAGTCCGACAAGATCGTGACCTTCCTGACGCGCGACCTCGGCAAGATCGCCGGCATCGCAAAGGGCGCCCGCCGCTCGAAGCGGCGCTTCGTGAACGTGCTCGAGCCGTTCACCCACGTCGACGTGACGCTCAGGCTCCGCCCAGGCTACGACCTCGCCTTCGTCAACGCCTGCGTGCTGCGCGACGCCCCGATCAGCCTCGCCCGCGACCTCATGAAGTTCGCGTACGCGAGCTACGTCCTCGAGCTCACCGACCGCATGGTGCGGGAGCGCGAGGCGGGTCCAGAAACCTACGAGCTCGTGCGTGACGCGATCGCCCTCCTCGAGCGCGGCGAGGCCGAGCCCGGCGTGCTCCGCGCCTTCGAGCTCCACCTGCTGCGCCTGACCGGCTACGAGCCCGAGCTCGACCGCTGCCGGCGCTGCGCGACGGCGGTCAGCGCCGGCACGACGATGTACGTCCATCCCGCCCGCGGCGGCGTCCTCTGCGCGCGGTGCCGCGGCGAGGGGCGCGCGTATCAGGCGTCGCCGCTCGTGCTCGAGAGACTGATCGCGTTCCAGCGCGCGCGCTTCGACGAGCGCGACACCGAGCGGTTCCGATTGGCGCCGGGCATGGCCGCCGAGGCCCGCGCGCTGGTCCGCTGCTTCTTCGCGGCCAACCTCACCGCGCCGCTCGCGTCCGAAAAGCTGCTCGAGTCGCTGTAGGGCGACCGCTCACGCCGGGCGCGGCGTCACTGGATATAGCCGAGAGCGCGGAGGCGCTTTTGTTGCTGAGCGTCGAGCTCGCGGATGCCGGGCGGTTGCGCGGCGCGCACCTTGGCGCCCGCCTTGATGTGCGCGTCCACCCCCTCGCGCAGCGCCCGCGTCCGCGCCGGCTCGCTCGCGTGGCGGTCCGTTCGCTCGCCGGGATCGGTCTCGAGGTCGTAGAGCACCGATCGCAGCGTGCGATCGACGACGAGCTTCCAGAGGCCGTCGATGCCCGTCCAGTTGTGGGCCCCGCGTTCCCACGCGAGCTCGGCGTACACGGGTTGCGCAGCCGGCTGTCCGCCGCGCAGCGTTTCGACCAGTGACGGCACCGAGAACGGGCCTGGCAGCTCGGTGCGCGCGAGCTCCGCGATCGTCAGCGGCAGGCTCACGATCGAGATCGGCGTCTCGATCACGCGCCCGGATGAGGTGCCCGCCCCGGCGACGATGAGCGGCACGTGCAGCACCTCCTCGAAGAGCGTCCGGCCGTGCTGCATTCCGCCGTGCTCGCCGAACTCCTCGCCGTGATCCGAGGTCACGATGACGAGCGGATCCGAGCCGTCGGCGCGCACGCCGTCGATCAGGCGTCCGACCTCCGTGTCGGTGAACGCGATCTCGGCGTCGTAGAGCGCGATCAGCTTTTCGAGGTTGCGGCCGGTCGGAGGCGTGGGCCCGGCCATCGCCATGGCCCGGCCCGGCCCGACCATCGGATCGTCGGCGGCGACGCCGAAACGCTCGGCGTACTCGCGCGGTGGCGCGTAGCTCGTGTGCGGATCGTAGTAGTGGACGTACATGAAGTACGGCCTGGCCGTGTCCGATCGCGCGCCGAGCCAGGCCAGCGCCGCATCGGTCACGGTGTTCGCCGTCGCGGCCTGCGTTCGGCGGCCCGTCCCGTCGCGCACGACGATCGGGTCGTCCGACACCTCGCCCGGCGCGAGCGGCACCTCGAGGACCTCGAAGCTGTCGAACCCCTGCGCGAACCCGGCCGACGCGATCACGACCGCGACGTTCGCCGAGAACGCCGCGGTCGCGTAGCCGGCGCCCTTCAGCGCCTCGGGCAAGGTGACGGTGTTCTCGTGGATGATGGTCTGGAGCCGCTCGACGCCGTGCTCGGTCGGATAGCGTCCGGTGAGGAGGCTCGCGACGCTCGGCAACGTCCACGACGTCGGCGCGCGCGCGGCCGAGAACCGGGTGCCGGCGCGCGCGAGGGCGTCGAAACGCGGCGTCTGCGCCTTGGCATAGCCGTACGACCCGAGGTGATCGGCTCGCAACGTATCGATCACGATGAACACGACGTTCGGCGGCGACGGCGCGCGGGTGCAGGCCGTGCACGTCGCGGCCGCGAAGAGGACGGCCGCGAGAGCCGCGAGACGGCCGCGCACGCGCCGTGCATACCCATTCGAAATCATCGACACCGTCCAGGCTCTTTACGAGGCGCGCTTTCGGGCGGTCAACCAGGGCACACCGCGCGGCGTGGCGCGCGCGGGCACATCACTCGGCCGCGAAGATCGCGGCCCGTGACGCCGACTCCGGTCCGACGAAGCGGTCGAGCACGTTCCGCGTCGTCCGTTGCAGCCGAACGTCCGCGGCGCCGCGGAAGCCGAAGTCGTCGAGACCGAGGCTCCAGCCGATGGTGCCGGCGGCGAAGACCCAGGCGCCGCTCGGCGCCTGGTACACCGCCGACTGCGCGTAGGTGGGAGCCCCCGTGACGCTCATGTAGGGGGAGGTGGACAGCAACGCGAACGTGTCGGGGACGTGGGGCGCCATCGGGACGTCGGCGTACACGAGGTCGGTCTCGTAACCGATGATGCCCGGCACGACGTCGCCGTTCTGGAGCCCGGTGCCGGCGTACACCCAGTGGCCGGCGTTATCGATGACGTAGCCGCCGTAGGCGCCGTGGAATCCGTTCACGATGATGTCGCCCGTCTGGATGCCGACGAGCGTCTGCTCGGGCCGCACGACGGGCTCGTCCCGGAACCGCACGGTGGTCGTCGGACCCTGAACGGGATCGAGCGCCGCGTCCTTGTAGCACTCGATGATGCGATTCGGCTCGCCGCTCGGCGACGGCGCGAAGCGCATCTGCCAGTAGGCGGCGTTCGCGCCGAAGAACCCGAGGTGCACTCCGCCGTCGCGCGCACGCTCGACGGCATCGTACATCTCGCGCGTCCAGTACTCGTCGTGCCCGACCACGAGCAGGCCCTTCGTCGCGAGCAGCGCGCCTGGGTTCTCGTGCGTGTCGACGTCCGTCACGTAGCCGACGTCGTACCCGCTGCGCTCGAGCCAGCGGACGAAGTTGATCTCCCACTCGAGGAACCGCCCGGCGCCGTCGCCCTCGTACGGCCGGTCGAACGAGACGCGCACCGCGCGGGTGGTCCCGGCGATCGTGGGCGCGCCGAAGCTGCTGCCGTAGAGGCTTTTCCCGCGCACGCCGTCGGACGGGTAGTGGTTGTACGCCTGGTAGGTCGTGACGGTCTGCTGAAACGTGAGCTCGGGCACGTGGCTGTCGTCGCGCACCACGAAGACGACGTAGTTCGCGTACCGGGCTGCGTTCCGCACGACGCCGAGGTAGATGCCGCTCGTCCACGTCGTCGGGACCGCGAGGTCGACGCTCGGCGCCCAGTCGCAGCTGATCAGACCGGTCGCGGAGTCGAGGGGACACGGCGGCTGCGTCGTGCCGTCGAGCGGCCCGATGGTCGTCGCGAGGAACCCGCCCTGCCCGCCGTACCAACCGATGCGATAGACGTCGATCGCGTACGGCTGCGGCGGATTCACGCTGACGTGGAGCGTGAGCAGCTCGCCGCGATTCACGCTGGTGCGCGACGCGTAGGCCTTCACCTGCTCGTGGACGTCGTCGCCGCGCTCGTAGCCGTAGCGCCAGAACTGCCACGCGTCGGTGCCGGGCTTGCGGTTCTCGCGCACCATGGGCGGCTCGTCGATCGCGGGGGCGGAGGACGAGTCGCTGTCGCCACCGGATCCGCAGCCGGCCGCGCCGACGAGGGCGACGGCGACGAGCGCGACCACGACGGACGACGTCCGTCGGCCCCGCGGGCGGCACGCTGTATCGACGCCGATGCTGACCACGCTCCCCCTCGGGCGAATCGAACTCGGCCCCGTGGACGAGGCCTGATCCTGGATTCTCCGGACGAGGGGGAGAGCCGCCTAGTAGTAGTTTCCGTGCTTCAGGTCAGGTCAAAAGCCGTGCTCGTCGAGCCATCTGCCCACGGCGCCTACGGCAGCGGGCAAGAGGTCGGGCCGCTCGATGTAATAGTGGTCGGCCCCGGCGATCTGAACGATCTCCTTGTCGGCGCTGGCGACCGCCTCGAACAGACGCTGGGCGTGGCTCGGGGTGCACGCCAAGTCCGCCCGGTTGTTGACGACGAGGACCGGGCAGGAGATGCGAGCCGCGTTCTCTAGGCCGTTCGCCCGACTTTCGTCCCAGCTCCATTGCGAGAGCCACGAGCGGAGCGTCGTGAAGCGGGCGAGGCCGACGGGACCGTCGTTGGCGATCCGGGGATCGCCGAGGTAGCAGGTGCCCGGCCGGCGCTCGGAGGGGTCCTGGGTGGGGTCGGTCCAGCGGACGTCGCACATCGTACCGTGGACGACGAACGGCCGCTCGGCGTCCGGCGTGGCGCCGGCTCGGATCTCGGCGAGCGTCGCCCGCACCCGCGCCGTGATCCGGCGGTTGCGGGCGATCTGCGCCGCCCGGAAGCGCTCGACGAACGCCGCCGAGTACGGCGGCGTTTCCGGACACGCGGGGTCGTAGATGTTCAGGCCCGGATCGCGGGTGAACGGCGCGTCCTCGTCGAAAATCGACGGGTCCATCCACTCGGTCAGGGTCACGGATCGGCCGATGTGGGCGGCGAGCAGCAGGACGGCGTCCGCCGGCTGGAGCTTCGCGCCGACGACGTCGACCGCGTCGCCGGCGGGCGTCGCCGTGATCGTCGGGTGCTCGGCCTGGTCCTGGTAGAAGAGCGACAGCGAGCCGCCGCCGGACCAGCCGCCGAGGACGACCTTCTCGTAGCCGAAGCGCTGCTTCAGATCGGCGACGCAGGCGCCGAGATCGAGCAGGCACTTCTCGAGGATGAGCGCCGTGTCGTTCCCGCGGTAGCGCGGGTTGCAGTAGACGACGTGTCGTCCCGCCCGCGCCAGCGCCGAGACGAGCGGCAGGAACGACCCGCCGCCGACCGGATGGCTGAACAGGATCACCGTCTTCGACGCCCCGTCGGCGGGCCGGATCCGCATGCACTCGACGAACACCTGTCCCGTCGGGCCGCCGTACACGTCCTTCAGCGGGCTCGGGTCGGCGTGCACGAAACCGTAGGGCTCACGGACGATCGCCATCGGCATTCTCCTGTCGCGCAAGGACCGCCGCTTCGGCTATGACCCGGCCATGAGCCAGCAACCGAACGGCATCCACCACATCGCGATCATGGCGGCGGACATCAAGACGCACATCGCGTTTTTCTCCGAGGTGCTCGGGTTCCCGCTGGTGGCGCTCTTCGACATGCACGGCGTTCCCGGTGGCTTGCACGCGTTCCTCCGCATGCACGACCACGGCTACTTCTCGATCGTGCAGCTGCCCGCCGTCGACCAGATCCCGATCGAGATCGGCCGCACGCACGCGGGCTCGGGCTCGCTCCCTTCCGCCGCCGGCACGCTCCAGCACCTCGCGTTCCGCGCCGGCAGCGACGCCGAGCTGCTGGCGCTCCGTGATCGCGTCCGCAGCCACGGCATCAACGTCATCGGTCCGATCGACCACGGCATGTGCCGCTCGATCTACTTCGCCGGCCCCGATCGGCTGACGCTCGAGATCGCGACCTCGCACGAGCCGATCGATCCCGCGCGCTGGATCGATCCTGCCGTGTGCGCGAAGGCCGGCATCGACGCCGCCGAGGCGGCGCGTTTCGCGCATCCGGCGCCGTACACCGGACCGAGCCCGGTGCCGCAGCCGCCGTACGATCCGGCGAAGCCGCACATGGTGTTTCCGGAGAAGGTCTACCGGAAGATTCTCGAGACGCCGGACGAGGTCGTGACGGCGAACGCGTCGTACGCCGAACCGCCGGTGCCGGCCGCGACACCGGCCACAGCCGCGCGCGGCTAATGCCGCTGCCCAGGAGTTCTGATCCAGAGGCCGTGAAGCGTGGAGCACGGCAACTCGGTCCGGACCGAGTTCGCCCGGCCCGGCACCGCGATCGCTGACACGATCCACGACGCGCTGGCCGGTAGCGTCATAGCGCGATGAACCCGATCGGATGACGGCGGACCCACGCCAGGAACTCCTCGTCACGTTCCCGACGCTGCCGCCACTCCTCTCGTTCGCGGTTGCGATCTTCCGCTTTCCGAGCCGCTTCACGCTCTGCCTCACTTCGGCGTGGCATCGCGGAGAGCTCGGCGGCATCGAACCACATCAGTTGGCAGCCGCGACACACGTCGATCTCAGGGCCTTCCGTCGGCACGCAGTACATCGTCGAGTCACAACTGGGGCAGCGGATCCTCGCGCTACGTCTGGCGTCCATCGTTTGATTCCACGCGCGCTGCAACGAGTCGTGCTGAATGGCCTTGCGAAGTGCCGCGATCGTGGTGGCGCACCCACCACACGCTCGGCATTCCGATGCCGAGACCGAGGAGTCGGGAATTCGCACCAATGGCTCGGCGCAATGGGGGCACTTCATCGCGGCCGTCATGTTCCGCGGCGTCCCGCCGGGTTCGGCACCAGGTCGTCGAAGCGTCCCGCCGGGCGCGTGCGGCGGTACTCGGCGACGATCGGCGCGAGCTCGTCGGGCGTCGCGCCGTGCAGGATCACGCCGTCGGCGCCGAGATCGAATTGCCGGCGGATCGCGGCCACGCACCGCGCGGGGTCGCCGGTCGCCGACGGTGCCAACCACTCCGTCGGAAGCAGCGTCGCGATCCGCTCGAGCTCCTCGGTCGTCGCCTTCGCGTCGATCGCACCGCGGAAGCTCCCCACCAGCGGGTCGGCGCGGAAGCGCGCGAGCACGCCGGGGTCCCAGCGGTTGGTGCGGACGAGCAAGTCGCCGTACGCCTGAAGATAGGTCGCGAGCCGTCCGACGGTCTTCTTCAAGCGCAGCGCCTCCGGGATGTGGTCGCCGATCGTCGCGAAGCACGACCACACGCGCACCGCCGCCGGATCGCGGCCCGCCGCTTCCGCGGCGCGTTTCACGGTCGCGACGCAGCGGGCGAGCGTCTCGTCGGTGAAGTACGTATGCAGCACGACGGCGTCGAAGAGCCGGCCCGCGAGCTCGAGCGACCTCCGCGTGAACGCCGTGAACGTCATCGGGATGTGCTCGTCGTAGGACGGGTCGAGCATCAGCAGCGGGTACGAGCCCGCGGGCCCCGAGTGCCCGGCGATCATCTCGCCGCGCCAGAGCCGCCGCATGAGGCCGACGAAGTCCTCGATCGCGTCGTCCTTGATCGGCGGCAGGCCGTACATCGCGAACATCATCGGGATGCCGCGCCCGAGGCCGAGCGAGAAGCGGCCGCCCGTGAGCTTGTGCATCGTCATCGCGTACGCGGCGGTCACGATCGGGTGGCGCGTGTTCTGGTTCGTCGCGGCGGTGGCGATGCCCATCTCGGTCGCGATTGCCCCGGCGGCGCCCGAGAGCGTCACCGCCTCCTTCACGTTGAAGCGCTCCGAGATGAACACGGAACCGAACCCGAGCTCCTCGCCGCGCCGCACCTCGTCGAGCAGCACGCGCGGCGACTCGGCGTTGCCGGCGAGGGTGTAGAACGCGAGCTCGTTCATCCGTTGCATGACGCCTCCGACTCGAGATCGATGACCTGCTGGGCGTGGCGCGACGCCATCGCCATGAACATGTCGTCGCCGCGCTCCGTCTGCACGACGATCATCGACGCGACGACCGCCATCACGAGGCCCGCGTACGCGGTCCGCCGGTAGTCGCGCCAGCACGTCTCCCACGGGTAGTCCGGGACGCCGCGGTCCCGGAGCGCCTCCCAGTACCCGCGCAACAACTCCTGCTCGTGCGCCCGGCGGTCGTCGACGACGAGGCCGGCGCCGAGGAAATACGCGGCGTCGACCGTGCCGAGCCCGCGCGCGACCGTCTGCCAGTCCACGACGGCGAGGGGCGGCGCGCCGGCACCCGTCCCGAAGAGCATGTTGTCGAGTCGATAGTCGCCGTGGATCACCGTGAGCGGTCCTTCGGTGCCCGTGACCCAGGCGCCGACCCGCGGCTCGAAGCGCGCCGCGACCGCCATCAGCTCGGGTGCCAGGCGGGCACCGTAGCGCTCGCGGAACCCGGGCCAGACCGCGGAATACAGCGCCTGCATCAACCCGGCCCGATCGATCGCGGGGTCCCAGAGCAACGCGTCGTCGGCGAGCGCCGGGTCGCCCCAGCGCGGCGCGTGGAGCTTCGCGAGCTCCGCGAGTGCCAGCGCCGCCCGCTCGACGGAGCAGCCCGCGAGCTGATCGCCCTGCTCCGCCGGCGCCACGTCCTCCATCAGGAGGAAGAACGTCTCGCCGGCCTCGTCGATGTCGGCGAGCCAGCAATGCGGTGTCCGGATGTCGACGGTCCCGACGACGCGGCGGTAGAACTCGACCTCTTTCCGGTAGATCTGCCGGGCGGCCCCGGTCGCGCGGCTCACCGGGTCGTCGGAGGGGATCTTCACGACGACCGACGCCGGAACATCCGCCCGCGCTCGGTCCCAGACGAGCGCGCACCGGACGTTGGTCGCAACCTGCCCGGTCCCGATCCGCGTCCGGGCGGCGTCGACGACGCGCGACGCCGTCCCGATGCCGGCCGCGTGCAGCGCCGCCGTCAGCCACTCGGGCGTCAGCGCCTCGGGGTCCGTCGGGAGCCTCATGCCGGGCGCGACCCTAGTAGGCGGTCCGCCCCCAGTCGAGAAGGACCGAGCGAGCAACCGCGTGAAATTGACCCCTTAGGGGTGGGGTGATAGGTCCCCGCCTCTTGGAAACCGCGGCAAATGGCGCTTCGCGCGCCGTCACGATGGACAAGATCGCGAGCCTCTGTAAGCGCCGCGGCTTCGTCTTCCAATCGAGCGAGATCTACGGCGGGCTCGGGAGCTGCTGGGACTACGGCCCCCTCGGTATCGCGCTCAAGCGCAACATCACCGAGGCCTGGTGGCGCGACATGATCACCGCGCGCGAGGACATGGTCGGTCTCGATGCCGCGATCCTCATGCACCCGCGCGTCTGGGAAGCGTCGGGGCACCTCGCCGGGTTCACCGACCCGCTCGTCGACTGCAAGAAGTGCAAGCACCGTTTCCGCGCCGACCAGCTCACCGAGCCGAAGTGTCCGGATTGCGGGGGCGAGCTCACCGAGTCGCGCAACTTCAACCTCATGTTCAAGACGTTCATGGGTCCCGTCGAGGACACCGCGAGCGTCGTCTACATGCGGCCCGAGACCGCGCAAGGCATCTTCGTCAACTTCCAGAACGTCCTGAATGCCTCGCGCTTGAAGGTGCCGTTCGGCATCGGCCAGATCGGCAAGTCGTTCCGGAACGAGATCACGCCCGGCAACTTCCTCTTCCGCACCCGCGAATTCGAGCAGATGGAAATCGAGTTCTTCGTGAAACCGGGCGAGGACGAGAAGTGGCACGAGTACTGGAAGGAAATCCGCTTCAATTGGTACCTGAAGTACGGCCTCACCGCCTCGCGCCTCCGGCTCCGTGAGCACGGCAAGGACGAGCTCGCGCACTACGCGAAGGGCTGCGCCGACGTCGAGTACGAGTTCCCGTTCGGCTGGTCCGAGCTCGAGGGCATCGCCAACCGCAGCGATTTCGACCTGAAGCAGCACGCCGAGTTCAGCGGCAAGGACCTCTCCTTCTTCAATGAAGAGACGCGCGAGCGCTTCGTGCCGTACGTGATCGAGCCGTCGGCCGGCGTCGGGCGTCCGCTCCTCGCGTTCCTCGTGGACGCGTACGACGAGGACACGGCCGAGGGTGAGGAGCGCGTGGTCCTGCGGCTCGACCCGCGCCTCGCGCCCATCAAGGCCGCGATCTTCCCGCTGCTCCGCAAGGCGGGTCATCCCGAGAAGGCGCAGGAGATCCGCGACGTGCTGAAAGAGCACTTCGCGGTCACCTACGACCAAGCCGGCTCGATCGGCCGGCGTTACCGCCGGCAGGACGAGATCGGCACCCCGTTCGGCATCACCGTCGACCACGACACGCTGAAGGACGGCACGGTGACGGTGCGCGAACGGGATTCGATGGAACAAGTCCGCATGCCCGTCGACCGCCTGGTCGACGAGCTCCGCGCGCGCATCGCCGCCGGCCGCGCGCCTGTCGTCGGGTAGCGCTCTCAACGAGCACCAACGCGCGAGCCGTCGATCCGACGGCACGCCCCAATCCGGATCGGAGTCGATTCATGGCCAAGAGTTCCCGTGGCAAGAGCAAGGCGAAGAGCACGAAGCGTCCCGGCACGGCAGTGACCGCGCAGCGATCGGCCAAGGTGGCCAAGAAGGTCGCCAAGCCGGTTGCGAAGAAATCCGCGGGACGCGCCGTGAAGTACGTCTACTCCTTCGGGGGCGGCCGGGCCGACGGCAAGGCCGTCATGAAGAACCTCCTCGGCGGCAAGGGCGCGAACCTCGCCGAGATGGCCGGCCTCGGCCTCCCGGTGCCGCCGGGCTTCACGATCACGACCGACGTCTGCACCTACTACTACGACAACAAGCGGACCTACCCGTCCGTGCTGAAGCAGCAGGTCCTGGACGGGCTCGCGAAGGTCGAGAGCATCACGGGCCGGAAGTTCGGCGACGCGTCCAATCCGCTGCTCGTATCGGTCCGCTCCGGCGCCCGCGCGTCGATGCCCGGCATGATGGACACGGTCCTGAACCTCGGACTCAACGACGACACCGTCGAGGGGCTCGCCCGGCGGAGCGGCAACCCGCGCTTCGCGTGGGACAGCTACCGCCGCTTCGTCGCGATGTTCGGGGACGTCGTCCTCGGCCTGAAGCCCGAGCGGAAGGAGGACCGCGATCCCTTCGAGGAGCTGCTCGAGCGGAAGAAGCAGGCGCGCGGCGTCGCGTACGACTCCGAGCTCCCCGAGGACGCGCTGCGCGAGCTCGTCCAGGAGTTCAAGGGCGTGATCCGGGAGCGCACCGGCGATGAGTTCCCCTCCGATC
>DAIQBH010000181.1:0-13169 GCA_036781285.1 Thermodesulfobacteriota bacterium | reverse complement strand
GCGGAAGCACGGCGTCGTCGGCAAGTTCGTCGAGTTCTTCGGCGAGGGCTGCGCCGACCTCGGGCTCGCCGACCGCGCGACGCTCGCCAACATGGCGCCCGAGTACGGCGCCACCGCCGGCATCTTCCCGGTCGACGACGAGACGCTCCGCTACTTACGCGCGACCGGGCGCGAGGAGGCGCGCGTCGACCTCGTCGAGCGCTACTGCAAGGAGCAAGGTCTCTTCCGCGTCGCCGGAGCGCCGGACGCGACGTACTCCGAGCTCGTGTCGCTCGACCTCGGCACCGTCGAGCCGAGCCTCGCGGGCCCGCGCCGGCCGCAGGATCGCGCCGCGCTCGGCGCCGTGCCGGCGAGCTTCCGGACCGCGTACGAGAAGCAACTCGCGACCGCGAACGGCCGCGGCTCGGACATCACCGCGAACGGCAAGAGCGCCAAGCTCGGCGACGGCGGCGTCGTCATCGCCGCCATCACGAGCTGCACGAACACGTCGAACCCGTCCGTCATGCTCGCCGCCGGCTTGTTGGCCAAGAAGGCCGTCGCGCGCGGGCTCGCGCCGAAGCCGTACGTGAAGACGAGCCTGGCACCGGGGTCGCGCGTCGTCACGGAGTACCTGCGCGACGCGGGCGTGCAGTCGGCGCTGGATCAGATCGGGTTCAATCTCGTGGGCTACGGATGCACCACGTGCATCGCCGTAGGGACGCCGGTGCAGATGGCGAACGGCACGTCCCGTCGCATTCAGGACATGCCGGCTGACGGCGGCGCGCGGCTGTTCGGGCCGACCGCCCAAGGGCGCCTCGGGACCGCCACGCAGACCGCGACCTTGATTCAGGGCGTGCGGGATTGCGTGTCCCTCACTTTCGAGGACGGGCGCACCCTCGTCTGCACGCCGGATCACGAGATTCGCTGCACGGATGGACGCTGGGTGCGCGCCGACGAGCTCGCGGTCGGCGGCGACCGTGTGATGATGGGCCTCGACGCACCCTTGGATGAACCCGCGCTCGACGAGATCGAGTATCGGCTCTCGGCGGGGAATTTTCGCTTCACGCTCGACGGGCCGGCGGAGCGGGAGCGAACCTTGGCGTTCGCGCGGCTCCTCGGCCATCTCCTCGGCGACGGTTCGATCAGCGCGCTCGGACAAGGCCGCATGAACGTGGGGCAGGTGCTCGACCGCGAGGCGGTGCTGAACGACGTCGAGATCGTGACCGGCAAGCGTCCGAAGGCCAGCCGCTACGACGATCGGAAGTGGTCGATCGTGCTGCCGAGCGAGCTCACGCAGGCGATCGTCGCGCTCGACGGTGTGCGCGTGGGCAGGCGCATCCATCAAGTGCCGTGCTTGCCGGCCTTCGTGCTCGACCCGCGGTGTCCGGTGGCGATCGTACGCGAGTACGTGGCCGGTGCGTTCGGTGCCGACGGCCACTCACCCATCCTGCAGCGCTACGGCAGCGCGGAGCATGCGGTCTCCCTCGAGCAGCCCGCCTACTCGCAGAGCGCGCCGCCAGAGTACGCCGCAGCCCTGACCGAAACGATGCACCAGCTCACGACTCTGCTCGGACGCTGTGGCGTCGCGACCGAGGGCGCGCGTGTCTACGCGTACCCGGTTCGGCGGAGCGAGTCGTCATACCCGGCCGCGCAGGACGGTGTGCCCCGCGTCGAGGTGCGCCTCACGCTTCCCGACGGTCTCTCCTTCGTCGAACACGTCGGGTTCCGTTACGCCGTCGACAAGGCCCTCCGCGCGAGTGCGGCGGCCGTCTACTGGCGGTTGGTGCAACGCATCGATCATCAGCGCCTCTGGATGTCGGCGCGCATCGAGCAATTGCACCGCGCGGACGAGACGCTGTCGTTCCGACGCGCTCGCGAGCAGGCCGCCGCCGAGCTGGCCGCTCGCGAGGCAGTCGTGTTCCCACACTATTCGCTTCTCGAGGGCCATGACCGCTTCGAGCGCTTGCCGAAGCCGAGCGATCGCGTGTTCCAACCGCTGCATCGTGACAGGTGCGGGTTCCCCGCACCGACCGAGCTGCTCACGAGCATCGGGGCTCGGGAATGGTTCAGCGCTTGCGTTCCGAGCGATGAAACGCGTTCGCAACCGAAGCGGCATTGCGTCGACAAGGAAGCGCGCGACCTCCCGACGTTCGGCTTGCGCGTGATCGATCGTCGTCCTGCCGGGAATCGCGACGTCTACGACCTTTCCGTCGACGACATCCACGCGTTCGTCGCGGGAGGCGTCGCCGTTCACAACTGCATTGGAAACTCCGGGCCACTCCCCGACGAGGTCGGCGCCGCGATCAAGGATCACGACCTGATCGTCTCGGCCGTGCTCTCCGGGAACCGCAACTTCGAAGGCCGCATCCATCCGCAGGTGCGCGCGGCGTATCTCGCGTCGCCGCCGCTCGTCGTCGCGTACGCGCTCGCGGGGAGCGTCGACGTCGACTTGACCAGCGAGCCGCTCGGCACCGGCAGCGACGGCAAGCCCGTCTTCCTGAAGGACGTCTGGCCGACCAACGGCGAGGTGCGCGAGGCCATGGAGAAGGCGCTCACACCGGAGCTCTTCCGGAAGACGTACGGCGAGGTCTTCACGGGCGATCCGATCTGGCAGGGGCTGCCGGTGCCCGAGGGCGACCTCTACGCGTGGGACGCCACCTCGACGTACATCCAGGAGCCGCCGTTCTTCGCCGGCCTGCCGCCGTCGCCGCGCCCGCTCACGGACATCGTCGACGCGCGGGTGCTGGCGCTTCTCGGCGACTCGGTCACGACCGATCACATCTCGCCGGCCGGCTCGATTCCGAAGGACGCGCCCGCCGGGCGCTATCTCCAGGACAACGGGGTGACGCCGCGCGACTTCAACAGCTTCGGCGCCCGCCGCGGCAACCATCAAGTGATGATGCGCGGCACGTTCGGCAACGTGCGGCTCCGGAACGAGATGGTCGGCGGCAAGGAAGGCGATTGGACGCGCCACCAACCCGACGGCGCGGAGATGCGGATCTTCGAGGCGTCGCAGAAGTACCAGATCGCGGGGACGCCGCTCCTCGTGATCGCGGGCAAGGAGTACGGCTCGGGGAGCTCGCGCGACTGGGCCGCGAAGGGCACGCTCCTCCTCGGCGTGAAAGCGGTGATCGCGGAGAGCTACGAGCGCATCCACCGCAGCAACCTCGTCGGCATGGGCGTCCTGCCGTTGCAGTTCAAGGACGGCGAGAGCCGGACGACGCACGGGCTCGACGGCACGGAGTCGTACGCGATCCGCGGCGTCACGACGCTGACGCCGCGCACCGAGCTCACGGTCGAGGTGACGCGTGCCGACAAGTCGACGTTCACGTTCCAGGCGATCGCGCGCGTCGACAGCCCGATCGAGGTCGATTACCTGCGGCACGGCGGCATTCTCCAGATGGTGCTGCGGAGCATGACGCAGGGCTGAGCTTTTCGGGGCGGCCGTGTGCCGCCCCGGTCACTGCGCCGGGCTCGGTGCCGCCGTCGCGACGTCGCGTCCCGGGATCACGCTCGGCGCGCCGCGCAAGAACCAGATCGCGATCAGCGCGTCCATGATCGCGCAGCCCGCCGACGACGTCGCCTGGATCGGCATGATGGGGTTGCCCCAGAGGTGATGCGCCACGTCCCAGACCGTGTGCATGAGCCACGCGATCCCGATGAAGCGGTAGTCGTCGAGCCCGCGGTACGCGGTCCACGTCGCGAGCGCCGTGAACGGAAATTCCCAGACGCCGAAGCCGCCGTAATTCAGGTACGCCGCGCCGGCGCCCGCGACGAAGATCGCGTTGAAGCGCCGGCGCGTCGGCTCGCGCAGAAGCGACATCAGGACCACGAACACGGCGGCGAAGACGACCGGCATGATCCAGTCGGCGATCTGCATCGTGCGGAGCGCGTGCGTGTGGTCGGTCATGGGCCGAAATCTCGCCCGACGGGACTGGACATGCCAGTGGCAGAAACGCCAACATTCGCCGGAATCGTGCCAGCTCGAGCTCCCCGCGCATCACGCCGCACCCACGTCGTCGCCGTCGTGGCACTCGACGGCGTCAACTCGTTCGATCTCGCGATCCCGTGCGAGGTGTTCGGGCACGTGCGGCTCGCGGACGGTCACGCGCCGTACCGCGTCCGAGTCTGCGGCGTCACGCGAACGGTACGCGCCGGCGCGTTCGCCGTGCAGACGCCGTACGGGCTCCGGGGCCTCGCCGGCGCGGACACGGTCGTCGTCCCTGGCATCGACGACGTGGCGCGGCCCGTGCCGGCGGCGTTGATCCGCGCGCTACGAGACGCGCACGCCCGCGGCGCCCGGATCGCGTCGATCTGCTCGGGCGCCTTCGTGCTCGCGGCCGCGGGTCTGCTCGACGGGCGGCGCGCGACGACCCACTGGCTCGCCGCCCCGGAGCTGGCGCGGCGCCATCCGACGATCGACGTCGATCCGAACGTGCTCTACGTCGACGAAGGCCGGGTCCTCACGTCTGCCGGTGCGGCGGCCGGCATGGATCTCTGTCTCCACATGGTGCGCCGCGACCACGGCGCCGCCGTCGCCGCGCACGGCGCGCGCCTCGCGGTGATGCCGCTCGAACGCGCCGGCGGCCAGGCGCAGTTCATCGCCCACGAGCCGCCGCGGGTCGACGGCGCTTCGCTGGAGCCGCTGCTGCGATGGATGGAGGCCCATCATGGCGAGGCGCTCACGTTGCCGCGCCTCGCGCGTCACGCCGCGATGAGCGCGCGCAGCCTCAGCCGCCGCTTCCGCGAGCAGACCGGAGAGACGCCGGCGCGCTGGCTCGTCCGGTGCCGGGTCCGCCGGGCGCAGCAGCTCCTGGAAACCAGCGGAGCCTCGGTCGAAAAGATCGCGGACGCCGTCGGATTCGGGTCGGCGACGACGCTCCGCGAGCGGTTCGGACGGATCGTCGGCACGAGCCCGCAGGCGTACCGGCGGACGTTCCGCCAGCGCGTGCCCGCATGAGCGACGCGCGTGACGATTCGCTGGTCGGTCGCTTGGTCGCCGGTGGCTGGCTGCCCGACGTGCTGTTGCGCGTGGGGATCCGTCGCATTCTCGCGGCGCGGCTCGCCGAGGAAGCACGCGGCGGCCCGGACGCGATCGAGGCCCGGCGTCGCGCCTGGATCGAGGAATGCCGGCGCGGCCCGATCGCGATCGCGACCGCCGACGCCAACGCGCAGCACTACGAGGTGCCGGCGGAATTCTTCGTCCGAGCTCTCGGTCCACGGCTCAAATACTCGAGCTGCTGGTGGCCGCCCGGCGTCGAAACGCTCGCGGCCGCAGAAGAGGCGATGCTCGCCCTCACCTGCGAGCGCGCCGGGCTCGCCGACGGACAGCGCGTGCTCGAGCTCGGCTGCGGCTGGGGATCGCTGTCGCTCTGGATGGCGGAGAAGTATCCGGCGTCGACTGTCACCGCCGTCAGCAACTCGGCCTCACAGAAAAGCTTCATCGACGCGCGCGCGGCCGAACGCGGCCTCCGCAATCTCACGGTCGTGACCGCCGACATGAACCACTTCGCACCGCAAGCCGATCACGCACCGTTCGACCGCGTCGTCTCGGTCGAGATGTTCGAGCACATGCGGAACTACGAGGAGCTGCTGCGGAGGATCGCCGGCTGGCTCGCCCCCGACGGCCGGCTCTTCGTCCACATCTTCACCCACCGCACCTACGCCTACCCGTACGAGGACCGCGGGCCGTCCGACTGGATGGCGCGCCACTTCTTCACCGGCGGCCAGATGCCGTCACACGAGCTCCTGCGCGCCTTCGATCGCGATCTGGTGGTCGCCGAAAGCTGGCGCATCGACGGCACCCACTACGCCCGCACGCTCGAAGCGTGGCTCGCCCGCATGGACGCCGCCCGCGACGCGATCATGCCGATCTTCCGCGCGGTCTACGGTGCCGCTGATGCCGACCGCTGGTGGCACCAATGGCGCGTGTTCTTCCTCGCGTGCGCGGAGCTGTTCGCGTACCGCGGCGGCCAAGAGTGGGCGGTCTCCCACTACGCGTTCCAGCCTTGCGGCCCTCCGATTCGACGGGTTATACCCACGGTATGAAAACCGCTGTCTCCTTGCCGGACGACGTTTTTCGACAGGCCGAGCGCCAAGCGCGTCGAACGAAGAAGTCCCGCAGCCAGCTGTATTCGGAGGCGCTCACCGAATACCTCGCCCGCCACGCCCCGGACGAGGTTACCGAGGCGATGAACCGCGTCCTCGATCAGCTCGAGCAACCGGCCGACCCGTTCGTATCCGTGGCCACTCGGCGCATCCTGGAGCGGAGTGAGTGGTAGCGGTCACGCAGGGCGAGACTTGGTGGGCGGACTTGCCGGAACCGACCGGCTCCGACCCAGGGTTCCGGCGACCGGTCGTCGTAGTTCAGGGTGACGCGCTGAACCGCAGCAGGATCGCTACGGTCGTTTGCGTCCCTCTGACCAGCAACCTCGCTTGGGCAGACGCTCCCGGGAACGTCCTCCTGTCGTCGAAATTCACCGGCCTTTCCAAAGACTCCGTTGCGAACGCATCCCAGATCATCACACTGGACCGCGCGTGCCTGAGCGAGCGCGTCGGAAAGCTCTCCGGCAAGAAGCTCGCACTCGTCATGATGGGCGTCGATGTCGTTCTCGGAAGATGATCCGCCCAACCGGCGAGCTCGGGAGACATCGTGAGACGGCGCGCACGTGAATAGCGACTTGGTCTATTTCGTACTCGTTCCCGCCGCTCTCGCGATCGGCCTATTCGTCGCCGCCAAGGCGAACAGCGCGAGGCTCACGGTGATCACGTTGGCGGTGGTCGCCGCACTCCTTGTCGTGCGCGTCGTCGTATCGGCATCGGCCTTCCCGGCATCACACACGCTCGCCGGACAAGCGTGGCTGGCCCTCGTGCTGTCTCCGGTCGGCCACTTCGTCGGGTTCGTCCTCGGTATGAACGTCTGGTTGTGGCTGGGCTTCCCGCTCTAGTGAGGTTCCGCGCGATCAGCCTCCTGCTCCTTGCCATCGGACTCGGTGGATCGGCCGGAGTCGTCGGCACTGGGTGCGCCCAGAGCCGCCAAGATCGGATTCTCGTTTCCTCCGACGGTGACAGGTACCAATGCCCGGGGCCGTATCCTGGCACCGTTCATGCCGAGGACGACCACATCGTCGTGCGCATCGCCGAGATCGCTCGAGACGGGCTCGACCTCTACGCGAATCACCGGCCGCTCACGGGTGGGGACCGCTTGTTGGTGTATCTCGATGTCGACGGAAACAAGGGCGCGGACTACGTCCTCATGATCTATCGCGACCAGTGGACGCTTCGCAGGGGTTCACGACCGGGCATGGTCGACGTCGAAGTGGCCATGGGCGAGGTCCTCGATCCGGGCCCCGCGCCACGTATCGGGGCACGCGTCGAGTTTCCGACGTCCCTGATCGAGGGCAGGATCAGAGAGACGTGGCACTACCGCATGTAGGTCACGCGGATCGCACGAGCTGCGGCGGACGTTCGATCGCGATCGTGATGTCGCCGAGGACTGGCGCCTCGACGGCAACCACCCATGCGCGCACGCTCGAAGCTTCCCCGTGACAGGCGGTGCATCGAAGACGTGTGGTTCCGAGCGCCGCGCGTCAGCGCCGGCGCAGCAGCCACGCGCCCGCGACCGCGGCGCAGAGGACCGCCACCGCCGCCTGACCCGGCGGCAGGTCGAGGTCGTTCGCCACGACGAAGCCCACGACCGACGCCGTGAGCGCGACGAGCGGGCTGACCCAGAGCATCTGCCGCACCTCGCGACACACGTGCTTGGCGACGATCGCGGGAAGGACGAGGCAGCCGAAGCTGTAAACGACGCCCGCGACGTGGATGGAGAGGCCGAGCGCGAGGCCGAGGACGACGGCGATGACGCGGTTCCAGCGGGCGACGTCGAGGCCGACGGCGTTCGCCATCTCGGGGTCCATCAGCACGAGGCGGAGCGGCGCGTGCGAGCGGAGCGCGGCGGCCGCGGCCGCGGCGAAGAACGCCGCGAAGATGACGACGTCACCGCGGGCGGCGCCGATGATGGTGCTGGCGAGGAGACGATTGACCTCGTCCATGCCGTGCGGGCTCCGCGCGAGCAGCAGCACCGCGAAGGTGCCGGAGGCGAGGTAGACCCAGCCGGTCAGCGACTCGTGCGTCTCGCGGCGGAGCGGAACGGTGACGGTGAGGAGCGCACCGCCGACGGCGAAGAGGCCGCCGGCGATGGTGTGAGTCCAGTCGTCGGTGCACCATGTGCATCCGGTCGCGCGTCCGGCGAGATCACCCCCGACGACCGCGACGGCGATACCGAGCACCGACGCCTGCGAAACGGCGGCGCCGAGGAAGATTTGATCGCGCGTCACGACGACGATGCCGAGGAGGCCGAGCAGCACCGCGATCAGCCAGCCCGCGACATAGGCGTCGACGAAGAGCGGCCACGAGGCGACGAACGCGGCGATCACGGACGCGGCTCCCGCGTCTCGGCCAGCGTGACGTCGAACGCGCGTTCCAGGTCGGCGCGGGTCATCACCTCGGCGGCGGTTCCGCTCCGGACGGTGCCGGCGGCAAAGAGCGCGACGTGGGTTGCGTAGCGCCGGACACTCTCGAGGTCGTGCGAGACGTGCACGACCGTGACACCGTGCGTACGATTGGTCTCGCGGAGCACGTCCAGAAGCCGGCGCTCGGCGACGAGATCGAGCCCGGCCTCCGGCTCGTCGAGAACGAGCAGGGCCGGACTCCGCACGAGGGCACGCGCCAAGAGTACGCGCTGGCGTTGCCCGCCCGAGAGGGTCCAGAAGTCCTGCCGCTCGCGCCCGCCGAGGCCGACCTCGTCGAGCGCCCGTGCGACCGCCGAGGCGGACGCGGCCGTGCCGAGCGACAAGCCGACGAGCCCGAGCCGGACCTGCTCGCCGACGGTGGTCGGGAGCGAGGGGTTCAGGTTCCAGCGCTGCGGCACGAAGCCGATGCGCGCGCGCCCTCCGAGCGCGGGGTCGACCTCCAGCCGTCCCGCGGCGACGCGGACGAGACCGAAGAGCGCGCGCACGAACGTCGTCTTCCCCGACCCGTTCGGACCGACGAGGAACCAGTAGTCGCCGCGCCGCACGTGCAGATCGACGGCGCGCACGACGGGGGCGCCCCCGTAGCCCAGCGTCAGGCCCTCGGCGCGGATCAGCACGTCACCGAGCGCCGTCATCGGAGGAGCGCGATCTGCTCGCGGAACGCGGCGTAGACGTCCCAGGGAACGGATTCCCGGAAGCGGTCGATCAGCGGCGTGACGTCGTCGGAACCGCCGACGTGTCGCCGGGTGAAGGCGCGGTGCAGCGCCTCACCGGCGCGCACGTACGCGATCTGTTCCGGGGTGAGCCGCGCCAGATACGGGTCGCGCTCGGGGGGAACGCGCGCGAAGAGCCGCGCGTAGAACGCGTCGAGCTCGCCGAGGGTGAACCACGCGACGCGGCCCGCCACCGCGGCGCGATGCGTGCGCGGCGCGAGGTCTTCCAGAATCGGACGGTCGTCGGTGTTGACGGGCGCGCTCTCGAAAAGGTCGGCGTTCAGGGACACATTGCCGGCGTACGTGAGCGCGGTGAACGCGACCGCCGTCCGCGGATCGAGCGCCTCGCTGCCGGCGATGGCGCGCACCCGGGCGGCGAGCGCATCGGGATCGAACGTCGTCCCCGCCGGTTCGCCGACGAGCGCCACGATCGGATGATCGGGCTGGAAGTCCCCGCGCCAGAGCGTGACCTGCGGGAACACTTCCAACATGGTGCGCGCCACGATCGCGAGCTCGCGCTCGGACACCTGATAGAGCGGCAGCCACTGCGCGAAGAGACCGCCCTCGGCGAGGTGCTCCCGCACCGCGGCGAAATGCTCGCGCGTGTAGAGACTCGCCGCGCCCGCTTGCCAGGGCACGAAGAGATCGCTGACGATCACGTCCCAGCGCGCGTTCGACGCCGCCAAATGGCGACGTCCGTCGGCGACGACGAGCGTGACGCGCGGGTCGTCGAACAACCCGTACGTGTAGGGCGCGAAGTGACGTCGCGCGGCGTCCAGCACCTCGGGGATCAGCTCGACCGCCGTCAGCCGCTCGACCGGATGGCGAAGCGCGGCGCCGGCGGTGATCCCCGTCCCCACGCCGAGGAAGTACACGGAAGCCCGGCGCCCGGCGAGCGCGAGCGGCAGGTCGGCCTGGACACCTTCGAGCCGCCGGCCGGCGCTGCCTCCGAGCGAGTAATGGTTGTCGAGCTTCAGACGGAGGTCGTCGCCGCGCGCCACCACGCTCACGATGCCGTCCGCGCCTTCGCGCACCTCGACCAGACGCTCGCCTTTGTCGTCACGGATCTCGACGAGCGGGAGACGCGCGGCGTCGCCGAAGCCCACCAAGAGCAGCAGCGCAACGGCGGCCAGAGTGCGGATCGCCCACGACCTGCCGTCCGCGCTCGCCGACGCGAGCGCGAGGACGAGATAGAGCGCGGAGATCGTGCGGATGCCGGCCCAGAGTCCGATGCTTCCCGGGAGCACGAAGCCGGCGACGAGGGACCCGGCGACGGCGCCGGCCGTGTTGACGGCGACGAGGCGGCCGACCGTGCGTCCGCCGGCGGGTGCAGCCTCGGCGAAGCGCAGCAGGTACGGGAACACCGCGCCGCCGAAGACCGCAGGCGCGGCGGTCACGAGCGCGGTCGTCCACGCGACGGCACCCACGTAGCCGGCGAACGCTCGCTCCCCGCCGAGCTTCGCCAGCCCGTCGGTCTGCCAGACGAACAGCTGCGGCGTCATCGCGGCCCCGACGCCCGCCGCCACCAGGAGCGCCGCGAGCACCTGCTGCGGCTCGAACGCCGGACGAGAACAGGCGCGCGCGAGAACCGCCCCGACTGCGAGCGCCGTCAGCACCGTCGCGAGCACCGTGGCGAAGGAGTGGACCGAGTTATGGAGCACCTGGGCGAGCATGCGCGTCCAGAGGACCTCGAGAGCGAGCATCGAAAATACCGCGACGAAGACGATCCGATGCACGACGTCCGTGCTTGGACGCGCGGCGTCCGATCGCGATGCGCCGACCGCGATGGAGGGGCCGGCCACGGGTGCGACCTCGGCGTCCCGGCGCCCGGCGCCGGATGCGCGCCGTCCGAGCGCGAGCGCCGCAGCCGCGACCGCGAGATTCACCGTGATCGCCGCGCCGTATGCCCCACGGACGCCGAGCGCCGGGACGAGGACGAAACCGGCGACGACCGCTCCGGCCGCAGCGCCGGCCGTGTTGGCCGCGTACGGCACGCTCCCCGTCCGGCCGAGCGCGCCGCGTCGCGGCGGCACGATCCGCATCATGACCGGCAACGTCGCGCCAGCGAGGATCGCGGTCGGACCGACGAGGACGACCGCGAGTGCGAGGCGGCCGAGAAACGATTCCCCGAGCACCGCGAGCGCAGTCGGCGCGGCGGCCCGACCCGCCGCGAGCAGGGAAAACGACGCGACCGCCGCCAGCGCGATCGCGAGCTCGAGCGCCGCATAGGTCCCGAACGTTCCGCGCCGGCGCCCGCCGAGCTCGGCGCCGAACGCAAACCCGGCGAGGAAGACGGCGAGCGTCAGCGCCGCCGCCGCGGCGGTCTGACCGAAGAGGACGGCGAGCTCCCGGAGCCACAGGACTTCGTAAACGAGGCTCGCCGCACCGGACGCGCAGAAGAGCGCGTACGGCGCCGCACGCAGGAGGGTGCCGCGGCTGACGACGACGCGAGCAGCCGGCGCCGTCGTCTCGACGCCGCGCAGCGCCGGCGTGTCAGCGACGGAGCGCGTCGGCCACCTGCCGGACGTTGTAGTCGACGTAGTCGAGATAGGCTTCCGTTCCCGGACGCGCCCCCGCCTGGTTCGCCATCGCCAGCACCGTGGCGCCAGTCGCCTCGGCGACGAAACGAGCATGGCGCGGGTCGTAGTAGGCGGACGCGAGCACGAGCGGCACGCGTTCGGTTTTCATGAGCGCGACGAGATCGGACAGGTGCTTGGTGGTCGGCGGGAATCCGGGACGCGGCTCCAGATGGCCGACCACCACGAGCCCGAAGCGGCGCGCGAAGTACGGCCACATCGGGTGGTCGTCGATCACCTTTGTGCCGTGGAAGGGCTCGACGAGCCGGAGCCAGCCGCCGAGCTGCTCGTACTCGCCCTGCTGCTTCAAAAAGGCGCCGAGCTTGCCGTACTCGGCGAGCGTCGCGAGCTTCTCCGCCTCGTACTTCGCGGCGAGCGTCGCGCCGACGAGCGCGACGTCGAGCCGCCGCTGGAAGTCGGCGAGACGGCCGTCGAAGAACCCCGCTTCCGCCGAACGGAACTGCGCGAGCTTGTCGCGCAGGAGGCGCGCCACCCGCAGGCCTTGGATCGGATCCGAAAGGTAGTGCGGGTTCCCCTGGCCGTGGATGTCGCCCATCGAGCGGTCGATCACCACCACCGGCACCTCCATCGGCACGATCGCCGTCGAGGCGTCGACGAAGCCCTGCCCGCCCGGCACCACTTTGGTGTTGCGCGAATTGTTGAGGAGCTGCGATTCCCAGCCGTCTTCGAGCTCGAGCCCGACGCGGACATAGAGGTCGCACTCGCTGACGGCCTTGATCTGGCTCGGCCGCGCCGGCGCGAAATGCGGGTCCTCGGTCGGCTTGGCGATGACGGTCACCGCGACGTGATCGCCGCCGATCTCGCGCGCGAGCGCACCGAGCTCGGGCACGGTCGCGCAGATCTTCAAGGGCCCGTCGGCCGCCCGGCCCATGGAAGGCGCGAGCGCGCCGAGCGCGGCCGCGACGAGCACCAGCATGACTCCGAACGTCGTCTTCAACATCGTCGTCTCCTCGCGATCAGTAGGTGTGGGCCGGGTGGGCGCCGTAGAGGATTTCCATCGAGAACCAGACCGAGTGCGCTTCGTCGACCGGCACGCCCTGCGTGTGGTCGAAGTTGTACTGGAGGCGGAAGCGCGAGAACTCCGACGGCTGCCAGATGAGAAGGGGCGAGACGCGGTGTCGGTCGTTGCGCAGGAAGTCCGCACTGCGGCCGTCCGGGAGGCTCGCGCCCGAGCCGCGCGCATACTCGTAGCGGAGCCCGGCCGCCCACTGCCATTGGAAGCCCCAGAGGAGCTGCGTGTAGAGGCCCCAGTCGCGGAGCAGCGCACCGGGGATGTCCTCGGTGAATTCGTCCTCGTCCTCTTCGGGCTCCTCCGTGCCGTGCGCATGCCCGTGACCGCCGTCGCTACC
>DAIQBH010000180.1:0-13220 GCA_036781285.1 Thermodesulfobacteriota bacterium | reverse complement strand
ATCTCGCACCGCGCCCCGATCATCAGCAACGGTGACGTGACCGTGAACATCAACTGCGTCGCCGCGAATCGGCCGTGCGGCGATTGCACCGTCTCCGGACCGATCGCCAATCCGAACAAGGGCGACGGCGAGCTCGACAATCAGCGCTGTAGCCACGACAGCTCCATCAAGTGCACCGACGACACGCCGTGCACCGGCGGCGGCGGCACCTGTGAGTTCTACTTCGGCGCTCCGCTCCCGCTCGCGGCCGGCGGCGTGTCCACGTGTGTCTACAACCAGTTCGACGGGACCGTGAACGGCGTCGCGAACGTGGAGACCGGCGAGGCCGTGACGACCGCGCTGCTGCGATCGGCGGTCTACAACGGCATCGCGGTCGACAATCCGTGTCCGCGGTGCGTCCTCGACGGCGCGATCAACGACGGGACCGCCGGCGGCACCTGTGACGGCGGCACGCGGGTGGGCCTGGCGTGCGACTCCAACGGCTTCGTTCCGAACCGACCGGACTTCGGCCGGACGAGCCTCGATTGCCCGCTCGCCTCGGGCGCAATCATCGCCACGCTGCCGATCAACCTGAGCAACGAGACGAATCCCGTCACGAAGACGCTGACGACAGCCAGCCCCAACTGCGGCCCCTCGGCCCCCGGGCAGAAGTGCCTCTGCCAGACGTGCAACAACGCGGAGTCGACTCCGTGCTTCACGAACGCCGACTGCACGGCGGTCGGCGCCACTACCTGCGGCGGCAACCGGTGCATCGGCGGCACGAACAACGGCGCTCCGTGCACGAACGTCACCCAATGTCCCATGGGACTCTGCAATCGCGCCGGCGAGCCGACCAAGCCGAGCGCGTGCCTCGACAACTCGGCTACGGCCGGGCTCGACTGCGTCGACATGGGTAACGGCGAGGGCCAGTGCAGCGCCGGTCCCATCACGCAGAACTGCTCGGTCGCTTCCGGTCACGCGCAGCGTGGTTGCACTGCAGACGCCGATTGCGGCGGCACTCCGGGGAGCTGCGAGTCGGCCAATCGCCTCTGCTTCCTGACCGGTGGCGGCACCTTCCAGCCGGCGACGCCCGGCAAGGACGGCACCGACACGCTCATCGCTGAAGGCATGGAAGATACGCCGGTCGAGGACGTGTCCAATCCGACGCTCGGGTCGGTGTTCTGCGTCGGGCCGACCGGATCCGCATCGGTCAACAACGTCGCCGGTCTCCCGGGCCCGGCGCGCGTCACGATCAAGGGTACGGCCGTCGGATTGCCGTAACGGTCGCGGAGTCGACGACGACGAGCTGAACCAACTGGGCAAACCGTTCCATGGACGGAGGGGGAACAATGAAGAAGGGTCTACGAGTCGCGGGGATTCTCGCGATGGCGATCGCCATCGCGCATTGCGGAGACAGTGACGTTCGGGTGTCGACCGGTCCGGGGTTCGTCCCCTCGCCCGGGACCTTCAACGGCGAGCTGAGCGACGGCGGCTCGATCACCATCGAGGTGGGTAGCATCGAGTCGGTCACGTTCGATTGCGACGACGAGGTGATCACCGAGACGTTCACCCCGCCCCAGGAGATCGAGAGCGACGGCACCTTCGTCCTCAAGTTCTCGGACGGCGGCCGCCAGTTCCGGATCGAGGGTCAGTTCCGCGACAACAACACGGTCGACGGCGTGATCAACGACGAGGACAACGAGTGCGACGTCTCGTACGACGCGTTCCGCGACGGCAGCGGCGGCAACCCGACGCCGATCCGGACTCCCACCCCCGGCGGCGGCCCGACCGCGACGACCGGCGCGAATCCGACGTCGACCGGCGGGTCCGGACCGACGCCTACCGGCGGCGGCGGCGGACCGACGTTCACGCCGGGCGGCGGCGAGCCGACCCCGCAGCCGACTTCCACGACTGGTGGTGGCGGGGACGCGTGCCCCGTCGCCGTCGAGGTCGAAGGCAACGCCGGCAGCCAGCGCGTGCTCGACAGCGGCTGGACCGGCCTCGCGCACAACGCGACGGTCGTCTCGGACGGCGTGCTCACCTTCACGCTGGACTGCACGCCCGCGACGCGGCCGTGCGGCGTCTGCCAGGTCGGCGGACCGATCGCGAACCTGAGCGCCGACGAGGGCACCATCAACTCGCAGCGGTGCTCGGGGGATCCTTCGAAGAAGTGCACCACCGGGGGCTCGGAGTGCGCGGGGTCCGGAGACTGCGTCTTCTTCTTCGGCGCACCCCTGCCGCTCAGCGCCGGCGGCGTCAGCTCGTGCGTCGTGAACCAGGTGAACGGTGCCGTCAGCGGCACCGCGAACATCGAGACGGGCGCCTTCGCGACCACGCTCAACCTCACCTCGCGCGTCGCGCTCGGCCCGACCGACGAGCCGTGTCCGACCTGTGAAGGCGACGGCGCGACGAACGACGGCACCGCCGGCGGGACGTGCAACGGCGGCGCGCGGAACGGCCAGGCCTGCGACGTCAACGGTGTCTCCCCGATCCCGTCGTTCGGTTCGACGAGCCTCGACTGCCCGCCGGCGAGCTTCGTCTCGGCGCTCAGCATCCCGCTCGCCGGCTCCAGTGGGACGGAAACCAGAGCGATCGAAGCGTCGAGCCCGGCCTGCACGGGCGCCATCGGCAAGAAGTGCTTCTGCCCGGCGGCCGGCACGCAGCCGACCCAGCCGAACGCGTGCCTGGACGACTCGTCGGTGGAGGGCGACCAGTCGCTCTGCGTGCCCGTGTCGGGCGGCTCGAACCAGGGCGAGTGCCCGGCACTCGCCGACACCGTCTGCTCGCCGACGGAGACGTTCCGCGGTTGCCTCTCCAACAACGACTGCCCGGTGGGCGGTGACACGTGCGTCGCGGTCAAGCGGCCCTGCTACCTCGACAACGGCGTCGTCGGCGGCACGGTCACGGCGATCGGTGAAGCCGATCCGCCGCAGAATGGCGTGTCGAACCCCACGTTCGCGTCGCTCTTCTGCATCCCGCCCGTGGCGCAGGCGTCGATCAACGCCGCCGGCGGTCTGCCGGGTCTCGGCCGCATCGAGCTCCCGCTCGTCAGCCGCGAGATCCTGACGCTCCCATAGCGAGCGAACGCTCCGCTCCGCGAAAAGCCCCCGGGGTCGATCACGACCCCGGGGGCTTTTTCGTCCGCCTCGTCCAAACTCTGATCCATAGTGCTCCAGTGAATATCTTCGCATCGCTCCTCCCATGTCGGTTCTCGTGGACTGGGCGAACGGATCCGTGTGATCACGTTCGCAGGAGGGCCGACGATGAACGCAGGGCTACGGGTCGCGAGCATGCTCGCGATGGCACTCGCCGTCGCGCAGTGCGGGGATAGTGACGTTCGCGTTTCGACCGGGCGCGGGATCGTGCCCCCTCCCGGGACGTTCAGCGGCTCGCTGAGCGACGGCGGTGCGATCACGATCGAGGTCGGCAGCATCGAGTCCGTGACGTTCGATTGCGACGACGAGGTGATCACCGAGACGTTCACGCCCCCCCAGGAGATCGAGAACGACGGCACCTTCGTCCTGAAGTTCTCCGACGGCGGCCGTCAGTTCCGCATCGAGGGTCAGTTCCGCGACGACGACACCGTCGACGGCATCGTCAACGACGAGGACGACGAGTGCGACGTCTCGTTCGACGCGTTCCGGGGCGGGCCAGGTCGCACGCCGACTCCCACGGCTACCACGGCCGGGCCGACCACCGGCCTGACGATCACGCCCGGGACGAGCCCGACAGTCACGGCCACCCCGACCACGAGCAACGGCACCCCGGTCACCCCGCGGCCGAGCGGCTCCCCGTGCCCCGTCGCCGTCGAGGTCGAAGGCAACGCCGGCTCGCAGAAGATACTCGACAGCGGCTGGAGCGGCCTCGCTCACAACGCGACCGTCGTTTCGGACGGAAAACTGACCTTCACCGTGTCGAACTGCGAAAGCCAGACACGGCCGTGCGGCGACTGCGACATCGGCGGTCCGATCCAGAACACGAACGCCGGTGCCGGGGACATCGACGCGCAACGCTGCGTGACGGACCCCTCCATCACGTGCGACGCCGGCACCCCGTGCCCGTCGGGCGCGTGCGCCTTCTTCTTCGGCGCGCCCTTGCCGCTCAGTGCCGGCGGCATCGGCACCTGCGTCACCAATCAAGTCAACGGCGCGGTGAGTGGAACGGCCAACGCCGAAACCGGCGCGTTCACGGGCACGATCAATCTGACGTCGCGAGTGCATTCGGGCATCGAGACGACACGCCCGTGTCCGACGTGCGACGGCGACGGCGCCGTCAACGACGGGACCAAGGGCGGTACGTGCAGCGGTGGGCCGAAGGCCGGCCAGCCCTGCGACGTCAACGGCGTCTCGCCGATTCCCTCCTTCGGGTCCACGAGCCTCGATTGCCCGCCGTCGGGGCTGATCTCGGCGCTGACGATCACGCTCGCGGGGTCGAGCGGCACCGAAACGCGGACGTTGAGCGCCTCGAGCCCGAATTGCACGGGCTTCGGCGCGACCAGCAAGAAGTGCTTCTGTCCGGCCGCGGGCACGGAGCCGACCAAACCGAACGCTTGCCTCGACGACAGCTCCACCACGGGCGTCGACGAAGCGCTCTGCGCGCGCATCGGCAGCAGCAACGAAGGACAGTGCGCGACCATCGCGGACCTCGCCTGCTCGCCGACGGAAACGTTCCGAGGGTGTCTCAACGACGGCGAATGCCCGGTGTCGGGCGACACCTGCGTCGCGGTCAATCGGCCCTGCTTCCTCGACAGCGGCGTGATCGGCGGCAGCGTCAGCGCCGTCGGCATGGCCGACCCCGTGGATGCGAACGGCAGGGCCGAACCGACGTTCGCGGCGCTGTTCTGCATCCCGCCCGTGGCGCAGGCGGCGATCAACCTGGCGGGAGGTCTACCCGGGCTCGGCCGGATCGAGCTCCCGCTGATCGGTCAGGAGCTCCACACGCTCCCAGCCGAGTAGAGCGCACCCTTCGCTTCACCCCGGGGTCGAGAGCGGCCTCGGGGGCCTCCTCCTCCGGCGACCTACCGGCGGTCTTCGCGCGTGATGCGACGGTACAGCTTGAAGAGCTCGTAGAAGGCGCGCGCGATGACGAGGGGGTTGGCTCCGGTCGGCGTGCCGTGCCGGCGCGGGTAGTGGTGCACCCCGACCTCGGTGATCTTGAACCCCGCCCGCACCGTGCGCGCCAGGATCTCGGTGCTGATCATCGCGCCCTCGGCCTCCGGGGTGACGACGTCGAACACGCGGCGATCGAAGAGCTTGAAGGCGCAGTCGACGTCGCGCGACGGGATGCCGAAGAGCCGGCGCACCAGGAAGTTCCAGGCACCCGCGTTCACGCGGCGGAGCCCCCCCTCGGCGCGGTCGATGCGATAGCCGATCACGACGTCGTACTGCGGGACGTGCGGGAGCAGGGTCGTGATTTCCCCGACGTCGAACTGCCCGTCGCCGTCGGTGAAGAAAACGTAGGCCTTCGTGCTGGCCGCAAAGCCGGACTTGAGGGCACCGCCGTAGCCACGGTTCTGCTGATGATGGACGACGCGCACCCGCGGATCGGCGGCGGCGAGCGCATCGGCGACCTCGGCCGTCCGATCCTGGCTGCCGTCGTTGACCACGATGATCTCGTAGTCGTCCGCGACCGTGGGCAAGACGGCGCGCAGGCGCTCGACCATGGCGCCGACGTTGGCTTCCTCGTTGTAGGCGGGAAAGAAGGCCGAGATGCTGGGGAGACGATTCACGCGCGCGCCTGAGTACCACCCCGGGAATGGGTAGTCTATTGAGCCGGAGCCGCGTTTTCCGAGTCATTTCGCGTAAGCTCGGTGTACGACGCCATCCCCGTTTGCTACCCTCGCCCGCCGCATGCCGGAATCCGGAACCGTCGATCTGAGCGTCGTCCTCCCCGTCCTCAACGAGCGCGAAAACGTCGAACGCCTCCTGCCCCGCACCGTCGGCGTCTTGCGTTCGATCGGCTGCACCTACGAGCTCGTGGTCGTCGACGGCGGGTCGACCGACGGGACGCCCGAGGCGGCCGCCGCCGGCGGGGCTCGGGTCATCCGCCAGACGTTGCCGGGATACGGGGGCGCGCTCCGCGAGGGCCTCGCCGCCGCCAAGGGCACGTTCATCCTGACGCTCGACGCCGACCTCTCCCACGACCCCGACTTCATCATGAAGCTCTGGCGGAGCCGCGACCGCGCCGAGGTCGTGATCGCGTCCCGCTACGTGAAGGGCGGCGTCGCGTACATGCCGAAGAGCCGGCTGATCCTGTCGCGCGTCCTGAACGCCTTCTTCGCGCGCGGCCTCGGTCTTCCCGCCCGCGATCTTTCGAGCGGCTTCCGGCTCTATCGCGCGGTCGCCGTCCAGGGACTCGAGCTCGAAGGCACGAACTTCGAGGTCCTCGAGGAGATCCTCGTCAAGATCCACGCCGAGGGGTGGCGCATCACGGAGATGCCGTTCACCTACTATCCGCGCGAGCGCGGCTCCTCCCACGCGCGGGTCGTCGCGTTCGGGATGGATCTCCTGCGCGCCTTTTTCCGGCTGTGGAAGCTCCGCAGCTCGATCGAGTCCGCGGACTACGACGAGCGCGCGTTCTACAGCCCGATCCCACTCCAGCGCTGGTGGCAGCGCCGGCGCCACGAGATCATCTGCGCGTGGGCCCGCGGCGCGGGGAAGACCCTCGACATCGGCTGCGGATCGAGCGTCATCCTCCAGTCGATCAACGACGTCGTCGGCATGGACATCCTCCACAACAAGCTCCGCTACATGCGCCGTTACGACGTGCCGCTGACGCGCGCCTCGGTGTTCGCGGTCCCGGTGCGGGACGCGAGCTTCGACTGCGTCGTGTGCTCGCAGGTGATCGAGCACATTCCGTACGACGACGCGATCTTCGCGGAGTTCCGGCGGGTACTGCGCCCCGGCGGCCTCTTGATCCTCGGCACGCCGGACTACGACACCGTCGGCTGGCGCACGATCGAGCCGCTCTACGGGTTCTTCGCCCCGGGCGGCTACAAGGACGAGCACATCACCCACTACACGCGCGACCGCTTGATCCAGCTGTGTCGCGAGTGGGGCTTCGCGCTCGAGGACACCGCCTACGTGTTCCGGAGCGAGCTCGTGCTGGCACTGCGGCGCGACGACAAGCCGGCCGCGGTCACCGCACCGCCGGCCGGGTTCACGCTACCAACCCAGCTTCTTCCCCCAGTACACGCCCAGAGCATTCAGTAGCGCCGACGACTCCGCGAGGAAGAGCAGCGGCGCGAACCCGCGGTCGCGCATGCCCATCGCCGTGAGGATGATGACGTACGGCAACGCGTCGAGCAGGTAGCGGTACCCGAACTGCACCCAGCCCTGGTAGAAGTACGGCACGAGCGCGGCCGCCGTCAGCGCCGATGCGAGCCAGAGCAGCCGCACTACCGGGTCGCGGCGTGACGCCGCGAACGCGTAGAGCAGCACCGGGCTCGTCAGCAGGATCGACAAGCCTTCCGGTGACGGCTTCAGGAACGGGAACTCCTCGACGTACTCCCAGCCCTTGAAGATCGCGATGTGCACGTGCTGCGAGATGTAGTGCCAGTCGTACCACCCGTATTTCTTGCCGCTCATGTAGATCTCTGCGGCCTTGCCGTACCCGGTGTCGAACGGGTTCCCGAAGCGGGTGTAGTTCAGCCAGAGCTCGATGCCGATCGGCACGGCGATTCCGAGCGTGAAGAGCACGCCGCGCCAGATCGCGCGCCCGTCGAAGAACCGGAAGAAGCTCTGCCGGACGGCGTGCCGGTGCACGAGCAGGAAGAAAACGCCGGGCGCCGCCGTGACCACGTTGGCGCGTGAGAGCATCGCGAACCCGAACGCCGCCCCGACGAGCCACGCGCGGCCTTTGCCGAATACCTCGATCAGCGCGAGCAGGAGGAAGAGCTCGGTGCAGAGGTGGGCCAGGAACCACGTCGTGCCGATGATCGCGCTGAACCAATTCACCGTGCAGAACGCGAAAATCAACGTTCCGAGCGCGGCGCGGCGCGGCCCGACTTCGGCGCGCAGGAGCAGGATCCAGCACAGCATCGCGTTGAATCCGGCGACCGCCATGCTGAAGAAGTTCATGTTGAGGGCCGTGCCCCACCACCACACGAACGGCACGAGCAGGATCGCGGGCGTCGGCGCGAACGGCGAGTGCACCTTGTCGTCGACCCGAATCCAGTCGTGGTAGTGGCCGGGATACCCTTTGACGTCGAGCCGGCCGTGCAGCCACGCGTCGGCGACGTACACGTGGTGCTTGTACGCGTCCGGCAGCCGGGGATTCGACGCGTAGTACAGCATCGTGACCCCGATGAAGATCGCCAGCGCTGCGACCACGTGGCGTGTCCTCGTCACGACCACGACCTACGAGCTGCTAGATCCAGCGGGCGGGGCCGTTCTGGAACCACATCCGCGCGCTGTAGAGATCGCGCGCGATCGGGGCCCCCGACCACAGCGGATAGAAGTAGACCAGGAGGGCGATGCCGACGACGCCGTACGCGACCACGACCACGCGGCCGGCGGGCCACGAGAACATCGGAAGCCGGCGATAGACGACGGCGGCGCCGTACGCGCCCGCGATCGCGGCCCAGACGAGGATTCCCGCGCGCGGCAGCGGACCCATGAGGGTCGGGAGCAGCGGGACGAGCAGCGCGACACCGGCGCCGACCCAGAAGGGATCCTCCGCCGGCGTGCGCCACAGCATCGCCAGCGCCATCCCGAGGGCCAGGATGCTCGCGTAGAGCGACGGCAGGTAGTGGTACTGGAAGAGCGTGCGGCCGATCCACGACCACACGATGTAGTGCATGATGAACGCGGTGCAGAGGAAGACGCTCGGCAGGTGCCGCTCGCGGATGCCGCGCGCCAGCGCGACGACGATCGCCGCGAAGCCGCCCCACCAGACGATCGGGTTGCCGCCGCCCCAGACGCCGACGATCTGACTCGCGTCGTTCGGCACGTCCTTGAAGTGGTACCAGACCGGGCGCAGCAGGAAGGGCCAGGTGTACCACTTCGAGGAGTACGGGTGCGTGGCGTCGGCGACGGCCGCCTCGTAGCCGATCACGTCTTTGAAGTACTTCGGGATGTCCCAGATGCTGTGCCACCACCCGAGCCAGTAGTGCGGGAGATAGACGGCGAGATACACCGCCGCGGCCGCGCTGGTCACGAGCACCGCGGGCGCGAGACCGCGCAGCCACGGATCGGCCACCCGGTGCATGCGCTCGGCGTGCACGGAGAGGATCGCGAGGAAGAACACGACCGTCATCCAGGTGAACGCGGGGATGAAGAGCTTGCTCGCGAGGTTCAGCCCGAGCGCGACGCCCAGGAAGATCAGAATGGTGGGCCGGCGTTGCAACGGCGGTGTTCGGAGATACTGGAACAACAACAGGTACGCGATCGCGCCGAACGTCACGTACCAGATGTCGATGACGGCGATCCGGGAGTCGACGATGAAGAGCCCGTCGAACGCGACCGCGGCCGCCGTGACGAACGCCGCGATGCCGTCGCCGAGGAGCTTCCGCCCCGTGAAGTACGCGACGCCGACGAGGAGCGTGCCGCAGACGGCGTTGAAGATGCGGTACCCGTTCGCCTCGCCGCCGAAGACCGCGACGCTCGCGCCGATCGCGAGCTTCGCAAACGGCGGGTGCGGATCCATGAAGTCCTTGCCGCGAAGATAGTTCTTACCCTGCTCCACGAAGTAGACCTCGTCGAAGACGAGCTCGTTCGGCTGGCCGAGGTTCCAGAACCGCAACCCGGCCGCGATCACGACGAGCAGCAGCGCGAGCGCGAGGTCCTGGCGCGTGATGCGATAGCGGTCGGCACCGGCCTCGATCTCCCAGAGCGGACGCGCGACCTGCGCTTTCGGCTTCTCGGCGGGCGCGGCCGCGGTCTTCTCGCGCTTGTCCGGACGCTTTGCGGGCGCGCTCTTGGCGATGGCCGGCGCCGGCGTAGCCACGACGGCCGCGGAGTCGTCCGTCTCGCCGTCGGGCAGCGGCTCGCCGCACGGCAGCGGCAGCGGCTCCGGGGCGATCCGCGTCATGCGGAACCCTTCCGCGAGCGCCGCGACGAACATGCCGCAGTTCACGATCGAGACCGCGATGCCGAACGGTTCCCAGGCAGCCAGGAAGTAGTCCGAGTTCAGCGCCCGCAGGATGTACCAGAGGTTCAGATAGTAGGTGATGGTGAGGAGGACGTAGAAGCCCCACAGGTGCTTCCGGCGCGGCAAGAGCGGCGCCAGGAAGAGCAAGCACGGAAACAAGTACCGTTCGTGCATGCGCGTCGAGAGCATGAAGAACCCGAGCGGCAGCAGGAACATGAGGTACATGTACATTTCGGCGTCGCGGCGCCGATAAATGAGGTAGGCGAGGTAGCAGAAGAACAGGACGACGAAGATCGTCGCCCAGACTTTGAAGCTCAGGAACCCGAGCATGCCGCTGTCGGACTGACGGAACCCGCCGAGGATCGCCATCAGGTTGAACGCGTTGACCGACGTCTCGGCGTAATACGCGGCGCCCTTGTTGTAGTGCTGGAAGAGGCCGAGCGGCTCCACGAACGGCAACGTCAGGAGCGCGGCGACCGCGAGGCCGGTCGCGGCGGCGATGATCGGCCGCTCGGGACGGTCCCAGTTGCCCTGCCACGACGCGAAGAGCGGCAGGAAGATGAGTGCCTGCGGCTTGGTGATCGCGGCGACCATCAATACCGCCCACCCGAACGCGATCCGTCCCTCGAAGAGCAGCAGCGCGCCGAGGAAGAGCTCGAGCGTGAAGAGCGAGTCGGTCTGCCCCCAGATCGCCGAGTTGAAGATGACCGCGGGATTGAGCGCGTAGGCGAGGACGACGATCCACGTCAGCTTCTGGCCGACGCGCGGACGCAGCAGCGCGAAGAGGAGCCACGTCGACAAGAAGTCCGCGATCAGACCCGGCATCTTGATGATGAGGGTCGAGAGCGCGCCCGACGTGTCGAGCTTCATCCCCTGGTAGATGCTTCCGAGGAGCCAGAGGATATAGAGGTAGCCTGGGGGATAATCGCAAAAGTAATTCGGAGCGTAAAAATCGGCCGGACCGCGATCGGCCAGCCGAAGGGCCCATGCCTTATAGGTACCGAGGTCGGTCTGGTACCCGAAGTACGGCGAGACGGCCATCTTGATCGCGAGGAGCGCCAGCAAGAGCGCCGCGAGCCCGAGCTTCTCCCCCGTCGAGCCGCGATCGCCGCCACCGCCCGGCGGCGGCCGGAGGTAATACCAGAGCGCCGCCGTCAGCAGCCCGAGCAGCAGGATCAGGGCCCAGAGCGAGAGCGGGGCGAACCCACCACCACCGGTCGCCGGCTGATAGACGTTCTTGGCGTTCGGGGGCGGACCCGAGACGGCCTCGGCCTTGATGTCCGAGAACCAGGCTTCGCCGGTATTGAGGCTGCTGTAGCCGCCGAGGCGGAGCGCCAGGGTGATCCGATCCTGCCACTTCTCGGTCTTCACCCAGAGCTCGATCGTCTGCCAATCCTCGCTGCCCTTGATGTCCTGGGAGTTCTGGAAACCCTCCATCAAGGACAAATAGGCGCCGATCGCGGCCTGACCGACGTTCTCCGTACGGACTTTCCCGGAGATGTGGTACCAGGTTTCCTCTTTGACCCTGAGGTCCTGGACGAAGCGCGCGTCGTTCGGGCCGGTGTTCTTGATGCCCGCCTGTCCGGGTTCGGAGCCGGCCGGCGCCTTCCAGAGGAACTCGGTGACGCCGGTCTTGGTGTCCCAGCGGTCGGTGCGCCACTCGGCCGGCGTGCCGGCCGAGCCCTGCGCGAAGTTGCCGTTCTTGACGAACTCGTCCGCGGTGACGGCGTCGACGACGCAAAGCGACACCATCCACACGAGCGCCGTCGCGCCGAACCATCGCCCCAGCGATCGCATGCCGGGCAGGTCTAAGCACAGGGCACGCGGAATTGAAAGAAAGGTCCAACCGCTTCGTATCGGAACATTGCGAGGAGCGCGCGCGTTGCCTCCGAACATTTCCGCGAGCAATACTGCGATCACTGACGGAGGTCGTTTCCTTGACAGGAAAATCGGCCGTTTGCTATCGAGCCCCGCACGCCAACGGAGTGGTCATCAACCCCCTCAAGGAGGAGATTTTCATGAAGACTCGGACGAGATTTCTCACGCTCGCCATGGTCGCGGCATTCGCGATCGCGGGCTGCGGTGAAGACAACAACGACAATGACGATGTCGAACCTTCGCCCCAACGCACGTCGACGCCTGGACCGGCCGCGACCCAAACTGCTGGTCCGGTAGCCACGGCGACGGCCGTCACGAGCCCGGATCCGACCGCTACCGGCGGTAGCCCGACGGACCCGACCCCCACCCCGACGAGCAGCGGCGGTACCTTCTGCGAAGCTCCGGCGATGACCGTCACGCTGACCTCCGAGGGTGGTTCCGATCTCGACACCGGCTGGACCGGTATCGCCCACGACTCCGTCTCGATCCGCGAGGCGTCGATCACGGCGAACCTCGATTGTCCGAACGATCCGGAGTGCACGGTCGATGGCTCGGCCCTCGTCGGGACCGTCTTCGGCTCCCCGCTCCCGCTCTCCGCGGGCGGCGTTTCCTCCTGCGTGACCAACGAGTTCCGCGAGGCGGTGACCGGTACCTACAACTGCGAGACCGGCTGCGGCGAATCGAGCGTCAAGCTGATCTCGCGCGTCTTCCTGACGATCGATCAGGACAAGCCCTGCCCGCCGTGCGTGGGTGACCCGACCGAGAACGACGGCGTCAAGGGCGGTACCTGCGACGGCGGCAAGACGCCGGGTGCGGCCTGCGACGTGGGCGGCATCAGCGATCTCTTCCAGAACGCCGGCGGCGCGCCGCCGGATGCCGGCCGCACGTCCAACGACTGTCAGCCGAGCGGCAGCAGCGTCGGCGAGCTCAACATCGACCTGAACCCGCTCACCACGGGTACGGTCACGACCGACGCCAGCGTCAACTGCCTGTCGTCGGCCTTCCCGGCGGGCAGCTGCTACTGCACCGGTCAGGTCCAGGCCAACGCCTGTGTGCCGGACGGTGTCTGCCCGGCGAGCGGCGTCTGCGAGCAGAACCCGCCGGACGGCGTGTGCTCCGGTCAGACCTACCGTCAGTGCGACCTGACCGCGGGCAACCGTGACTGTGAAGAGACGTTCCCGGGTGCGGGCAACTGCGAAGCGCAGCCGCGTCCGTGCTTCGGGACGTCGATCTCGCGCACCGGCACCTGCGGCACCGAGACCGGCGCGCTGGCA